>JBGTAZ010000157.1:0-6257 GCA_041749615.1 Leptolyngbyaceae cyanobacterium | reverse complement strand
GGCTACTCCATGCCTCAAGGTTCTAGCCTGCTCTCGACTGGAGAAGTATGGCGTGATTTGATTACCAACGGAGGCTACGTTAGCACGCCTACCAGTGGAAATGCATTGAATCGTAGCGCCCTGAAAGACCTGTTTCCCATTCCGGATGAATACAAGCTTACGGCAGATGACTACTTATCTACCTTAATCCCGTTCTATGGCGAGGTGGCTGCGATCGAAGAACCTTTAGGGGCTTATCGGATTCATGGCACCAATCAATGGGCATTAGCAACGGTTAGCCCAGCACGGTTTCAACGATTCGTGCGCCATGATCTGCAAAACTACACCTTGCTGGTAAAAAAGGCGACCGAACTGGGGTACGAGGTTCCACCCGACTTAGAACAGCGATCCATTGGGCGATTGTGGTCACGGATTAACTCATTGCGGCTTGACCCGGCGAATCATCCCATTCCTGAAGATCGCGCTCATACGCTGGTTTATCAAGGGATTCGCTGTTTGTGGAAATACTCCGACTTTAACTGGCAAAAACGGTTGATTTATAGCCTCTGGTTTCTCTGGGTTGGGTTTATGCCGCGACCTCTGGCAGAACCAGCAATTACCTGGCTCTATGCACCTCATTACCGTCCAAAAATGATCAGTTGGACGGTTCAACGACTGCGAACATTAACAAGTTCATAACACCAACCTTGAAGGGAAAATGACAATGGCTGGTATTCGCACAACCGAACCAATTCAAGCAACCTCTCCTCTCGTTGATAAAACGCCGGGAAAGCTGCGGGTGTTGTTTGTCAGCCATGCTTATGTGGTTGGGGTCAACCAGGGTAAGTTGAATGCGATCGCTGAAACAGGAAATGTTGAGGTGGGTCTTTTAGCACCAAGCAACTGGAAAGCATTGGAATGGAATCGCCTATTGCCCCTCGAAAACCCCTATCCTGCGCTACATCTTTACTCCGCCCCTGTCGCCTTTACGGGTAAGGGTGGTGCTCACCTGTATACCCCTTGGGATCTCTGGCGCGTCCTCCATGACTTTAAGCCTGACATTCTCCAGGTAGAAGAGGAAGTATTTTCTCTCAGTACTTTTGAGCTAGCCATCTGGAGCCGTCTCACAAAAACACCAATGGTAGTTTTTGGTTGGGAAAATCTGGAGCGGCAGTTGCCGACTCCTCGCTGGTGGCTCTGCCAGTTTGTGCTAAATACTGTCAAAGCGATTATTCCGGGCAATCAAGACGGAGCCAACATTATGCGGCAATGGGGTTACAGCGGATTGCTGGAAGTGATGCCACAAATGGGCGTTGACCCTGACTTTTTTGCGCCGCCTCACCGTTCAATGGATGAGATGAAAATTGGCGATCGCCACTTCCAAATCGGCTTTTTGGGTCGGTTGTCTCGCTCCAAGGGAATCGATCTAATTTTTGCGGCAGCTCGGTCGTTGCAACAGAAAGAACTGAATTGCCGCGTCATTATTTGTGGATCTGGATCTGATCAAGCAGCATTAAAGCAAGAAGCTGAACACCTACAAATTGCAGATTTGGTCGTTTGGCATGGTGCTGTCCCGCATGAGCAAGCCCCAGCAGAACTAAGCCAGTTTGATGTATTGGTGCTGCCCTCTCGCACAACCCCCGAATGGAAAGAGCAGTTTGGTCATGTTTTGATTGAAGCAATGGCAATGGGAATTCCGGTTGTCGGCTCATCTTCGGGTGAAATTCCAAATGTAATCGGGCGATCGGATTTGGTGTTTCAAGAAGAGGATGTTCAGGGACTCGCCGCTATTTTAGAACGGATGATGCGTGACTCTAGCTGGTGGCAACAGGTGAGCCAGTATGGTATCGATCGTGTGAATCAACACTATAGTCACGATCGCATTGCTCAGCGCCTAATCAGCTTATGGCGATCGCTGTTGAAGCCTGTTGAAACTCATGAACCCGTCGCTTCAATCATGGAGAAAACCTAAATGAGAGGCGATTTATGCGAGTAATGATTGCGCGACGTGTGCCTGGCTCAACTTTCAGCATGGAAGTTTATGCTGACAACCTCGTTGCTGGGCTGAAAGCCGTTCGCCCAACCTGGACGATTGAGGAGATTGCCCCAATTCCGTGGAGCAAACCAGATCAATTATGGCAGTCGGGTACGGGCTTGCGAAAGTATTATGAAACGTTTTGGCGACATCCCCGCGCAGTTAGCCAGCTTGATGCTGATATTGTTCATATTATTGACCAATCTGACGGGCATCTGGCCTACTGGTTAAACCAAAAAGGTAAATCTACAGTTGTCACCTGTCATGACCTAGTGCAATTTGTTTACCCCGAAATTCTACGCGGACAGTCTCGCATTCCAGCGATCAGCATGGGAATGTGGCGCTACTCGATTAATGGAATGAAGCGGGCAGAGCAGGTGATTGCAGTGTCTACCAATACAGCACACGATGTCCATCAATTTCTGAAGCTTGAACCCAACCAAGTGACCGTTGTACCGAATGGGGTAGAACCCTGTTATCGAGTGCTGGAATCGGCAGAAAAGACCGCACTACGGCAGCAGTATGCTCCACCAGACACAATTTGTTTACTCAATGTTGGCAGCACTCATCACCGTAAGAATATTTTGACTGTGCTGCAAGTCGTTAAACAATTAAAAGATCAAGGATTGCCGGTTTGTTTATGGAAAACAGGTGGTAAATTTGCGCCAGATCAACAAACTTTCATTCAACAACATCAGCTAGAGCAGCAAATCATTCATTTTGGCAACCCCGACAAGGAGGCATTAGTCAAGATTTACAATTCAGCGGATATTTTAGTCGCTCCATCGCTTTATGAAGGATTTGGGCTGACCATTTTAGAAGCGATGGCTTGTGGACTTCCTGTGATCACATCGAATTGTTCCTCTCTGCCAGAAGTCGCAGGTGATGCTGCCGTTCTGGTTGATCCCACCGATGTTGAAGCTATTTCAACCACCGTCCGCCAGATTCATCAAGATGCTCAGTATCGGCAACAGTTGATCGATCGCGGGTTAGCAAGGGTTCAATTATTTAGCTGGAACAACACAGCAGAGCAAGTTGCCCAAGTCTACGAAAAGATTCATCGTCCGGTTGCCTGATCACCATCTCAGGCAACCCTGTAAAGGTTTCAATGTACCAAGGTTTCACTTAGTCAAACATTCAAGAGAGCTTTAATAAACAAGGGGTTGATGCATGAAGATTTTGATCTCTGCTTACTCGTGTGAACCGGGGAAAGGCTCTGAGCGCGGAGTGGGATGGAATGTTGCCAGTGAAGTTGCTAAACATCACGAAGTTTGGGTATTAACCCGTCCCGATGAGAGCCGAGAGGCGATCGAAGCTGAGTTAACCCGCCATCCCAACCCTAACCTGCACTTTGTCTACTTCACATTACCATTTTGGCAAGATAGCTTAAGTTGGGGGCAGTCGGGAGCCATGCAACTGCATTACTACCTCTGGCAAATTCAAGCCTATTTTGTCGCCCGCAAGCTACACCGCGAAGTAGGATTTGATGTAGCCCACCATGTCACCTTTGTTCGCTACTCTTGCCCCAGCTTTCTATCGCTCCTCCCCATTCCTTTTGTTTGGGGCCCGGTTGGGGGCGGAGAATCTGCGCCGCCCGCCTTTTGGGTCGATTTTAGCTTCAAAAATAAGACTTACGAAACGCTGCGAGGTGCGTGGCGCTTCATCGGTGAGTGCGATCTTTTCACGCAGCTGACGGCGCGGCGGAGTGCGGTAATCTATGCCACAACCAAAGACACCGCCCACCGAATTTACCAGCTAGGGGCTGCCCACGTCGAACGGCTGTCTGAGTCTGGGCTGTCTGAGCTAGAAATTGCCCAACTCAGTCAATGCCCAGTGCCTCTAACTTCTCCTATCCGGTTTATTAACATTGCTCGGTTGCTGCACTGGAAAGGAATCTATTTGGGGTTGAAAGCCTTTGCCCAAGCCAATCTTTCAGATGCAGAGTATTGGATATTAGGAGATGGGCCTGAATTGCAGCGGCTGCAAGCTTTATCTTTGGATTTGGGAATTGCTCATCAGGTCAAGTTCTTTGGGTTGTTACCACGCGAGGATGTTCTGGTCAAATTAGGGCAAAGTTCTGCATTGGTTCACCCCAGTTTGCACGACTCAGGCGGGTGGGTTCCGTTGGAAGCAATGGCAGCCGGAAGACCTGTGATTTGCCTAGACTTAGGCGGGCCGTCGGAGCTAGTCACTCCTGATGTTGGCATTAAGGTTGCCGCAGAAAACCCAGAACAAGCAGTGCGGGATCTGGCCCAAGCTATGATTAAACTGGCTGAAAATCAAGAACTATGTATGCAGATGGGACAGGCAGGGCAACAGAAGATTAGGGATTACTATAGCTGGGAGGCAAAAGGCAAGCAGTTTGCTCAAGCTTACAGCAATATTCGTTCCCTCAATAAAGAAATTCCTCTTCACAATTAATATGTTGAAAATTATTATAAACTAAATTATGTTTTAGAGGAAATACTTAGGGTGATGAAAATGAAGCTTCTATTAGTTACCTTCCCAGTTGATTTAGGCAATGCAGGCTTCGAAAAACGCTTTATTAGTCTTTTCGAGAGTTCTTCTGAAATCGATCTACAAATTTTTCGGTTTGTTTCAAGTCAGGGCACTCCTCATCCGGGGTCGATCTTTACATTAACCTATTTTTACCTTTTACTGAAGCGATTTAGATCAACTATTCATCTCTGGAAAGCCATCCGTAAAGCTAAATCCGAAAATAGAAGAATTCTGTTTATGGGAGTTTCTCCTGCTATGTTCGCCTATTTTGTGACTAGAAATAACAATAGCTATATTGTTACAGATTGGACTAGAAAACTATATGAACCCATTTGGCAGAGTTCAGGTTCGCCTGCCTGGTTGACATCAATTCATCAAAAAGTTTTAAATGCACAGCAAGCTATTCTAGGTTTAACAGAAGCTATTGTTGAACAGATTGTAAAAGATTATGATGTTCCACTTAAAAAAGTTAAAAAAGTTAAACTCCCGTTTTCTTCTGATCTGGAAATGTTTAGTCCTAGCATTGAGCGTGAAGACAATGAGATCCGAATACTATTCGTAGGTGGAGATTTTCAACGTAAGGGAGGTGATGTTCTGCTTCAATGGTTCAAGTTACATCATCACAAGCCAGGGTTGAAGATGACAATGGTTACAGGACATTCTATTGAAGCTGGCTCTGAAGCTGCTGTAGAGCAGGTTGCAGTGCGTTATGGACAACCAGAACATATTGAACTGTTCAGGAAACATGACCTTTTTGTTCTACCTACAACTTGCGACAGTTATCCATCGGTTCTAGGGGAAGCTGCTTGTGCTGGGTTAGCGATTCTTACTACAAAAAACGCGCTGGGGGCTTCTGAAGTAATCCAAAACGGTATAAATGGTTATATTTGTGATTCTCAAACAGAGCTACTTGATCAATTAACAGTGCTAGTTGAAGACAAATTATTGATCTCAAGCATGAAGCGAAATAGTCGAGAATTTATGGAGAAAGAATTCTCCTATGATCTAGTTCTTAGTGAGTACGTTCAACATATTTTTGAGTAGCCAATCTGTTCGTCTTTAGCTTTCCTAGCGGTCTTAGTTTCAGAGAACCGGTTCTTATAATGGCTGTAAATGAGAAATGCATATTTTAATTGCTGTTTTACACCGACCTGTGAAGCCAACAGGCGTCTGTAGATACGCAGCGAATCTTGCCCGTTGTCTAGCAGATTTAGAGCAAATCAGCCAGATCACATTTGTAACTGGAGCATGGCAAAGAAACTATTTTGAGACCGCCTTTGCACTATCATCCCCAAAAATTAAAATTATTGAAGTTGATATCAAAAATAGCTCAATTTCGAGAAACTTTTGGTTTTTGTTTGGGCTACCCACACTGGCACGGCAGCTTGCGCCTGATGTAGTCCATTTGGCGTTCCCGCTGCCGTTCTTCCGCTCTCGCTTTCCTTGCCCCGTAGTAGCAACCATTCATGATCTTTATCCTTACCAATTTCCTGAAAACTTTGGTCGTCAGCAGGCGTTCTTCAATCGCTTATTTTTTCAGCAGTGTGTACATCATAGCGATGGCTTAACCTGTGTGTCCCAAGTCACGCTCAATGATTTAAATCATTACTTCCCTGAAGTAGCTGCCCAAGACAAAAAGGTTGCCGTAATTTATAACTTCGTTGACTTCAGTCAAGTTAAGGCAAAAACGCCTACGGCTTTGCAACGTGAGGCTGACGCCCCTTTGATCCTCTGTGTCGGTCAA
>JBGTAZ010000156.1:0-22201 GCA_041749615.1 Leptolyngbyaceae cyanobacterium | reverse complement strand
CCAGTTGGGCAGTAGTGCGATCGAAAGTAGTGCGATCGAAAGTAGTGCGATCGAAAGTAGTGCGATCGAAAGTAGTGCGATCGAAAGTAGTGCGATCGCCTAAGTACTTAGGAAAATCGCACCAAAATTGAGCTTATATTCCAAGTCCTTCTCCATAAGGAGAAGGATTTAAAGTAAGGGCAACCCAGCATCTTAGGCATTGCTGAATCTGGGGAGGAAATTTGTAGGGGCAATCCCTTGTGGTTGCCCTCCACTTACGTCAGGGTAGGCACAAGACCTACCCCTACAGTCAAAAATCATACTTGCATTCAGCAACGCCCATCTTATTCACCTCGGCTTTCGGGTCAAACCAGCGTGATATTATCGTATGCAAAACTTATAGGCTCTATTAAAGTCCTTAGTCTTGCATACCTTTCTCAAGCCTTCCCATATTCGCGCCCTCCTCAAACTCTCTCAGGCTATCGATCGCGTCACGGACGTTCTCGGTCGTTTTAGCGCGTGGATGGTCATTTTGACGATCGCGGTTGGGTTCTACAACGTCGTTGCTCGCTACATCGGACGCTTGATTGGACTCAAACTCTCGTCCAATGCGTTGATCGAACTGCAATGGTATTTATTTTCATTGATGTTTCTTCCAGGATTTTCTTATATCCTGAAACATTCGGCGAACGTTCGAGTTGATTTTCTCTATGCTCACTGGAGCGAAAAACGACAGGCGATGGTCGATTTTTTGGGCACAGTCTTTTTTTTGATTCCCTTTTGTGTACTGGGAATCTGGGTGAGTGCTAACCCTGTTTTGCAATCTTGGGGATATTTACCCGATGGGTCGTGGGGAAGTTGGGAGTTATCCCCAGATGCAGAGGGCTTGCCGCGAGCACCCATCAAAACAATGCTGATTGTTGCTTTTGCCTTGTTGCTCGCTCAGGCGATTTCGCAAGCGATTAAATATCTGGCGATTTTGAAGGGATACACGCAGGGCGCACAAATTATTCAATCTGATGTAGAACAGGTGCCCCTTGAATAGATTGCTATGGGTCTATTCCACGGATCTCACCGCCGACCCTCATCTAAATCACCTGACACCGCGAAACATAACGTTTGAGCAGAAAAACTATGGGCTTTGAGTGGTTGGCGATCGCAATGTTCATTGGCTTCTTTTTGATCCTAATGACGGGCTATCCGGTGGCATTTTCATTTGCGGGAACGGCGATGATCTTTGGGGCGATCGGCTGGTTTGTTGGCGCGTTTGATCCCAGTCTGCTGCTGCTGCTGTCGAACAACTGGTTTGGCACCATGTCCAACTTCACCCTGTTGGCAATTCCCTTTTTTGTGTTTTTGGGCGCAGTATTAGAAAAATCGGGGCTGGCAGAAGAACTACTGGAGACTATTGGAATTGTGCTGGGACCCCTGCGGGGCGGAGTGGCACTGGCAGTGATTTTTGTCGGCACCTTGCTGGCGGCAACCACAGGCGTTGTAGCCGCCACGGTGATCGTCATGGGAATGCTGGCGTTACCAGTGATGCTGCGCTACGGCTATGACAAACAACTGGCGGCGGGAGTGATCATTGCATCGGGCACCTTGGCACAACTTCTGCCTCCTAGCCTAGTGCTGCTCGTCTTAAGCGATCAGTTGGGCGTGTCGGTGGGTGACCTATTTTTGGGGGCGTTAATTCCAGGATTGATGCTATCGGGATCTTATGCCTTGTATGTGTTGGGACTGGCATTTCTCAATCCGAGTGTCGCCCCTGCACTGCCGCTGGAAGCTCGACAACTCAGTGGGATGGCGCTGATACGACGAGTGATGAAAGCCGTGATTCCACCCTTGCTGCTGATTTTTGCCGTCTTGGGCAGCATCTTCTTTGGCATCGCGACCCCAACGGAAGCAGGCGCAGTCGGAGCCGTGGGAGCCTGTGGCTTGGCGGCGCTGAATCGGAAACTCAATTGGACATTGATTAAATCGGCGGCTCACTCCACGGCGGTAGTGTCATCGGTGGTGTTGATGATTTTGTTTTGCTCGGCGTTTTTTGGCATTGTTTTTGATGGGTTGGGCGGCAAAACTCTGATTACAGATCTGTTGGTCAATTTGCCGGGTGGCAAGATTGCCTTTCTGATTGTCAGTAATATTGTGATTTTTATTCTGGGTGTGTTTTTAGAGTTTATCGAAATTTGTTTTATTGCCATGCCCCTGTTAGTGCCCGCCGCCCAACAGCTAGGACTGGATATGGTGTGGTTTGGGGTGGTGATGGCGATTAATTTGCAAACCGCTTTCATCTCCCCTCCCGTCGGCTTTTCTCTGTTCTATTTGCAAAGTGTTGCCCCCAAGGAAATCAGCACGGTCGATATTCACAAAAGTGCGTTTCCATTCATGGTGTTGCAAGTGGTGGTGTTGCTTTTGGTGATCAGCTTTCCCCAAACGGTGCGCTGGCTGGTCGATCTGTCGGCACAGCCAATTCTATAGTTTGAGTTTATAGCTTGAGGTTGGCATAACTGTGACGGGCAAAACTGCCTTCGTTGATGTTGTTCCAGGCATAGACGCGATCGCGAAACTGCTTCCATTCGACAAAAATACGTTTGAAGTCGGCATCCTTAGCAGAAAATTCGTCATACAACTCAAACGATGCTTTTTCTGCTGCTGCCAAAATCTCATTGCTGTAGGGGCGAAGGGTGACACCGCCTT
This sequence comes from Leptolyngbyaceae cyanobacterium, assembly GCA_041749615.1. Lineage (GTDB taxonomy): Bacteria > Cyanobacteriota > Cyanobacteriia > Leptolyngbyales > Leptolyngbyaceae > ULC077BIN1. The sequence continues at coordinate 19,525 of JBGTAZ010000156.1, read as the reverse complement.
GGAGCAGGCGTTGGAGTGCTTCGTTATTACGGGTATCATACCGAGCCAGCATCGTCATATTGGCTTCAAAGGCTGCCGCTTGAACCGCTGCCTGATACTCGGCTGGCAGTTTCTTCCATTCGTTTAGGTTGATTTGCACCTCCAACGTTGGACCCGGTTCCCACCAGCCAGGGTAATAATAGAATTTGGCGACTTTGTGCAGTCCTAATTTTTCGTCGTCATAAGGACCTACCCACTCCGCCGCGTCGATCGCCCCCGTTTGCAATGCCTGAAAAATTTCCCCCCCGGGTAAAGTCTGCACCGTTACGCCCAGTTTGCCCATGACCTGCCCCCCCAGTCCGGGAATTCGCATCTTTAACCCTTGCAGGTCGCTCAGCTTCGAGATTTCCTTGCGGAACCAGCCGCCCATCTGCACGCCCGTGTTGCCTGCGGGAAACTGGATCACTCCAAACTTGCGAGCATACAGATCTTGCAGCGTTTTTAACCCACCTGCTTCATACAGCCACGCGTTCTGCTGTTGAGCGTTTAAGCCAAAGGGGAGCGTGGTGCCAAATGCGGCAGCGGGGCTTTTACCCACATAATAATAGCCAGCCGTATGACCGCAGGGAACCGCACCTTGAGACACGACATTGAGCACCTCCAATGGCGGAGCTAGCTCCCCTGCTGCACGCGGAGTAATCTTAAATTTACCCCCGGTGATTGCCGCCACGCGATCGCAAAATGTTTTGGCACCGCCAAAGATGGTATCCAACGCGATTGGCCAACTCGTCGCCATCTGCCAGTTAATGGTGGGCAGGGACGCATTTGTGCCGGATGCCCCCGGAGTTGCGCGACAAGCGACCAAGGCTGAACCTGTAGCGGCACTGGCGATCGCGGTTTGGACAAATTGTTTACGTTTCACGCTTTTTCCATCGTAAAAAATCCTTCAATTGTACCCGATCGCGATTTACAGTTCTCAATTGCCGACTAATTTACTGGGTTCACTGAGTCGTTAAGCTTCTGGAGATTTGTTTTCTTGTTGGTTTTCTTGTAATACGGGAATCTCGATCCGAAATTCAGCGCCTTTTCCTGGCTCTGAAAGGCATTTGAGCATCCCGCGATGTTTTTCGACCACAATTTGATAGCTGATGGACAAACCTAATCCGGTTCCCTTGCCAATGGGTTTCGTTGTAAAAAATGGGTCAAATAGGCGAGATTGATTTTCAGCAGGAATACCCGATCCATTGTCGCGAATGCTGATTAGAACCGATTTAGGAACGGAGCAGTCTGAGGACGTTGACGTAGAGTCAGAGTTCTCTTTAGGAATTACTTCGGTATGAATGGTGATGATTGATGGGTTGGCGGCAATGTCTTCGCGCGATCGCCGTTGGTTGTAGTGCTCTAAGGCATCAATCGAGTTGCTCAAAATATTCATAAACACTTGATTCAACTGCCCGACATAGCATTCCACCAGCGGCAGTGTTCCATAATCTTTGACTACTTCAATGGGAATCTGTCCGGCGGTGCCTTTGAGGCGATTTTGCAAAATTAGCAAGGTGCTATCGATGCCTTCATGCACATTCACCCGCTTCATTTCGGCTTCGTCTAACCGAGAGAAGTTTCGCAGGGACAACACAATTTCTCGAATGCGATCGGCTCCAATGCTCATCGACTCCAGCATTTTTGGCAGATCTTCCATCAGAAAATCTAGGTCAATGGCTCGTTGATAGTTGGCGATCGCCGGTTCAGGATTTGTGTAAGTCACATCGTATAGTTTGACCAGATTCATCAAATCCTGGGCATACTCGGTTGCGTGGGGTAAGTTGCCATAAATAAAGTTAATGGGATTATTAATTTCGTGGGCAACCCCTGCCACCAATTGTCCCAAACTAGACATTTTCTCCGTTTGAATCAGTTGCGCTTGGGTTTGTTGCAGGGCTTGAAGCGCCTGCGCCGATTTTGCAGTTTCCTGCCGCAGCCGCCGCTCATTCACCGTCACCTGCCCCAGCAAAGCATAAAAGGAAATCGTCAGCCGTCCTAATTCATCCTCCCGGTTCATCAATTCTTCGCTTTTAGCATTCATTTCTGCCAAACGATTGCACTCATCCATAATCGGCTGCAACCGCTGATTCAGCCGCCGCACAAACAAAAATACGACGATTCCTTGAACAATAGAAGCACCAATCACGGCTCCTAAAATCCCTGCTGCCAGAAACCGCCACACGGGACCTAATACAACCGATTCTGGAACTTGTGCCATCAAAATCCAATTGTTGTTAGGAATTTGCTGATATGCCCAAAACTCTGATTTACCGCTGGCATCGCGCCATCGCAGCACGCCAGTTTTTTCGCCAGCAGCCAAATTCGTTTGAATTTTTTCCCACAACCCCTGATAGTTACTAATTTGAGGAAAGGGCGTAAGATTTAGAGCTTTCTGAGGATTGGGGGGATAGGCGAGTAGGTTGCCTTTGGCGCTGACCAAAACAAAATAGCCAGCATCTCGCATGGCAGGCACGTTGAGTTTTTGACTTAAAAAGCCCAGTTCTAAATCTTGGCTCAACACGCCAAGCAACTGCTGATTGTCCGTGTAGAAGGGCAGAGAATAGGCAGTGCTAACCAGTTGTTGCGGCGGATTCAGCGTCGTCTCCATGTAAGATTCTGGTTCTAACCAAACCGGTTTACCAGCGGCGATCGGTTCGGTAAAGTAGCGTTTTTGGTAATCACCCGGATCGCTTTCGCCACCCTTAGAGGTAATTTGACCACTTTTGTCGCGCACCGCATAGGGATAGGCAAACTGACGACTTGGCAAGATTAAGCGGCTTGTGGGAGGTTGCCCAAATCCAAGCCCTGTACCGACTGGGGAAGTTTTTAATGACCGACGGATGAGGTCTACATAGACTTGTTCCCGTCGCTCACCCGCTAGATAGAGGTTCTGTAAGGCATCGGCAACGGTTTTGGTGGAGTATTCCACCGTGTTAAAAGATCCCTCTAAACTTTCGGCTTTAACCTGAAGATTCGAGAGTAATTCGTTCTCAGATTGTCGGGTGAGTTCACGGTATGACCAATAAGTGGTGCCCAACAAGCCGATTAAGGAGCCACCTACCACGGAAAGGAATAAACGTGAGCCAACCGATCGCAGCATGGAAAAACCTGAATTGCGGCGCGGCGAAGCAGGCTCGGTTGGGGTTGGCGGTGCAGCAGTCTGCATGGGTACTCCTAGGTTGAACATAGCGACGACCTGCGCCAACTATGACGACGCTGGACAAGTATGCCCAGCTTAAAAAGGATTTCTTACAAAGTACCCTGTTTTAGCGGGATGGGCACAAAATTGCTGAAGCCAAGGGTGCGGAAAGCTTTGTTTTGCGCCTGCTACCGATAAAGTCCTGTAATATAGCTCGCAGGATAGTCTCATTAGAAGTGATGCAGGGATTGTAAATGAACCTATTTACTCTAGAGAGAGTTACAAAAGCAACTAAAAAATTTGTCAGAAAAGCGATTGGCTGTGCTTGTTTTGAGGATTACTCAGTTCAAGAGCGACGGCAGATATGGTCAATGGTCAATCCTCTGGAAAAGAAACATATTCATCACTGTCAATTGGTGGAAGACCGACTCAAGCTGCTTGAGTACATGCCCAAAAATTCTGTATGTGCTGAAATCGGCATCCTGCGATGTGAGTTTTCGGAGTCAATTCTTGAGATTACCCAGCCATCTAAGCTTCATTTAATTGATATTGACCCCGCCGCTATTAATATTGCCAGAGAAAAATTTAAAGACGAAATTGCTAGCGGTCAAGTGGAAGTTCACCTTGGAGACTCGGCAGCAACCCTAATGGCAATGTCTGAAAATTACTTTGATTGGATCTATGTGGATGGAGATCATAGCTATGTAGGAGCTAAACGGGATCTGGAGGCAACCCGACTGAAATTGAAGGCAGACGGGCTAATCGCTGTGAACGATTACGTATATTTCTCTGTATCCGATTTCCAGAAGTATGGAGTTCTTGAAGCTGTTAATGACTTTTGCATCAATCATAATTTCGAGATGTTGTTTCTCGCTTTTCAGGGCAGATCTTACAACGATGTTGTTCTTCGGAAAATTACGTGAGATGGGTTCAATTTGATTTCCTAGCCCTTAATTTGCGGCTGTGAATGGGTTGAGGGTTTGGTAATAACAGGTAAGGATGGAGTCGATCGCTTCTTTGCCAGCGGCGATCGCGGTTACTTTTGCACAATGCTCTGGGTCAATCAGGTGCTTTAGGGGCTGCTCTACGTGATTAAAACACTGCATTGCTTCCGATGCTTGGCGATCCCATTCAGGGTAGTAGTGCAGCATGTCATCGGGCATGACTGTGGTGCGGGAGGTGTTTGCCTCAGGCAGGCAATAAAAGGGCTTATCGAGGTTGAAGTAACCGTAGTCATCGGTAATTTCGTCGCCAGGAAGAATATCTCTGGCGGCAAGTTCAAATTTATAGGGTGTGGCAATTAGGGTTGAGTTGAAGCTGTGGTTGACGTAACGGGCAATATCCCAGCACAGGATGTATTGCCCATGTTCGTCGCGAAAGCAGTATTTGAGCAGGCGATCGCGCAGCAGCAAATCTAGAGACATGACATAAGCCTCGTCAAATCTCTGGTCTAGCTCATCCAAAATCCAGGTAATGGTGCCTTTTGGAATGAAATGAGTTGCAAACACACCATAACCAATGGATTCGTCAATGAATCGAAGTTCTGTGTGTGGATGAATCATTGTCGTTAATAGCCTTCCTCTTCGTATTCAGGAGTTTTCGTTTTTTCGGGAATATTGACACGAGGCGCATTGTAGCTACTGGATTGCTTGTCTGCCCAGGCATCTTCTTCTAAATCATCAAACGGTTTGTCGTACTGATCATCATAATTATCGTCGTAGTCGCCCTCGCTGTAGGGCTGAATTGAAGCTTGGGGTTCTCGCTCGTAGCGATCTCCAGCGGTTTTTTCGCTCCAGTTGTCGCCTTCATCGTCCTCTTCGTCATCTTCGTAATAAAGCGCCTCTGCCCGCCGTTCTTGCTGCCGGATTTGGCGCGGTTCTGGCTCTCCCCAATTATCGTCATCCCAGGTTTCTTGAACGACAGGCTCCCGCTGGCGAAGTTGGGCGTTTACAGGCGTTCGTAAGCCGGTTCCAAGCTGATTTTCAGACCGCATAGGGGCGATGTAGCCATCTTCATCATCTCGCTCCCAGGGTGGGCTGCCAATGCCTAACCGCTCTAATACGCCGACCGATAGCTGGATTAGACGATCTTCTGAGCCTTCAAACACAATCAGGCGATCGGTGCCGCTGCTGACAATTTCTTCAATCGGCAGTTCGTAGGTGCTAACCACTTGATCGGGAATCAGCGGAACGCCAATAGACGCGATGATGAGAGACGTAACCTTGCCATCGTCTACATCAAATTTGAAGCCGCGCACTTTCCCCAGAAGTTCGCCTGTTTCTGTGATCACTTCACAGTTAATCAAGCTGCTGTAAATTTCTGTGTCGATTTCTTCGATCACATCTTCGTCGTCTACCAGGATGACATCGCCAATTTGCCGAATGCTGGTTAGCAGCATGGGTTGGGGAGTGCCATAGAGTAGGTTCGGTCGCAGACTCAGCGCCACCACTTCACGCTGATCGATATCCACCCACAGTTGGCTAACTACACCCAGTTTTTTTCCACTGTCACGAGTGACGACTAACGTGCCCAAAATGTCAGAGCGTTGGCGAATTGCTTCAGATGCCATTTATTTTTTCCCGAATCCTAATCCGCAAGTCATGTTAGATGTTACATCAAATCACAAAGAGGCTCTTTGTGGAACTAGGTCAATTCCTAAAACTTGGGTGAACGCACCGCGAGCTTGGGTCACACCAATTTGGCGCTGGGCAGATTCAATCATGGGACGACGAAGGCTCACGACAATAAACTGCGCCTGCTGGGATTGCTGTTTGATCATTCTAGCTAATCGCTCTACATTTGCCCCATCAAGAAACATATCAACCTCATCGAAGGCGTAGAACGGGGAGGGGCGGTAGCGCTGGAGGGCAAAGATAAAGCTGAGCGCTGTGAGAGATTTTTCGCCACCTGACATGGAAGCAAGCCGCTGAATGGGCTTGCCTTTGGGATGGGCAACCAAGTTTAAGCCGCCGTTAAAGGGATCGGTGGAGTCATCCAGTTGCAGGTGCCCATCGCCATCGGAAAGGATGGCAAAAATAGATTGAAAATTTTCGTTGACGGCATCGAAGGCTTCTTTGAAAGCGCGTTGGCGGAGGGTCGTGAAGTTTTCGATGCGGAGCAGGAGTTCGGTGCGCTCTTCTTCTAAGGTGCCGAGTTTGTCGGTCAGTTCATCCAGTCTGGCTTGGGTGCGATCGTATTCTTCCAGTGCCAACATGTTGACGGGTTCCATTGCCTGAAGCCGCTTTTGCAGCGATCGCAGTTCTTGCTGGAGTTGTTCTAAGCCAATGTCTTCGGGCACTTCGGGCAGGGGATCGGGCAGATTAGCCTGCTGAGTTTGCACTTGCTCTTGCAGGGCGATCAGTTGTTCGCGGCGGGCTTGCTGGGTTTCTTGAACTTTTTGCCGATCCCATTCTCGCTGTTGGTGCTGCAATTGGAGATCGCGCAGGTGACGTTCGGCGCTGTCTCGTTGCCCTTTTTCGGCTCCGAGGCGTTTTTCTAGGGAAACCTGGGTCGATCGCGCCTCGGTAATCTGCTCGTTGATAGTGGACTGCTGAGCGCTGAGGGCGGATTGCTGCTGGAGTTGAGTGGTTTGCTGGGTGCGGTAATCTTGGAGGCGCTCCTGAGATTGAGTGATTTTTTCTGCCAAGCGCTGGCATTGGGTATCCAAATCGCGCAGGCGTTGTTCGACGGTTCGCAGTGCCAGTTCTTTTTGGCTGAGGTCGGCTTCTTGCGATCGCAGGGTTGCCTGAATCTGCTGCCATTCACTGTGGGTGTGGGATTGCTCCAACTCGTTCAGGGTTTGCCGCGATTGGTTCAACTGGGTTAATTGAGCCGGGATCGCCGATTCTAAGGTTTGTAAGCGGGTTTGGGCAGTGGCGAATTCTTGGGTTTGCTGGGTTTGCTGAGTGTGTAGCTGAGCAACGTTGGCTTCCAGGGTTTGCAGGTCTTTGGTTAACTGATTCTTCTGAATTTCTGTTTCGCGGTGCTGCTGGCGGTGTTCGGTGAGGGCTTGGGTGCGCTCTCGCACTAAATCGGTGGCGCGGTGAATGCTGTTGTCGCAGTGGATGAGGATGCGATCGATTTCTTGGAGGCGATCGCGCAAGCCTTTCACTTCATCGGAGTCGCCTGCATCCATGGTACCAAAGTGGAGCGCTTGGCGGGTGTTGCTGCTGCCGCCCGTCATTGCCCCAGAGGATTCCAACAGGTCGCCGGTGATTGTCACAATTCGGTAGTCGCCCAGGTGACGACGAGCATCGCTGAGGGTTTCAAACACAACGGTGGAACCGAAAACGTAGGCAAAGACATCCCGGTAGCGATCGTCAAATTCGATCAGGTCGAGGGCGTAACCAATGCAGCCCGCCAGCGATCGCAGGGTGCCGCGATTGGGCGATCGCCCGGTTTGAATTTTGTTCAGCGGCAAGAAGGTCGCGCGTCCGGCTTTGCGCTGTTTCAGCAGTTCAATGGCGGCGGCGGCAACCCCATCATCGTCCACGACCAAATTTCCCAATCGGGCACCCGCAGCAGTTTCCAGCGCCAGTCGATAGCGGGGTTCCACCCGCCCCAGTTGGGCAACCAAGCCGCAAACGCCAGTCAGGTTCATTTGCAGGATTAACTGGGTGGCGTGGGTACCCTGCGCCTCTTGTAGCGCCTGAGTTTGGGCTTCTAGCTTGTCGAGGCGGCGCTGTTTTTCCCGCTGTTCGTTGAGCAGGCGATCGCGGGTTTCTTGCTGAATTTGCCGTTCTTGTTCCGCATTTGTCAATCCTTGCGCCAAAGATTGAATCTGCTGCTGAGATTCAGCGAGTTGGGTTTCTACCGTGACTTGCTCAGTTTTTTTCTGCTTAAGCTGCTGTTCTAAAGTTTGCTGACTTTGAGTTTGCTCTTGCAGTTGGCGCTCCAACCGATGAATCCGCTCTTGCAGTTGGGCTTGCTCGGTGCGCTGCGGTTCCAAGATTGCCAAAATTGCATCAATTTGATGACGCAGATCGGTTTGCTCTTGCACCCAGGCTTCGGCACTGGCGGCACTGGCACTGGCGGCTTCACGGTTGTAGTCTAGCTGCTGCTGGGCGCGATCGCGCTCTGCCTTCAACGCCACAAAATCCCGCGTCTCTAATCTGCTTTTCTCTTGGGTCAAGGCATCTAACTGTTGCTGTTGCTCTTGCAGTTCTTGCTGAGTGCGGCTTAGATTCACGGTCAATTCACGGCTAGCCGTTTGCAAATCTTGCCCTTGCCGCTGCAATTGGCGCAGTTCGGCTTCGCGGGTCGCCAGGGTTGCCTACAATGCCAGCAATTCTTCTTCGCCCAAAGCTTTGACACGGGCGTTGAGTTGCTCTAGCGCGGTGGTGGATTGCTGAATTTCGGTAGTGAGGAGCGCCAGTTGTTCAGTGAGATCGGCGATCGCCCGTTCGTCGCTGCCAAGCAGTTGCTGCAACTGCTGTACCGCAGAGGTCGATTGGCGATATTGAATCACCGCGTCCCATTGTGCTTTACGCTGCAACTCTTGCCTCAGTTTTTGATATTTTTCAGCCTTAATCCGGTCTTGGGCAAGGCGATCTCGCTGGTCAATTAGTTCGCGCTCCACGATGTGATATTTATCTTCCCGATCTTTGACGGCATTCAGCTTTTCTCGCGCCTGGACAATTTTGCGATCGAATGCCGCCACGCCTGCCAGTTCGTCAATTATTTCCCGGCGCTCCCGCGAGTTCATCGAAATAATTCGCGTCACATCCCCTTGCAACACGACGTTGTAGCCTTCAGGGTAAACCCGCAGCCGATTCAAGGATTCGTGCAGTTCGGTGAGCGTACAGGGTTCGCCATTAATGTAATAGTTTGAGGTGTAAGTACCCTGCTGAGTCACCCGGAGCTTGCGGGTGACGCTCCATTCTCGCGCAGCGGCTGAATGCCCGTTCCCGTTACTATTTGCGCTATCCTCCGCCTGTTCGTTAAATTCCGTCCCATTCAATAAATCGGACTCAACCACCATGGAACCGTCCGGATTCACGGATTGTTCAATTTGATCAGCCATTGACAGCGGCTCATCTGCCAGATCAAAGGTGACGGTAACGCTGGCTTCTACAGTGGAGCGGTTGCGGGTGCTTTGGGTGTGGTTCACCAGGTCGGGCAAGCGTTCCGCCCGCATTCCCTTAGAACCCGCCAAGCCCAAGCAAAACAGCAAGCCGTCGATTAAATTAGATTTGCCTGACCCGTTTGGACCTGAAACCACGGTAAACCCTGGCAGTAAGGGAATCGTCACCTTGCCGCCAAAGGATTTGAAGTTAGAAAGTTCCAGGCGCTTAATATACAAAGCCTGTCAGGTTTAGGGCTAAAGAAAGGTCAGGGAGGTCGTGTTAAGTGTAATTGCTAACGGTGAAACTAAACAAAAATCTCGAAATTCCCCTTTCCTTATAGCATGAAGTAGAACAAGCGTCCTAAAAAAACTACATGGCACCCGATTTTTTGTTGAAAATGACTAGGATCGTTTTGACAATTAGCTCTAGGTCATATTTCAAGCTCCAGTTTTCCTGATATTTCAGGTCAAGCTGCACAATGTCTTCAAAGTTTTTCACCGACGATCGCCCGTTTACTTGCCACTCACCCGTCATACCGGGTTTGATATCCAACCGCTGCCACTGGGGAATCTCATATTTTTCTACTTCATCAGGCGTAGGCGGACGGGTGCCCACTAAACTCATTTCACCCTTCAGCACGTTCCAAAATTGGGGCAGTTCATCCAGGCTGGTTTTTCGCAAAATCCGACCGACGCGGGTAATCCGAGGATCGTTCTTTGCCTTAAAGATCGCCCCTTCTGCGTCATTTTGAACCAGGTGCTTCTTGGCTTCGGCATCGGTCACCATCGACCGAAACTTCCACATTTTGAAGCGCTTGCCCATTTGGGAGCAGCGGACTTGCCCAAAAAAGAGGGGACCGGGGCTATCTAGCTTGATGGCGATCGTGATCGGAATAATCGCGACCCCCGTAATTGCTAGCCCTACAATGGAACCCACCACATCAATCATTCGCTTGGGCACCGACTTGACGGAAGGGTGAGTAATAAACGGCTGCTCGTCAGACTTGACGATGTTTCTCAGGCGTTGCGGCATGGTTCGGTTGAGTGACCGGTTTGAAGATGCGCCCTCAACAGTCCTCTGCGCTGCTGCTGCATCGGTGGGCTGAGGGGTTGCCGTGGAGCTAGAGGAAAGACTGGATGGAACTCCTTGCTCAATCACAAAGAATTTATCTAAGTCAGCTAAGGCAAGCGCTGACATCACTTGGGGTGGCACATTTTGTAACACCAGATTAAACCCTGTCTTTTGCGCCATTTTGCGGCTGGCAACCAGGGCACCAATACCGCTGCTATCCATAAACTTCGTTTCACTGAAGTCAAGCGTAATGTGCGTTAAGTCAGGATTGTTTTGGCAAACTTCTTGAAAGCTCTGTTTAAATTCCACTGCTTTTTTGACCGTGAAAACGGGTGGAATACAAATAGAGCAGGTGTGATCCAATATTGTTACTTGACTAGGTTTTTCGTTAGATTCAACCACAGCGCTAGCTCAACTTATGTAAGTGGACTATAAAGCAATTGGTAGATAAGGCGGCAGTATATGGCAGCGCGATATATTGCGAGGGTGCACCCTGTTTTAACTATGAAATCACTCAACTTGTCGGGAAGATATGGTCGGGGAAATTGAAATGGTTAGTAACGCTTGAACTCGATTCTCTAGTATTAATCCAGATTCGTCGTAAAAGGCTGTCGTAAAAGCCTGTGGATATTGTGGACTTTACATTATTGATGCGATCGCTTCCAATCCTCGGCAACCAAATCAAGCCCATAAAAGCGTTGCCAGAACCGATCAACCGTTCTGGTTGATAACACCTTGGTCAATAAAAACAGTAAAAACTTCCCTCCTGTGGCGGCAACATAACGCGGCTGCGGACGACGGGTGTTAAGTGCTTTGATAATGACCCCAGCCACTCGTTCCGAAGTCCAAGCATTCGCGTTTGTTTGCTGTTCTAACGCTTCCATTTTTTGAAAAGCCGCCCGGTAGGGCGTAGTTTCTGGGTTGGGAAACATTTTGGTAATCTCTTGCCTCACTACTTCAAAAAAATTAGTGCTAACGGGACCCGGCTCAATCACACTAACCTGAATGTTGAAGGGTTGCAGTTCCATTCGGAGGGTATCGCTGAGGGCTTCCAGGGCGAATTTGGAAGCACTGTAGAGTCCCCCAAAGGGAAAGGCAGTTCTGCCGCCGATGGAACTAATGTTGATGATTTTGCCGCCACCGCGATCGCGCATTGCCGGAATCAGCGATTGTATCAGCGTCAACGGACCTAATACATTCACCTCAAACTGGCGACGGGCTGCTTCAGGAGGAACCAGTTCCAACACACCCATTTGCCCATAACCCGCGTTATTCACTAATGCATCGACCTGCCCAAAGCGATCGAGTGCCGCCTTTGACAGAGCTTGCACCTGATCTGTCTGCATTAGATCGGTGGCAACGGTCAGGGTTTCTGCCCCAGATTTATGGCACAGGGTTGCTACAGCATCGAGTTTTTCGAGGCTACGAGCCGCTAGAACTAAGCGAATGCCTGGGTATTGCTGGGCTAAAACCTGCGCTAAGGCAGCGCCGATTCCGGTAGAAGCGCCCGTAATCAGGACGACTTGTTCGGCAAGATTTGGAGATGGAGGCATGAATTACGAGAAAGCCAATCAATAAGATAGGAACGCTACTATCTTGGCATTCTGTGGGATAAACCGCACTAATTGTGCCCGTAGGATGAAGAGCTTCAACGTATCTTCATCAATTACTTTTTAGCTGAATTCTACACATTTAAGCCTGTTTGACAATCCACTCAATGACTTGCTGCCCTAGGCGGAGATTATCAAGGCGATCGATTTCTCGAATGCCGGTTGGGCTGGTCACATTTACCTCAGTTAGGTATCCGCCGATAATATCAATCCCTACAAAGAGCAGTCCATCGCGGCGTAAGGTGGGCGCAAGCTGAGTGCAAATGTCTCGTTCGCGATCGCTAATCTCAGTTTGAGCAACTCTGCCACCTACTGCCATATTGCCGCGAAATTCTTTTCCAGTGGGAATGCGGTTGACGGCACCAATGGGTTCACCATTCAGCAAAATAATCCGCTTGTCTCCCAGTTTTGCGTCTGGCAAATAAGTTTGCACCATGACAGGCACCTGCCCTTGAAAGGTGCTGATTTCCACTAGAGAATTAAAGTTGCGATCGCCGGGGTCGAGAAACAAAATCCCTTCTCCCGCCTTGCCGCCCAAAGGCTTGATGATGGCGGCTCCCTGGCGTTCCAAAAACTCCCGAATCACCTGTTTATCTTGACTCACGATGGTTTCAGGAATCGCTTGAGAGAATTGCAGCGCATACATTTTTTCGTTAGCCGCCCGAATGCCGTGAGGTGCGTTGATCACCAGGGTTTTTGCCGGATCGACATAATCCAAAATATAAGTGGCGTAGAGATAGGGCACCGTTACAGGCGGATCGGTGCGGATGAAGACGGCATCCATCTCTTCTAATAGTCGCCGTTCTGGCTGACCCACTTCAAACCAAGGCGTTGCCGCGACCCACAGTCCTTCTACCAACGTGACGGGTGTAAGCTGCACCGACTGAAGCAACGCCGAGGCTTTACCATGACTCACTCCAAGGGAATTTGCCTGAGTAATCCAAACCTCATGCCCTAAAACTTGGGCGGCTTCCATTAACGCTACGCTGGTGTCGTGACCCGGATCTAGCCGTGCGATCGGGTCAATGATGAAGGCAAATTTCACAAGCAGTTCCTAGGGCTAAGGCAAATTATTTGACAGGCGGATATGGAGCGGCATCAAATTGACCTGCTAACTAGTCTGCTAAAAGTGCATCAAGTTTGTTTGCAGAGTTTAAAGCGTATAAATCATCGCAGCCGCCAATGTGTTGATCGTTAATAAAAACTTGAGGGACGGAGCGTCGTCCGTGCGATCGCTCTGCCATGACCGTTCGTGCTGCCTCATCTCCATCAATACAATGTTCTGTAAACTCAACCCCTTTTTTTGCTAGCAAAGCTTTCGCCCGAATACAAAAGGGGCACGTACTCCAGGTATACACTTCAACGGTAGCAGACATAGTTCTTTACATTTGTGGTTGACTTTATTCTACTCGTTTGTGAGTGATAGGAGCGCCATCGATCGCACGCTACTTTGTCCTACTCAGGCTGTCCTACTCAGACTGTCCTACTCAGGCTAGGGAGGACTGGCAGGCAAGGGAATATCCGTCACGGCTGGGGTTGCTGGCACCACTGCGATGGTCAAGGAACGTTCTTCTAGATCGCATCCCTGGATTTGCACTTGAACGGTGACCGGATCATTCATCAACGTTTTGGCAGCCGTATAAACAGCGCGATTACTGGCAGAACTGCCTTGAGGATTGATTTTGCCGCGATCAGCTTTCCAGGTAAATAACACTGGCTTTCGATCTGGATTTTCTAGCCGAACGGTAATTGCTCGTTTTTCTCCGGCTGGAACGGCAATAGCAAGTCCTTCGGGAAACTGGGGTTCGTCATCCGGAAACTCTGGGCTGAGGCTCAGCCTGTTAACAGAGACACTCAGAATTCTGGCTGTGCAAGTGTTGCTAAACGGTTCAATCTTAAACAGGGGTTGAAGGATCAAATCCCAAGTGCCATAGCCAACAATTGCCGCGATCGCGATGGGCGAAGCAACGCGGCTAATTTGATCAATCCAAGACTGATTTTCTGGCATGATGGGAGCGAGTTCTAAACCGCGCTGCTTTTGACCATATCAAATTTTGGCAATCGATCATCCGTTTATTAGAACAGCAATTTATTAGGACAGCAATCCTTAATGATTCTTTATGTTTGATGTTCTTAATCTAGGTTAAACATGCATCCTGATCGTATCGATCCTCAGCCCGGTCAAGAATCGGTGTGGGACTATCCCCGTCCTCCACGCTTGGAAGAAACCTCAAAACATATCCAAATTATTTTTAATGGGGTGGCGATCGCTGATACTCATCACGCCAAACGAGTGGTAGAAACTAGCCATCCACCTGTTTACTATATTCCTCCCACCGATATTAAGCTGGAATATTTGGTGAAAAGCCCGCGCTCCACCTACTGCGAATGGAAAGGGCAAGGTGCTTACTACACTGTTGTAGTTGAAGATAAGCAAGCTGAAAACGTGGGCTGGTATTATCCACAGCCGACGGATGACTTTGCCGACATTAAAGATCACGTTGCTTTTTATCCAGCTCCCATGGATGCCTGCTATGTGGATGGCGAAAAAGTGGAGCCTCAGCCCGGTGGCTTCTACGGCGGCTGGATTACGAGTGATGTAGTAGGTCCGTTTAAAGGTGCGGCAGGAAGTTGGGGCTGGTAATACAGTTTTGAGTTTTGAGTTTTGAGTTCGGAGTTGTAAGACAAAGAAGCATTGCCGTTTTCAGAAAATATCTGTCGCATTTCAATTTCCAACGGGTATGAGTTATGTCTATCGTTGTTTTCGGCAGCTTAAATATGGATTTGGTCGTGCGAACACCGCGCTTACTTCAGTCGGGTGAAACGCTGATTGGCTCAGATTTTTACACAACACCGGGCGGTAAGGGCGCAAATCAGGCGGTCGCAGCGGCAAAGTTAGGCATTTCGACAGAAATTATTGGGCGGGTCGGAAATGACCTTTTTGGGGTAGAGCTACTTGCCGAGTTGAAAGCCGTCGGAGTGGAAACAGATGGCATTCTGGTGGAGGCTACTCATTCGGGCGTTGCGGTGATCACGGTGGCAGCAACGGGCGAGAACCAAATTATTGGGGTGTTTGGGGCAAATGGCAATGTGGATGAAACTAATGTGGAGCGGCTCAAGACTAGGCTACCTGGCACAAAGTTATTACTGTTGCAATTAGAGATCCCGATCGCGGCTGTCAAACAAGCGGCTCAGGTGGCGTATGATGCAGGCGTTCAGGTGATTCTCGATCCGGCTCCGGTTCCTGCTGAGGCGATCGCCTCTCTCTACCCCTTCGTTGATATTCTCGTACCTAATGAAATAGAAGCAGAACAGTTGGTTGGTTTTCCGGTCACTTCGCCTGAAACGGCGGCACTGGCGGCTAGGGCGCTGCACCAGCAAGGCGCTAGAACCGTGATTGTGAAGCTCGGTGCTCAGGGGGTATTTTGTGCCGCGCCGGATGAAACGTTTTTTGTTCCGGCTTTTAAGGTTGAGGCGATCGACACCGTGGCAGCAGGAGATGCCTTTGCGGGAGGATTGGCGGCGGCATTGGTAGAAGGTGCATCGCTCCAGCAGGCAGTCGTTTGGGGTGCGGCGGCTGGCGCTCTGGCAACCACAAAAAAAGGGGCGCAAGCCGCCATGCCCGATCGCCCCACTTTCAATGCATTTCTCACAGCCAATGGCGTAACGCTTACTTAACGCCCAAAAGCTCTACGTCAAAGATCAACGTTGAATTCGGCGGAATCACGCCACCGGCTCCACGAGAGCCATAGCCTAGATCGGGTGGAATCACAAGCTGACGGCGACCCCCCATTTGCATCGTGGAAAGCCCTTCATCCCAGCCTTTGATTACCTGTCCAGCACCTATTTTGAAACTAAATGGAGTGCCGCGATCGCGAGAGCTATCAAACTTGGTGCCATCTTCTAGGGTGCCGATGTAATGCACCTCCACAGTTTGTCCGGGTTTGGGAGTAACGCCTGTCCCTTCGACCAAATCAAGGTATTTGAGACCGGAGGCAGTTGTGACGTAATTTTTAGATGCTTCCACTTTTTTTGCAGTTGTAATGGGGGTTTGAGAAGATTGGGCGATGAGTTGGGCAGACTGAGGCAGCGTGACTTCCATTGTTTCTGTAGTGGGTAGTTTAGCCGCGATCGCGGTTTGTTCCCCACCGCTAAACTGGGCAACCACCAGCACTAGCACACATGCCAGCATGACTCCTACACTGACTAAAATCTCTTTCACAGCAAGCCCTCCTGTGTCGTACCTGTTTACAGTCAGTCGTTGAAAACCAACGCTAACGCCTAGCCATTGTAACCATTTCAGGGTTCAGGCGATCCGGTGACTTCGTTCACAGTTTCAGCCTGCGGGTTTAAGGTTTGAGTGACTACTGGGCTGCTGCTAGCGATCGCGCCAGTGCCACATCAAAGTAGGATTTTTCACCTGGATTGCCTGCAATCACTTGAAAGGGCGCATCCGGTTCGCCAAATTGATCGAGGACGATCGCCGCCCCCGAAAAGTTGTGATTTTTGGTGTAATCATTCAGGGTGATTACTGTTTTCAGCCCCGCTTGAACGGCAGATTTTAAGCCCTGTTGCGAGTCTTCTAGCGCCAAACAATCCTCTGGCTTTAGCCCCATTTTTTCCAGCGCATACAAGTAAATATCAGGAGCAGGCTTTTTCGCCGGAACGATGTCTCCCGCCGCGATCACTTCAAACCAGTCGAGACTATCGGGCGCGAGTGCAGCTTCCAAGAGTGCCGTCACATTTTCTGGCGTGGTCGTGGTGGCGATCGCCAACCGAACTCCCGCTGCCCGCGCTTCCTGAATCAACCGCAGCACTCCCGGACGCAGGGGAATGCTGCCTGCCTGAATCAACGCTTTATAGTGCTTCGTTTTGAGCTTATGGATTGTGGCTGCCCAGGTTGGGGCATCAGTTGTCAGGGGATAATCGGGTTGATCTTCCTTCAAATACCGCTGCAATCGCTCTTTGCCACCTGTGGTTTCCAGCAACTCTCCATAGCGTTCCACCGTCCATTCCCAATCCAAACCCGCCTCAGTAAAGGCTCGGTTAAAGGCAATGCGGTGTCCATCTCGCTCAGTGTCAGCAAGGGTTCCATCTACATCGAAAATCAGGGCTTGAAGCATAGGTGAGGTAATAGGTAAAAAGGAAGGTAATAGGTAAAAGACACAAGTTAATAGAGAAAAGTAAAATTCAACACTCAACACTATTGATTCTTGGTCTTGTCCGTCTTATCCGCCCAGAGGTCATCTGGTTCTAGCGGATTGTCAGCCGATTGCAGGACGGTTTCGGTGAAGACAGCAGAGTTATCAGCCGTGGAAGATTGGAAGGCTCGTTTTTTGGCATGGGGCGGCGCATTCCACCCATCCATAATATCTTCTACCAGGACTCGTCGAATCCAAATTTGGCAGACGACAACGAGAGGGAGGGCAAGCAACAAGCCCCAGAAGCCGAAAATGGTGGCAAAAAACACTTGAGCAAGCAAGGTGACAGCAGGCAGCAAATTGACCTGTTGTGACATGACATAAGGCGTGAGAAAGTTGCTCTCAAACTGCTGAATGGCAACGTAGAGACCTAATACCAGCAGCGCTTTGACGGGGGAGTCAAGCAGGGCGATCGCCATCGGTGGGATCACACTAAAAGTCGGACCCAAGTTGGGGATAAAGTTGAGCAATCCTGCCAATACTCCATTTGCCAATGCGGCTTTGACCCCAATAATTGACAGCCCAACGGTACTTAGGACGGCAATCACGCTCATGCTAAACAGCGCTCCTACGATCCAGCTTCCCAAGGAGCTTTCACACTCTTCGAGAATGCTATCCACCCGCCGCCGATAAAACGATGGAAACAGTCGAATGAAGCCACCGCGATAGGCAGCAGGATTCACCAGCATCATAATGCCCAGCACTACAATCAGCAGGACATTGAGCAATGACCCCAAGGAACTGGAAAAGAACGCAAAGGAGCCACCCAGCAAGCGATTACCAAACGGCATTGCCTGCTGAATCAGACTATCAACGTCTGGAACATAGCGCTCAAGGTCGTCAGGAAGCACTTCATCAACCGAATTAAACCAAGTATTTAGCTGGCGGATTCCCTGGGGTACCAGCACATAGATTTCCTGAAGCTGCTTGGCAAACGACGGCACAATGATTTGGAAAAACAGCACCAAGGCGGCCACCAAAATCCCAATGGCAATTAACACGGTGAGCGATCGCTGAAGTCCCAGTTTTGTTCGCAGCCACCGCGCAAACAAATTTAGACTATTGGCAAGCACCACTGCCGCAAACACCAGCAGCAGCACCTCTTTTATTTGCCAAAGAATATAAACAGAGGCAACTAACCCCAGTAGCGCAATCCATTCTCCCAGTTTCACAAGCCGCTCCCAGAACTATCGCGATCGCCAACCCAACGCGATCGCCATTAGTATACTTGGCAACAATACCACCGAGATCGCGGTGGTATTCGTTTCAGAGACCTCCAGATAGGGCGCACCATATTTGATGGCAATGGAAATCAGCGCTGAAAGCCCAAAAACTTTGACAATAAAACCAGCCATTGTGATTTAGAACCGTGAAAATCTTTGTTTAATCCAAAACATAGCAGGCAAAGATTGCACGCAATCTGAAAACATCTGCAAGTCACCTTTAAAATTGTTACGATTCCTAAAGAAAGTTTTCTTGATCAAGGCACGAGTTTGTCATGTTGACCCGCGATCGCATCTCTAGTCCCTCAACAAACACGCTGCCTGCGGGCGGCAGTGACCCGTCCCGCTTTGATCCGACCGAAGCCTGGTATCCCGTTCACTATGTCCAAGATCTGGATAAAACGAAGCCGACTAAGTTCACGTTGCTAGAGCAAGATCTGGTGATTTGGTGGGATCAACAGGCTAACTGCTGGCGTGCTTTTGCCGATCAATGTCCTCATCGGTTGGTGCCCCTATCGGCAGGGCGAATTGCCGAGGATGGGTTATTGGAATGTCCTTATCACGGCTGGGCATTTAAAGGCGATGGAGCCTGCGATCGCATTCCCCAACAGACTGAGGGCGATCGCGCCAACGAATCGAAACGAGCCTGTGCCACAACCTTTGCCACTACTGAACAGCAGGGTTTACTGTTTATCTACCCCGGCAATTCTGAAAATGCGTCGCGGGTCAGCGTTCCAATTATCGAGCCATTGGAAGAAGAACCGGACAAGTGGGTTTGCCTCAACACCTTTCGCGATTTGCCCTACGATGCTCTCACCCTGCTAGAAAATGTGCTGGATTCTAGCCATGTTCCCTTTACCCATCACCGCTCTGTGGGAAACCGATCTAACGCATCGACCGTGGAACTGGAAGTGGTGCAAGCCGGAAAACAAGGGTTTGATGGCTTTTGGGAATCGGGACCTCGCAAGGGCACGTTAGGATCGCAGCACACAAAATTTATTGCCCCTAATTTGATGTGGCATGACCTGACCTCTAAGCAGTTTGGGCGCACTCTGACGGTTGTGTATGCGACTCCCACGCGAAAAGGCGAGTGTCGGGTGTTTGCCCGGTTTCCGTTTCAGTTTTCCTCGAAACTGCCTGCCTTTTTCATCAAGCTGACCCCACGCTGGTACTCGCATATCGGCAACAACGCCAT
>JBGTAZ010000155.1:0-5045 GCA_041749615.1 Leptolyngbyaceae cyanobacterium | reverse complement strand
GTGCTGCACTTAGGAGTCGTTGGCGAGACTTACAATGTAGGCGGCAATAACGAAGTCAAAAATATCGACCTCGTGCATATGCTGTGCGACTTGATGGATGAACTAGCCCCCAATTTGCCAGTTCGCCCTGCTCAAGAGTTGATCACCTATGTCAAAGATCGTCCAGGGCACGATCGCCGCTATGCAATCAACTCCACCAAACTGCAAACCGAACTCGGCTGGTCTCCTTCAGTCACCGTGCAGCAAGGATTGCGGCTAACCGTAGAATGGTTTTTAGCCAACGAAGACTGGTGGAAACCCTTGCTGTCTGAGGAATATCAGGCATACTACCGCAAGGTTTACGCTTAAGAGATCTACGCCTAAAAGATTTACGCCTAAGATTTACGCCTAAGATACATCGGTGTTTTGGGATTCCATCGCTTAAAACACCGATGTCTGTACTTGATCAATGAATACTCACCTGACCTTTGCTGCTCTTCCTCATCCGGTTTATTTCGTCCGCAACGATCCAGCGCTGTGTGAGCAGTTTCAAACCGTGACTGAAATGCCTGCGTTTGCTGATTATTATCGTCCTGAGTGGGGCGGCAGCAGTTCGTGGATTGTTCAGACTTATCTCCAGTTAAAGCTGCGCGGGTTAGATGTCCGTTTAGTCGATCGCTATATTCCTAATTGCATTTGCGTGGTGTCGCGAGAAGAGCTGATGCAGCGTAGCCTGATGCAGCGTAGCCTATGGAAGGGGTTGCCTTTCAACAGCTATTTGGTCGTGTGCCAACAAGACCGACCCCGCCCCGAAATTTGCGCCCATCGAATTGTCCAAAATTCGCTCAATATTTTGGCTCCAACGGATCATTTGATGCAATATTGGGTGCAACCAGAGTTGCGATCGCGCAATCCTGAACGCGGCACTCAAGTGACCACCCTTGCCTTTAAAGGACGCTGGTATTACCTCCCCGAAGCATTCAAAAATTCTGAATTTGTCTCTCAACTCACCTCCCTGGGATTTACCTTTTCAACCTTGCCAGATTATGAGGTGAGCCTCTCCGATTGGAGCGAATTTTCTGAAACAGATGTGGTGTTAGCAATTCGGTATGCTAACCGAGAATACTTAGAGTCAAAACCCGCTTCTAAGCTAATCAATGCTTGGTTTGCGGGTTGCCCTGCCCTATTAGGTCCCGAACCTGCCTATCAAGCCCTCCGAAAATCCGATCTGGATTACATTGAAGTTCACAATCCTGATGATGTGATTGCTGCTTTGCAAACCTTGCGCGACAATCCCAACCTCTATGAAGCAATGGTTGAAAATGGCTGGGCGCGATCGCAAGAATTTACACCCGATCAACTCTCGCTCAATTGGCGCGATCTCCTAGCTGGCAGTGTTTCTACGGGTTACGTGCAGTGGTTAGAGCGATCGCCCCTATGGAAACTAACTGGACGACCTCTGCAATTTACCTACCGCATGATCCAGCAGGAAAAAGAGCGCAGGCGATTTAACACGGTAACGGGTCGCAAGCGATAGTAATTATCTCAATTTTTTGCTCTGAACTTTAACAAAAGTACAGTTACTAAACTTTATTGGTTGGGCAATATAAGTCTTTCAACCCATTTTTCCTAATGCTCTTGGAGTTGATTAATACTGATGAATAAACCACTTTCCTGGGGATTAGTGATCGCAACCTACCAACGAGAAAAAATCCTTTCCCAATGTCTTCAGTTGGCAGTGGAGCAAACCCGGCAACCGAGTGAAATCATTGTGATTGATGCCAGCGAAAATTGGCAAAGCACTCGTAGCCAGGTCATGGGTAAAATCGCCTCGAACTACCCAGAAATTCGCTGGATCTATCAGGCGGCAGATCAGCGTGGGCTACCCCTGCAACGCAATCAAGGGCTGGCACTGGCAACAGCGGACATCGCGTTTCTTTTGGATGACGATTCGCTGATGTATCCCACCTGTGCGGAAGAAATTATGCGCGTTTATGAAGCAGACACGGAAGGGGTTGTGAAAGGTGTACAAAGCATCCTAGCGCTCACGCCGCCTTCCGATGTGACTGTGACTGATACCCCTAAAGCGGTCGGCTCCTATCGAGACCAATGGATTCCAGGAATCGAGTCTGTCCAACGGTTTATCTGGAGACACCTTTTTTTGATGGATTCAGATTTCTTGTGTATCCCCTACGACGGTGAGTTTCCTAACTATTCGGTTCCCACTTCGCTCAGTCACTTGAATGTGCGTCCGGTCAAAATATTTCATGGATGCCGGATGACTTACCGACGAGAAGCGATCGCCCAAGAGCCGTTTGAACCTCTGCTGTTGTTCTATGCGCTGCTGGAAGACATGGACGCTAGCTATCGGGTTTCACGCCATGGCATGTTACTAGAAACATCGGATGCTAAACTCCATCATTTTCAAAGCAGTAGTGGCAGGCTTTCCCGGTATGCGGTGTCTGTTTTATCAGCAATGAATCAGGCGGTTTGTCTACGACGATATTCTAATGATTTGAAGCGCGATCGCGATCGCTTTTATTGGCTCACCGTCAGGCGTGTTCTGGCTGAAATGTTTAAAGATGGACTGAGTCGCCGCTGGACTTTTCCTCAAGTTCGCGGATTGCTAAGTGCCCTTAAATATTCACCTCAAGTGTTCAAGTTATCTGACGAAGAGCTTGCCCACTGGTATCCATGCTTCCAAAAAGAGCTAATTGCGTCAGGGAAACCACCTAACTTTGCTCAGTTTTCTTCGATTCAGCCTGCTGCAATTGAAAGCCGCTAAAAAAAGCGACAAAGCAACTGCCAAACCACTCCATTAATCCTGAATATACGCTTGACCCGTTAACATTGCGGCTTCTGCTCGTTGAAATTCTCGCCCCAAATAAGCCGCATGATCAAACTGACTTACTGGACAAACAGCGGTTTGTTCAAAAATTTGGACACAGATTTCTTTTGCCGTTCTGCCGCTAAACAGGCGCGTAGGGAGACGAGAAACAGTGCCATCACAGGGGATTGGCTTGCCTGTTTCGGGATCACACGCCAGCCCACGTTCATCAATAAAATTGGTGTAGTATTTAGCGCAGATCAGTTTTTCGTTCCCATCTACGTAAATCACAAAATAGCCACTGCGATCGAGGTCAATAAAGCGGTTGGAAAGCTCGTGATCAATTGCAGTTGCCGTTGCCAGCGTTTGATTCATGATTTCTGACTTTAACCCTTTCATTTTGGCACTAGTACTTATTTTAGACGGTTCTGAAACAGCATCGGGGTAGGCTTGCGACAATATTAAGCTTCTTCAATAATTGCAACTTGTTTGGACTTCATATCGCAAAGTGGTGAGAAGTGGGCGGGGTCAACAGATTTCATTGTTATTGGTTTATCTAGCAGTGTGTTGAGCCAGCACTGTGTTGTGAAACCCAGGTGTTGTGAAAAGAGCGTTCTTGGGAAATCTAAAGTAATGCGATGTGCAACTATCGCCCTCACCCCAAACCCCTCTCCCTGCGGAGATGGGCTTTCAGAGATTCCGGTTCCTTCTCCCATCGGGAGAGGGCTAGGGTGAGGGCTGTCTTTGCATTGTTTCAGGAAAGTCGCACATCGCGTAAAGTAGCCCCTTTTATGAGTACTTGGAAGATTGATGAATCAAACGATCAACTCTTTTATTCCACCAGATTTGGCAGTTGCTCCAAATCCTTTTGGGCTTGCCTCTAGCCTGATGCTAAAAACAATTCCGATCGATGCGTCTACGTCGTTTGAACTATGGATGCCTGCCGAGGAGAGCATTTTAATTCCTGAAGAGGCTCGATTGTTGATGGACGATCGCCCCCGTCTAGAAGAAATTTGTGGCAAGCTAACCTGGCTTTTTGGGGCGACGGTTTATGCTCACGATTCAATCTGTTCTCAAGAGCAATATTACGATTGGCGCAGTTTAATTAATTCGATGCGTCAAGCTGAGATGCGATTTGATGCGATCGCGATGGAGTATCGTCCTCAGGCAATCTTGCCCACAAATAGCGAAGATGGAATGCCAAATGCTTGGACAGTGCGCCCGACTACTTGGCATAGTTTCTTTTTAGAATTGAACCAAGGCGATCGCGGCTACAGTGTTAAAACGTTGCCAATTCATTTGGCAATTGCCTATGGACAGCCGACCACAAAGGCGGTTTCGCCTGCCACGGTTGGAATGCGCTATGCCTAAAGGCGTGCGGAGTGCAGAGCCGTTGTTATACCATTTTGAGTTTTGAATTTTGTTCGCGTAGCGTCTCCGTAGGAGATATTTTGAGTTGTAAGACAAAGAAACATTGCCGCTTCCAGCAGACCATCTGTCGTGTTTCAATTTCAAATTGATGTTACTTGCGTCTGCTAAATGCCTCCCCATCTTTTCATCTGAAAAATCAGCTTGCCGACTCAGATGCTCTACTCATCTCCGTAACATTACAGGTGCTGCTATCGCCGATCAACAAAGAATCCGCAATCTTCACCAGGGTTTTTGTTTATAGGTTTGCCATTTTGTAAATAGCAGGTTGCCCACCACTCAATCCGTAAAACTAGAGTTTCTTGTACGGATCTTGCGATCGTTCTTGAGAATACAGTCTTTAGATGGACACGATTGAGCGCCAGTAGGCTTGCCATTTAGTTTTAATGTTGCCCATTCTAGTCACCCCAAAGTTTTAGTTATGTATTCAAAGCACTCCTCTATTCGGTTTCCTTTGTGGAAGTTTTTGACTCAACCGGTGTTTGACGCGCAACACAGAATTAGCCTACATCCTCAGTACTTTTGGAGAGTGCATCGAATTGAGGTGCTTGAGCGGTGCTTGAAAATGCCCTGCACCTCTCAGCCTCATATGGACTAATGCTCGCAGAGTCAAAAAAAGTGGAGGGGCGATCGCCCCTCCACTTTTGAAAGCTTTTTGAAAGACTATTGACTAAAGTTAAGTACCCGTCGTCCAAGAGTTGATGTACTCAATTTGCTCAGGAGTCAGAGTATCAATCTGAATTCCCATCGCCTGAAGTTTGAGACGGGCAATTTCCTTGTCTAACTCAGCCGG
Source organism: Leptolyngbyaceae cyanobacterium (assembly GCA_041749615.1). Lineage (GTDB taxonomy): Bacteria > Cyanobacteriota > Cyanobacteriia > Leptolyngbyales > Leptolyngbyaceae > ULC077BIN1. The sequence goes on along the minus strand of JBGTAZ010000155.1, from coordinate 18 downwards.
AATAGAATGAAGACCCGG
>JBGTAZ010000154.1:0-15252 GCA_041749615.1 Leptolyngbyaceae cyanobacterium | reverse complement strand
ACGCTTGGATGGAACGCTGTAAAAGTCTGGTCAAAAACTTTGAGAGAACCCTGGACAATGCCACAGCCAAAGTCAATCTTTGCTTCATCCGTCTCATGCTCAAACGACTAGCGGTTAATTAGATACCAAACGGGTTCTATAGAGTTTGCAAGCGTGGCACATTCATCTGAAAATGGCTGTAAGCGTGCCGACTAGAGCGTCATTCGGAGAATTTCGTAGGCAGGTCTGGGAGGCTGGAGTGTCTAGCCTTGCTGAATTGCAGACCAGATTCCCGCGTTGGAGGTAGCCACCCATGCCGACCCTCGCTATCATGTAGGGCAACCGCCCAGGATTTTACTCTCTAAATTTCACCTAGATTCAATACTGCGAATGTCTTGCGAATATCTTTTGTCCACCGACTTGTGAGAGCCTGCCATGATGTCTACCCCCCTCCAATACGACCTGGAAAGTTTAATCGCTGAACTGGCAGGTTTGGAGATCCTCACTGATATGGCTCAAGTCAGCAAGTTGTCTCAGGATTACTATACCTACAGTCCGCTGCTACAGGACGCTTTGGGCGATAAGCGCGGTGATATGGTGGTCAAAGTTGCGAGTGAGGCGGAAGTGCTGCGGGTGGCGAAAGCCTGCGTCAAGTACAAGATTCCGCTGACGGTGCGGGGTGCAGGCACGGGAAACTATGGGCAGTGTGTGCCATTAGCAGGCGGCGTGATTCTGGATGTATCTGGAATGCAGCAGGTGAAATGGGTGAAACCAGGGATTGCCTGTGTGGAGCCGGGAGCGAAACTAGCGGCGATCGATAAGCACACGCGAGAAAGCGGCTGGGAAATTCGGATGTTTCCTTCGACCTATCGCAAGGCGACCATTGGCGGGTTTATTGGCGGCGGCAGTGGCGGTATTGGGTCGGTCACCTATGGGCAATTGCGCGATCGCGGCAATCTGTTGGCGCTGCGGGTGGTGACGATGGAAGCGGAACCGCAAGTGGTGGAACTGCGCGGCGATGATGTCTATAAAGTGGCGCACGCTTGGGGCACCAATGGCATTATCACCGAGTTGGAAATCCCTTTAGCGCCTGCTTACGCTTGGGCAGAAGCGATCGTTGCCTTTGACGATTTCATGACCAGCGCTCGGTTTGGGCAGTCATTGGGCAACAGCGACGGCATCATCAAAAAAATGGTGTGTATCTGTGCCGATCCCTTACCCACTTACTTCGCCGCATTAAAGAGCAGCATTCCCACGGGTAGTCATGTGGCACTGGTGTTAGTTGCAGAATGCAGCCTAGAGCCATTTGCAGAACTGGTGAAAGAATTTGGTGGTCAGGTTTGCTATCAAAAGTCTGCGCAGGAGGCAAGCAAAGGGATCACGTTGGTGGAATATTCCTGGAACCACACCACGCTCCATGCGCGCAGCATTGACCCAACGTTGACCTATCTGCAAACTCTGTTTCCCGATGACCCAGAGTTAACGGTGCTTGAGCATTTGTATCATCACTATGGCAATGAGGTGATGATGCATCTGGAATTTATTCGAGTCGGCGGATCGATTCGTCCGGTGGGCTTGCAGGTGGTGCGATATACGACGGGCGATCGCCTCCAGGAAATTATGGAGTATCACGAATCGGTCGATGCCTACATCTTCAATCCTCACACTTACATTTTGGAAGAAGGCGGCAGAAAAACCGTTGACATCCAACATTTACGCTTTAAAGAAAGGGTCGATCCATTGGGATTGCTCAATCCCGGCAAGATGAAAGCATGGCTCGAAAGGCAGAGTTAGGATTCCCTGATCTAGTCCAAATGGGGTGGGCAATGCCCACCCCTATCTAGTTGAATGACTACACAGATGCTTTGCGGCGCTTGAAGTAAGCGAGACCGCTACCCGCGAGAGCAATTCCCAGCATTGTGGTCGGTTCGGGCACGGCTTCTGCTGGCGGTGTGGGCACATTGTCCACTGGGGGTTCGGGCACATTGTCCACTGGGGGTATTGCTAGTTCACGACCGAGTTTTTGTTCAATCGCCCGACCAAAATCCTCAAACCCATCAGCCGCCAACACAAATGAGCCTGACCCGCCTTGAATATTTTGTTCATACCAAGACTTTAAGAGGGTCGAACGAGGACTCTCAATAGCTAACCCATTGATATTGTCTACACCTGCGGCTAGAGCAGCATTTCTAGCCTGACTCGTGGAAACTCCGCTATTCGCTACGCCATCACCCGATACATCAATCACCCAGCGCTTACCATCATACTCATTGGTGCTGAACAGGGGCACAGCAAATTCAATGGCAGAACCAGGTGCCGTATTACCTGCATAAGGTCTGACAAGAGCGCCAATCGTGTTAGCAAACTGAATAGCACTGGCTTGACTATTTAGAAGTGTCCAGGGGATCGATTGCTTTTGCTGAGTTGCACCCGACCATTCAATGAAATTAACCGCCACAGACCCAAAGCCACCTGCACCAAATTTGGAGGATAGGTTGGTGAATGCCTGCTTGTACCCACCAGTTTGCAGCGCATATTCTTGAGAACTGATGCTGCCAGAGACATCGACTAAGAGCGATAACTCTAGATTGACAGGCGTAAGCGTTGCCGCCGATGCTGGCATTGAGATCGCGGCGATCGCGGTAGTGACGGCGATCGCTCCAAAGACTTTGATGTTCATAAGTAAATAACTGCGTGGTAAATGAGTAAGATGTGTAATCATGCTGTATCTATAAGCAACACCCAAAAGCCTGTAACAGCGTTCTATGTGCTTATACTGATCTATCATCACTACGGGTGTTTTTATTCAAAGAACATTAATGCTTCCGTAAACCTTCACATAAACTCATGTAATCTCTGATACCAGGCAGTGTTCACAGTGACCTGAAAATCCTTTTCTAAAGGCATTTTCATGACCATTTTGGTACGCGCTTAATTGAGCATTGCCCCCTTGCAGCCTCACAAAAACTTTATCTTTATTACTTAAGCACCTAAGTACAGGACAAAAAAGTTAGGAGATGCAAAAACTCATCTACATACTGTTCAAGATTCAATAGAGTTCTACGCAGATGATCAAAGCCAACACGAAAAATGCTTTTGGCTTTGCGTCCATGCTTTTTGATGGTAATTGGTTTCTGAGCGGCTAACCATTCACCCGTTCGGAATGCCCAGCATAAAGCAATAGTCAGCAGGGCGATCAGGCGACTGAGGCGTTCTGGGTCTTTGAGATGGGTTGACTCCAAGCAGAAGCCACGAGTTTTCAGACAGCCAAACAAGGTTTCAATAGACCATCTTTTGGCGTAATCGGTGATCGCACTGTGGGGATGTTCAGCGGTCACGACAATCAAAAAAGACTGGTCTTCCAGACGCAATGCAGCGACATAGACCCAGTGCCCCCATAGTTTTCGGCGATGACGCAGAACCTGATGCTGATGAGGCTGCAAATGAGCAAACAAAACCTTGGCTTTAAGACTTTGACGACCATCCCCTAACTTGTCACTCTCACGAATACGGATGCGAAACGGTAAGACTGCTTGGTTTAAGAGGTACTCAAACCAGTCATGACCCAGGAACTCTCGGTCTGCCGTCAAGTAGGCGACTTGTGCATCTGGAAATACCTGATAGAAGTCTTTCAACAACTCAAGGCGCTCTATCGTGTTGGAATTTCCCTTCTTATCTAGCATCCACCACAAGAGGGGAAAAGCCACCCCTTTATGAACTACTCCCAACATCAAGATGTTAATGCTACAGTTGCCAAATTCCCAGTTGGTGCGATCTACCGACAACACCCAGGGCTGGGGAATCGCCATCAGATTGACCACCAGTTTTGCCAGACTGAAATAATCCAACTCAAATTCACCAAAGAAGCGCTGCAAGCGTTTATAGTTTGATTCCGTTTGAGCTGTGCCCATAAAAGCAGTCGCTAGTTGAGCGAGATTCACTGTTTTGACTCGAAATAGAGCAATCAGAAACAGAGCTAGAAATGTAATCCTTGCGCCATGCCAGCCAAGATGAGGCTGCAAGGTTTTGCAGATTAGCGTAACCTGGTTCATAGGGTTTCATCGTCAGAATGTGGTAATTCTCATGAAACCCTTCCCTACTAACTTTTTGCAAGCTTTTGTCCTGTACTAAGCTTAAGCACCTGTATTTTCACCTGCCCTATGCTGAGCAAGAAACCCGGTCTCTGCGTGAGTATCCTTAAGATAGGCGTGCGTTTCTCAACAGAAGCGAAGCGCTAGCGATTAGGAGGTGCAATAAGTTGCTAGGGCGCTGTTATTTACGTGTGTGGCGGTCTAAAGATATGCCTCGATTGGATCTTATGGTATGCTCGACCGAGCAATGATTTATTTTTGGGGCGGTTTGCCCTGCTTTCCAGGCGGGTAATTTCTCAAGTTTAATCCTTCATTTTCCCCGCTAATTTCTCTCGCTAATCGGAGACTCGTTATGTCTGTTTACGTTGGTAATTTGTCCTTTCAAGTCACCGAGGAGAATGTTAGAGAAACCTTCTCGGAATACGGAAAGGTTGTCAGTGTGCAGTTACCCAAAGATCGGGAAACGGGTCGTATGCGCGGGTTTGCGTTTGTAGAGATGTCTTCTGAAGCGGAAGAAACAGCAATTATTGAAGCGCTGGATGGGGCAGAGTGGATGGGGCGTGCGTTGAAGGTAAACAAGGCAAAGCCACGGGAAGATCGTCCTCCTACGGGGGGAAGGGATGGCTTTGGTGGTGGGCGAGATCGCCGCTACTAACTGTTGCTTATCCTAGTGCTGAGCGCCAATTTAGCGTTTTGAGACGATTCTAATTTAACCTCTCAAAACTTCTCCACTAAAATTAAATGCTCTGCCGTTGGGCAGATGAAAGTGCTGAAATGACAACGGTTGATTGAAGTTGATAACGTTCATTTCAGTTCATTTGCCAGTCTAATTTCACTTTAAAGAGGTAGTAGCATGACTCAAGTGGTTGTGGGCGAGAACGAAGGGCTTGAGTCGGCACTCCGTCGATTCAAACGCCAGGTCGCAAAGGCGGGTATCTTTCAAGATATGCGAAAAAATCGCCATTTTGAAACACCGATTGAGAAGGAAAAGCGTAAAGCGATCGCCCGTCGCAGAAAGCGGTTTCGCCGTTTTACCTAACTTTCTGGTAAGTAAGTAGGCGGTCAGAATCATACTCACAGCTAATGATGTCTAAGGTTCTCGCACTGCCGACTGAGTGTTGGGGGCGACCTGCCTCTCAAGGCGATCGCTGTGGCTTCAGAGGTTTGTTTTAAAGTGAGTCCAGTCTGAATCGCCTAGAAAATCATGGACTGCTCACAAAATCGCGCATGAATCTCCAGCGCTCCACGGTAAAATGGAACGCTAACTGTGAATTAATGTCAGACTTCAAGTTCAGGTCTGCATCCATCACAAGTATTCTTAACTCAGACTCTAAAAATCCCCGCTTCGTTGGCAGGGGCAACATACGTTCATGAAACACACACTATCCGTTTTAGTTGAGGATGAAGCAGGCGTTTTGACTCGCATCGCGGGTTTATTTGCGCGGCGCGGCTTTAACATTGAAAGCTTAGCAGTGGGACCTGCTGAGCAACTGGGGATCTCGCGGATCACGATGGTGGTTCCGGGTGACGATCAAATTATTGAGCAGTTGACCAAGCAACTCTACAAGCTAATCAATGTGCTGAAAGTGCAGGATATTACGGAAGTGCCCTGTGTAGAGCGGGAACTCATGCTGATGAAGGTGAACGCTAGCAGCGCTAACCGCTCAGAAGTGCTGGAACTAGCGCAAATTTTTCGGGCGCGAGTCGTGGATGTTGCCGAAGATTCCTTAACGCTGGAAGTCGTGGGCGATCCGGGCAAAATGGTGGCGATCGTACAGGTGCTAAACAAATTTGGGCTTCGAGAGATTGCTCGGACTGGCAAAGTCGCTCTGACGCGAGAGTCGGGTGTGAATACTGAATTTCTGAAGTTGCTGGAATCTAAAGTTGAGGGGTTAGGGGCGAGGGGCTAGCTTTGTGAGAGAACTGCTAAATTTCAACTGCGATCGCGAAAACTCTTATATCCTAAAAGGCATGTTCAGGTTGTTAAGTTTCAGCAGATCGCTATGTTGTCACATATTGTTCGCCCGATGGTACAAACCCAAGTTCGATTGCTGGCAAATAGCCGTGCAACTCGTTCTGTGCTTATTTCAACCGTTTCTCAATGGCTTAGCTTTTTAGGCGTTCATGCCCAAGTTGAACAGCTTAAAGCAGCAAATGGCAAGATTCATCTCTGTCTTACGGTAGACCAACCTGAAGCTTGTGATCACTGCGATTGGCAAAAAATTGTCGGCAACCTAGGGAATTGCACGTCAGACTATGATGTATTCCCCAATGCCGCTGAGTTTACAACCCATCAGCAAATTACGCTCCAGCGATTGCTTGCCTACTTAATTCAAGTTGGCAGTCCCGATCAGCCAATGGTCTGGGAAAAATTGCAGCCGCAGTTAGAAGCGATCGGCTTTGATGAACCCACATTGCTAGGGGTGAGATCGGCGTTGAAAGTGCCCCAATCATTGGATGATTTGGTGGATGGACTGGATGCGGATGTTGCCGCGATCGCCCTGCCGAAAGCAGTGAGTCTTGCCATGATGGATCGGCAAGTGAATCAATCCGAAGATCAGGCATTGGCAGCATTACTTAAGGCAATGAATCACGAAAGCACCTGTTAAAGCCACCCCACCAAAACCAATGTCATCGCTCTATTGAACAAATCGGAGCCTATAGCGGTAGAGCGCAACGGGGCGATCGCCTGCCACAAACGCCTTGGGATGGGGCGAATTGAGATAAACCGCTGTAAATTGATCGGCAGTCACACTCCCATCAGGTTGATGAGTATAGGCGGTGGTCGTTTCCACTTGATTTTTGTAGGGTTTTTCGGGTGCTTGAAAGAATTGCTGAAATAGCTCTGAAGCAATGAAATGCTCTGGATCGGGCTGTTCGACGCTGCGCCCCGTGGTAAAGGAAAACAACTTTCGATTATCCCGAAATTTTGTAGTCATGCGATTGGGGTCGCGGGTATCGACCCAAACCCGAAACACGCGATCGCCCAAGTAGGCTTTGGCAAGGCTCAACCCGTTGAACGCGCGATCGGATATGACCAAGGCTTTGGTGAGAGATTGGGTCGGTAAGGAGAGGAAGGGGATAAACGCTTTATTTCGCTCCACAATGTTGCTGGGTAGAAACCGCACTTGACAGGTCACCGGCGCATTCAAAAAAACTCGGTTGCCCTCAAAGCCAGGAGTGGTCACTTCGGGTGCCAACGGCGCAACCATATCCACCAATGTGCTGGTCATTTCCCAAGTGCCCAGCATCCAATCTGGGTAGATCAAATCGCCTTCAACAGGTTGCACGGTGGGTTTATCGTGCCATTCAGGAAAAGCAGCAATCCGCTCCGTCAAAGTGCCTGCAAGCACGGGAGAAGGTGAACAGAGAAATCCAATCAGAAAGAGGGGGAGCACCGCATAAGCAAGCGCAAACAGAGTACGGACACTTGAGGAAGGAAATTTCATGAGGTCGGTCTAAAAGGCGAATCATCTTAAAAGGCGAATCAATAGGGCAAACGACTTATTCCCTGTGGGAATCAAGCACCGTCGCGGTTGGGCGATCGCCGCCCTCCCTTAACCCTTCATTATTCCTTACTTATTCCTCGTCCTGCCTCATTCCATAATTCGCTTTCATGCTCCAAACTGATGGATGGATTGTGAAAGGGAATACTGCCCTTGAAAATACCTTCTTCTAGAACGATGCGATCGCGCCCTTCAGCTTTTGCCCGATAGAGTGCCCGATCTGCCGCCGTTACGAGATGGATCGACGACACGTCGGCAAGGGGAGTAATCACCGCAACGCCAATGCTAATCGTGACAAACTGGTTGACTAATGATCCTTGATGAGTAATTTTTAAATGTGCGATCGCAAATTGAATATCCTCCGCAACTTTTAACGCACCCTGAGTTGGAGTATTAGGCAGAATAACCGCAAATTCTTCTCCTCCATAGCGGGCAACCAAATCACCGGGGCGCTTCGTTGCCCGCCCGATCGCCCCAGCAATTTGGCGTAAACATTCATCGCCCGCCTGGTGACCGTAGGTATCGTTAAACCGTTTAAAACAGTCCACATCACACAATACCAACGCCAGGGGTTGTTGATCTCGCGCTAATCTGCGCCATTCGTGGGCTAAACAATTGTCAAATCCACGGCGATTTGCAATTTGCGTTAATCCATCTAAGTGGGCAAGCCGCTGGAGTTCTTGGTTCGCAAGTTGAAGCGCAGTTTCGGCAGCACAGCGATCGCGGATCTCCTCCCGCAGTCGTTCATTTTGTTGTTCAAGCTGCTGCTGTAATCGGCGTAAAGACAAATGCAGTTCAACACGGGCAGCCACTTCAGTACTATTGAACGGTTTTGTAATATAGTCCACTCCGCCCAGTTTGAATGCTTTGAGCTTGTCGGGCAGTTCATCTAGGGCGCTGATAAAAATAATTGGAATATCTTTTGTAATAGGGTTTGCTTTCATTTTTTCGCAGACTTCGTAGCCATCCATATGAGGCATACAAATATCCAATAAAATTAGCTCAGGCAAAGTAGATTTTGCCAGTGCTAAAGCAGTCTCGCCATTTGAGGCTGCTTGAATGCTGACCCTGCCGCAAGTTAGCATTCTGCGAAGCAGATCTACATTGTCGGGCACATCGTCCACAATCAGGATAGTACTCTGGTGAAGCTTTATCTGCTGCTCGTTCATAAGGACTCCTGAACGTTTGGAAACCTTGTCTCTTTAGAGCAAGGAGGAAAAACGAGTAGCGACTTTAGTCGCCCGCATTCTGGATGAGTTATAACAGGGCTATGACTCAATCCCTCTCTGTAAAGTGTAAGCTGATAGTCCCTGAAGAGTTGCGAACCGATATTGATGCAACTCTTCAGGGCTTTGCTGATGCTTGCAATCAGATCTTGGGTGTGGCAAAAGAGGCTAACCAGTGGAACACGACGAAGCTGCACCATCTGGTTTACAAGCCAGTCAGGGAAGCTACGGGGTTGAAAGCAAACCATGTCTGTCAAGCGATTCGGCGCGTAATTGGCAATGCCAAAGCCGTTAAGCAAATCCACAAGTTCAGGCCAACCTCTCTTAGTTTGGACGTTCGCACGTTTAAATATGTAGAGGCAAGTCAGACAGTAGGAGTCACCCTGAAATCCAGGCGAGTGCAATTTAAGCTCTCCATTGGCGGCTATCAAATCGCGTTGCTCAAGGGGCAAACCTTGACCAGTGCCACGCTGAACAAAACTCGACAGGGTGACTACTACATTAACTTTGTGGTTGAACTTGACACTCCAGTTACGGGCAAAACGCCCAAAGTAATTGGGGTTGACTTGGGGCGTAGAGATATTGCCACAACCAGTACGGGCAAAGCTTGGAGTGGGAGCCAATTGCAAGCAACTCGCGCCAAGTATGCCAGAGTCAGATCGTCGCTGCAAAGCAAACGCACTAGAGGCTCTAGAAGAGTTCTCAAGAGGCTTTCGGGCATGGAGCAACGATTTCAAAAAAACATCAATCACACCATTAGCCGCCAGTTGGTCAACGAAGCAAAGCAGAGCGGATCTGCAATTGCCTTTGAGGATTTGACAGGCATTAGAAACCGAGTAAAGGTGAAAGGGAAAGAGCAGCGTAGAGGGCACCATAGTTGGTCGTTCTATCAATTGCGAATCTTCACCAATTACAAGGCTGCGATCGCAGGTGTCCCAGTTTTGCTGGTTAATCCCCGCTACACTTCTCAGACTTGTCACTGCTGCTTGCATATCGGCAACAGACAGGCAAAGTCCTTTAAGTGTGTGAACCTCAAATGTGGGTGGGTGGGCGATGCTGACCATAATGCGGCTAACGTGATTTCACTTCTTGGGGGCACGGTAAGCTGTCCCGAACGACCATTCTTGAGTTGTCTTTTAGATGCTTAGGTTTAGGGCGAAAGCCCCGTGACTTCAGTTCGGGGTAAGCTTACTAACCACTCTTTACTCAAAAAATTGGCGGTCAGTTAGACAAAATAACTCGTCGATCGAACTAAAAATCGATTCATCATCCTTCTCGTACACCCTTAATTCATTCTTAGATCTGTAGAGATGCTCTGTTTTATTATTTATACAAGGGGTTCTTAGTCTCCAGTTTGAATTTTGAATACTTAATCCAGTGTTCCCACTCAGACCCCGTTGGTATACAAATCGCTACAGTTACAGTCAAGTTACGATCAATGGCGGAAATCTATTCATAAAAGCCGTAGATTTTTGATGCCAGTCCCCATGCCTCACTCTTGCTAAATCCACAGTTGCCAAATGCCTAGCTCTTTAATTCTGACCAACGCCCGTATTCCAGGCTACGGTGGCTTACAACAGCTTACGATTCAGGATGAAGTCATCATCTCCATACAACCGCAGTCCAGTGTTATCCCCTCTGAGGCGATCGTGGATCTGCTGGGCGATTGGGTTTCCCTTGGCGGTATCGATCTGCAAATTAATGGGGCATTAGGGCTGGCTTTTCCCGACCTGAATTCTGGCAATGCAGACAAGCTGGCAGCCATCAATCAATTTCTTTGGCAGCACGGTGTCGATGGGTACTTGCCAACCCTGGTCACCACCTCTATAGAAAATATCCAGCGATCGCTCTCTATCCTTGCTACTCCAAACTCCCCCATTTTAGGCGTTCACTTAGAAGGTCCGTTTCTCAATCCGGCGAAACGGGGCGCTCACCCCGCCGAGTATCTTCTGCCACTAACGTTAGACGCGGTGAAACGGGTGCTAGGCGACTATGCCAGTGTGGTGAAAGTGATGACCTTGGCTCCTGAACTGGATGAAACAGGCGAGGTGATTCCTTACCTGCGATCGCTGGGCATCACCGTGAGCTTGGGGCATTCTCTGGCGACGGCGACTCAGGCACAACAAGCCTTTGACCAGGGAGCCACCCTGGTGACTCATGCGTTTAACGCCATGCCGCCCTTGCACCATCGCGAGCCAGGTTTGTTGGGAGCCGCGATCGCCCATCCTCCAGTGCAGTGTGGATTGATTGCCGATGGACAGCATGTTTCACCGATCATGATGGAGATTTTACTGCGTGCCGCTCACTACGAGCAGGGAGTCTTTTTGGTCAGCGATGCGTTGTCGCCCCTCGGCTTATCCGACGGCATTTATCCTTGGGATACTCGCCAAATTGAAGTGACTCATGGCACGGCGCGGTTATTAGATGGCACACTGTCGGGCACCACCTTACCGCTGCTGGTCGGGGTGCAAAACCTGGTTAAGTGGGACATTTGCACGGTAGAGCAGGCGATCGCCCTCGCCACGATTGCCCCCCGACGGGCGATCGGGCTGCCCACGGATTACATTGGGCAACCCGCACATCTGCTGCGCTGGCATCAATCCACATCAGGGGAACTTCACTGGGAAAGGCTAAAGAGTTTTGAGTTTTGAGTTTTGAGTTTTGAGATCGACATAGCAGTGCGAGGAAAGATAACAACTGTCCGTTATTCCTTACTTCTCAAGGATCTTTATGTCCTGACCGATTCATCCGTTGCCTATAGATGCGATCGCACACGATCGATTCAAAGTTTTTTCATGCCTTTATCCTTGGAACCGCGCCCAAACCCAATCCCACCAAGACGATGGCGCTAGCGCTTGAACCTTGGGTAACTTTTGGCGGATTTTTTGAATATCCCAGTTGGTTAGGCGGGCAAGGGTTTGGGCTTCTTGGTCAAAGCGGCGAGGCAGCGATCGCCCATATGCCCGACCTGCGGCACACTCGGTTTTACCCAAAAAAGCATGGCGCAACACGTAGCGTCCCTGAAACTGTTCGCGGTTGCTAGTTTCTTGAAAGATCAAATCTTCAGGAAAGCGATCGCGGGTATAGCGCACATGCAAACGGGTGATGAACACATTCGATGAGGGGAAAGGAGAAGGACGACGCGGTGCAAAAAAACCGGGTCTGCTGGGTTCTGTTTGTGGGTCATCCAGCCAGAAAACTCCCGCATCGCGCAGTTCTTCACGAGACAACGGTTCGGCTGAACAAGGATCGCAGTTTGACATATCCCAGGCATATTCCAAAAAGGCAACATTGCGACCTTCGCGATCGTAAGACGTTTGGAACATGGATTTGTAAAAGTCGCTGAACTCGCTTTTCACAAACGTCGGAATCTCAGTGTTAGAAAGCACTTTGACCGTGCGGTAGTTCGCCACTTCTGCTTGACCTTTCGGCGATAGGATGTAAACCAGCAAATCTTGAGCTTGCTGGGCGTTCACCATGCCCAAGCGCAGCGGCAGCATAAACCGAGGCGACTCAAACGCCATTTTGATCGGGCGCAGGTTTTGGTAGCCCGCTTTTTCAAACTCGTTTAGGTTCACCTTTGCCACAAAAAATTTCAGCTTTTGGCGAATATATGGCTTGAGTAATTCTCTTGCACCCTTGGGAATGCGATAGCCGTTTTGGGTCAGCCAGGTTTCTAGTCCGCCCGATTCCTTGGCGCTGAGGATCAAAATGTCGTATTCGCCTACCGTAAATTTCTCTTCAATCGTCACGCCTAGCTCCGCAGCATTACTTCTTGATCTCCCCGACTGCAAACTAGAGGGAGCCGCTGCCATGGGGGACATCCGGTCATACATGGGCTGAGGCTGGCAGGGATCAGGGTCAAAATATTCCACCAGGCGCGGCGCACTGAAGGCATCGAGATGAGCCATGACGCTGGGTTTGCCCACTTCTACCTGTTCTTTTTTCAACACCACGGGCACCGGCACCACGATCGCAAAATCTTTCACCTCACCCTGATAATCATTTGCCATCGTCAGCACCGTTTTGTTGCCACTGCGGGCGATCGCGACTTGGGATGCCTGGTTGTAGAGTTTGGCATCTGCCTTTGCCACATAAAACCCGCAAAATGCCCAGGCTTTGGCGGCAAGAAACAGACTAGAAACCGTGAATAAGCAAGAAAACAGCAGAGTTCGGAGAAGTTTCATAGGAATGACGAGGGGCGAATGGTGAATGGCGAAAGAGAGGAAAGTTGAAAGGGCGTTTTGAGTTTTGAGTTTTGAGTTTTGTTCGCGTAGCGTTGACCTAGGAAATATTTTGAGTTTTGAATTAGGGAGTCGGAGCTAGGAGATAACTTTTCTTTTCTGGCTCTGCATTGTTTGTGGCTTCATGCTCGTCTGCGTCGCTATTTTCTACGGTCTCTAAACTTTCCACCCGCCAAGTGAACCGTGGAGATGCCCAAATCAGATCTAGCAACGCAGTGAGCGGGGCGAGGGCGAAGAGTGACCAGAAGACGGCGGTGGGAATGAAGTAGACGTTGCGGAGGATGAAGGCAAGCAGGGCGATCGCGCCTGCCCACAAGAGCCGAGCCGCACGAGCATTGGGAATTGTGCGCGGATCGGTGATCATAAACAGGGAAAACACTAGCAATGAACCGCTGCTAAGGCGATGCAGCAATACATCCCATGTCCAGCCTAGCCAGAGATTCCGCCCCAGTTCGAGCAGGGCATAGCTACCCAAAAATGCCCCTGTAGTGTCCCAGCGTCCCACCCGTTGCACCACGATCCCGCCCGTTCCCAAAAACAGCAGGGCATACCCGCTTGATTCACCCCATTGCCCCGGTGAAATCCAGGCATCGTGAGTCAGCACCACCGCTGCCACAATGCCCAGGTTGGTGGGGTTGAACAGATGTTTTCCATTCACCTTCAACAGAAATTTGCTAGAGATTGCGATCGCCGCAGCTAGGATCATGGTGCCAACATGCTCGGTTCGGAGCAACATACTCAGTCCCAATGCGGTAATCAGGGCGGAAGGGAGGGAGGAGAGGAGTGGAGGAAGGGGGAGATAAGATGTTTTGAGTTTTGAATTGTGGAGGGGGGAAGTGTGTTGACCAAACCCATTGGGTGATTAGACAAGTGGCGATCGCGGCTGCGACGATTTCCGGGTGCAGTGTCCAATCGCGAGTACCAATCCCTAATAGCAGGAACAAAGACAGGAATAAGATTTGATAAAGTCGAGCATCACGAAACATAGGCGGTTGGGCTATCTGCACCCAGTGATTGGTATCGGGTTATCGGCATCAGGTTGTCTGTCAGTATGCCTCGACCCAAAGCCAAATAGGAGAGTTGTTACAGTTCCAGTAACAGAGTAGTAGTGGAGTGTAGGAGTGGAGTGATCCATCGGGTGAAAGCTGATTGGTGAGCGATCGCGGCAAAATTACAAGATCTGTCTAAGAATACTCGTCTGTCAGAGGATTACTGCGGTATCTTGAGGCGGCAGGGTTTCTGAAATGAGCATAGACCATGACTTCGACTCCAACTGTTTTAGCGCTTGATTTTGATGGGGTATTGTGTGACGGGTTGAGGGAGTACTTCAAAACGTCATGGCAAGCGTATTGCAATCTCTGGCAACCCATAAAACGAGAGCCGCCGGAGGGTTTGGCGGAGTCATTTTATCGCTTGCGCCCTGTTGTTGAAACGGGTTGGGAAATGCCGTTGGTGCTTCATGCGGTGCTGCAAGGGGTGTCGGAAGCGGCGGTGTTGCAAGACTGGGCGACGATCGCGCAGCAACTTGTCGCCACGGAACAGTTAGATCCGGCAATGCTGATCGCCGAAGTGGATGGGATACGGGATCAATGGATTGCGTCTGATGTGGACGGTTGGCTGGCGGAGCATCGGTTTTATCGGGGGGTGTGCGATCGCCTCAAAGCAACGCTGGAAACGGATACCCAGGTTGCCATCATCAGCACCAAGGAAGGGCGGTTTATTCAACAGCTACTAGAGCAACAAGGCATCGATTTAACTGATTTGCAACTGTTTGGGAAAGAAGTAAAGCGTCCTAAAAGTGAAATATTGCTTGAATTAATGCAGGTGTTTGGCAGCGATGCCACTTTTTGGTTTGTTGAAGACCGCCTTAAAACGCTGCAAGGGATTGCCAAAAAGCCGGAACTCAATACGGTTCAATTGTTTTTGGCGGATTGGGGCTATAACACCAGCCGCGATCGCGAACAAACTGTGAATGATTCGCGCATTAAATTGATTTCACTGGATCAATTTGCGGGAGACTTTGCTGGGTGGCTATGAGGGCGCGTTTCGCAATCAAGATGGTGCGTTTCGTAATCAAGTTTCGCAATCAAGTTTCCCGATCCAGATGGTGCGTTTCGCATGGCTCAACAGCACCCTACGCGATCGCGTGTTTCCAATCGTCATTCTCTGAACCAATGGCGCGTTCCATAGCCCATGGCGCGATCGC
>JBGTAZ010000153.1:0-12622 GCA_041749615.1 Leptolyngbyaceae cyanobacterium | reverse complement strand
CCCAACGTGGGACATGCTGATCTCCCTTTACCAGCAAATCGGTAAGGTTCGTGTCGGCAAGAATTCAAAAGGTGGAATCATCAGATTTTCGGTAGAACGCGATGATCTAGGCGCTCCATTTCCAATGGTTGTGAATGATCGGCAGCGTGGCTGGATGGCTTGGCAGCGCGACGCTGCTAAGTGGCTCAACTTGGTTTGCTCAAAGCCTGAAATGGGAGTACTGAATTCTGCTGATCTTGAACCTGTTGTAATGCGGTTTCAGCAGGGCGATCGCATTGCCCCTTACTGGAACCCGGATCAGGAGATGAAAGTCCTCTCGATCACGGATGGCGGCTTGTACGAAGCCCGGTCAATCGAAAACACTACGGTGCTGTATTTGAATGAGGAGATGGCGATCTCGTTTGGGCATCCCGAACCCATTGATCCGATAGATTCAGGGCGATCGCGTTTGCCACAACAGACCATTACTGTTCCCACTTTTGAGCCTGAGCCAGAAATTATTATCCCCGTCCGTGAGCGGATGGAAAATGATTTTTACCCCACTCCAGACAAACTGACTCAAGGTTTTCTGGAGCTAGCGGATCTTAAGATCAAGGGCAAAGTATTTGAGCCATGTGTTGGAGCAGGGGCGATCGCGAAGTTCTTCCCCGGTTGCATCACGAATGACCCGTTCCCCTCTGGTGGCTACGATCCTCACTATTTGGTCGGAGCAGAAAACGAATTGCTTTGGGAGATTGTAAATCAAGAGCATGGTGGGATCGACTGGGTAGTGACAAACCCTCCCTACAATTCCGAGATTTTGATGGACATCATCAACCTTGCTTGGGAAAACAGCAAGGTCGGCATGGTGCTTCTGTTGAGGCTAAGTTTCCTTGAGCCATGCGGCGATCGCGCTGATTGGCTTAAGGCGAATGCGGATCACATGACACACCTAATCCCAGTGTCACCCCGTCCACCGTATCGTGCGGACACATCGGGGCGTGATTCGATGACCTCCATGTTCTGCGTCTGGCAGAAAGATTGGAGTTGGAAGAAGAAGGGGATTTCTTCCCCGTTCAAATTTTTATCAAATTGGAGATAAATCATGGCACAGGAAAGATCGGTTTCACTTAGTAACATCGCTGATGGTGCGATCGACGAACAGTTTCACATTGAGTTTCAAAAGGTTTTACGGAATATCGCAGATCCAAACACTTCCGAGGAGAAGGTGAGAACCATAACCATCACCTTAAATTTCAAACCCAGTCAAGAGCGAGATTTCGCAACGCTGGATACCTCGGTCACCTCAAAATTGGCACCCGCTAGAAGTATTCCATCAACCATCTTGATTGATGCGGTTGGCAGTTCGGTGTCTGCGACGGAGTTGGTTCGCAAACAAGAATCGCTGAATTTTGAGCAGGTTGAAGCTTAATTCTTGGGTTTGAGACTGTTCTGAAAATCAAAAAACTAGGAGATTTATGACTGATTTATTTGCCAGTGTGGTCAATGCGATTAAGGATTCCGTTGAAGTTAGCGAGTTTGTGATTGATGACGTAAGTTATCCCACAAAAGAGCTTTATCTGCCTCCGGCAGAACCAACCACAAAACCCTTAAAAATACACACCCTTTCAGGGGTCGGCGACTACATCAAGAGCGAAATAGATCTTGAGGATACTAGCGCTGGGCAGGTGTGCATCCACGTTGTTAGCCCGACACTGGTGCGGGTTACTTCGGGTCTAGTAGGTCGGCACAAAATTCGAGATGTTTATCTTGAAGCGGATTGTGAAACTGTAATCGGTCGCAGTTTCCGTAGTGGTGAGTGGGTTCCAACGGACAAGTTTGTCGTTGATCTCCTCTCCCTGTTTGTGGCGGACGAGGCGTTAACCAGCTTGATCGCAGTCTTGGGAAACATCCAAGACGAGAAGGTAAAGCAGTTGAGCGATGATGGCGTGTCTCAACAGGTCACCACTCGTGCGGGTATCCGACAACTAGAAAATGCACGAGTGCCTAGTCGCGTCACGTTGCGCCCATATCGCACGTTTGCGGAAGTTGAGCAACCGCAATGTGATTTTGTACTGCGGCTGAAGTCAGGGGCAAAAGAAGGGGAACTGCCATCAGCAGCATTATTTGAATCTGATGGTGGGCGCTGGAGATTGTCTGCAATTAAGGCGATCGCGGCGTATTTGGAAGAGTTGCTTCCTAAAGTTGCAATCATTGCGTAGCCATAAAAATAGCCGCACTGTTACGGGTGCGGCTCAAGACAAGCAAAAACTAAGACAATCAACAACAACAGGATTATACCCATGTCTACGGTATCTGTCACGGTAGAGTTTCCCGAATCGCTTTACGATGCTTTGCTGCGAATTGTAGAGAGTTCAGCCATGAGTCAAGACCAAGCGATCGCAATGGGAGTCGCTTCATTTTTGATGGCAAATGGAGATGAAAAGATGGTCGCGATCGCGGCTCAATCTTATGAGATCGGCATAACTAATTGCGTTAATTCTTAAATAGTTTTGGGTGCTTCTAAACAACATTAACCCGACAAAAAGAAGGACTAAGATTGATGATTTTGCGTTGTATGAATTGCTTCGATTTCAAAGGTCGAGTTTCAGGGAAAACGGTTTGCTATGATTGCGCTTGCGAACTGTATCCTAATCAAGAATTCCAGCGCCCACTATCAAGGCTGGAATCTGCATCTGAAGTAAAAAAGAACGGCACCGAAATAAGCACCCGACTAACCCGCGCCAAGAACGGGCTACGCTTGACCGATTTCCCCATCCACCTGCAAGGGCATGTGCAGTATCGCCACTTGAAAGGAAGCCTGTCTAAGGTGGGCGATCGCTATTACCTCAACAGCCAAGCTGCACTCCTGAATAAGCAAGCGGTGGAGGCATAGCCATGTTTCATATCACTGATAAACGCGATCGCGTTTTAAGCGGCTTCTCGAACCATGAGGCGTGCTGGAGCGATAGATTTAGCGATCGCCTTACGTTTCCCCATAAACACGCCCTACAGGTTGCACAAGAGCTAGCAGCACGAAATCCGGTTATGTCGATTGGGGTGTACCAGGAAGAACCTCAAATAGCGATCGCCAAAATAGTGGCAGACATGACAGCAATCTATAAGCGCCACTTCCCCTACACATGTGGGGCGGATGGTTCCTACGATCCGGTGAGTCGCACGTTTATTTTTATGTTTCGCCATTCGACAAATCGCATAGTGAACACTGTTTACATTACGCAGAATGGGCGGATCAACTTTTTTCCAAAGGACAAGCAAGCTTGCTTTTCGATGGGCTGCTTAAAAAGCTGGACTGGAACCCATAAATACCCCGTGCCCTTTGGCGATCGCCCTGCAATTGAGCGCTGCTCTGAAGCGATGTTTGATTATGTTTCGGCGCATCGGGACGAGTTTGAGTGGCTGAAAGCGCGATCGGTGGAGGTGGGGTTGTGAAAGGGTTCCGATTCTATTCAGAGTTCAGATCTGATCCAAAAATGTGCCGGATGCCGATTCAGCACCGCTACGCATTCATCGTTCTTCTTTGCTTGGCAAATGACAGCGTAAAGAAAGGGGCTATCACGGGGCTGGATGACGAGGATTTAGCTTTTGAGATGGAGATGTCGCTAGAGGAGTGGCGGTCTCTAAAAGAGGTATTCCGAGATAAGGGTCTGATTGATTTTGCTGGCGATGGCGTGATTGTAATCACCAACTGGGATAAGCGGCAAAATCCAGATTTTGAAAGACCTTCTGCGGACAAGTGGAGAGTCTTGAGAGATGAAGTTTTTGCTAGGGATGGTTACACCTGTCAGTATTGCGGCGATCGCGGTACATCCCTCCAGTGCGATCACATCATTCCAGTCAGTAGAGGCGGATCTAACGATCTTACGAATTTGCAAACAGCTTGCAAAAAATGCAACCAGTCTAAGCACAACAAGACGATCTCTGAATGGGGAGGGAGCGTCCTATGAAATGGTTCCACCACGATACGGATATGCATCGAAATCGCAAGATTAGAAAATTGATAAGAACGCATGGTGCAACTGGCTTTGCATTCTGGTGCTTGCTTCTAGAAAAGCTTTACGCACAAGAAACCGATTTCAGCATTCCAGCCGATGAGCTTTGGTTTGAAGACATTTCAGAAGATTTGAAGCTTGGCGACTATAGAACACCGATCAGAATATTAGATACCCTCTCAGAGCTTTGCCTAATAGATTCTCAGCTATGGCAAGAGCATGTAATTTACGCCCCCTCCATAGCTGAGAGAGGCGACCAGTATATTGTTAAGCGAGTTCAAGAGGCGGAAAAGAAACGCAGACAACGGGCAAGAAAAAGGGAATTGTCCCTGGGGGACAAGCAGGGGACAGAAGGACAAAGCGCTGTTTTGTCCCCCTCAGATCCAGATCCATATTCAGATCCAGATCCAGATCCAAAACCAGAACTAAAACCAATAAATACTAAGACTAGAGAAAAAAGAGAAGAGCAAGAGCCGATCGCTTCTATTTCAAAAATCGCAGTTGAATGCGAAGTAGTTCAGGAAGAGTTACCACTTGTGCCTGAAGACTCCGAAAGTAAACCCGCTCAATCTCGAAAAGGTGGAAGTAGAAAGCCAGCGAAAAAGATCACTTGTTCCGCCGCCGATTTTGAGGTGTTCAGAGAAATTTACAACGATCGCAAGCCAGATCTGTGGGCAGAGGTGCAAGTCGTTAACCCGTCGAGGCAAAAGATTTTTAATCAGCTTGCGATTGATTGCGGTGGAGTGGAGAACGCGATCGCGGCACTTGGAAACGCATTGGACTATGCCAAACAAGACCCGTGGTATTGCACCAAAACTCTGAAGTTTGAAAGCTTTGCAACGAATAACAAAATTTTGGGACTACATGAGAGCTACTTATCCCAGCCTGTAACGAATGCAGGGATGCGATTGAGTGAGGGTGACGCACAAATGGCGCAACGATTCGCAAGTCGCGCAGAGTGGTTTTTGAAGAAAGCGCAATAGAAAGCCTTGGAAGACTCCTGAATAGATGCTTGATTAACTATCCCAAGCAAGACAGGGTTATCTCTCGCCTGATGCCAATTTAAGCGGCAATCAGAAAACATTCAAATCAAGGAAGGACTCATGATTAGTGAAGAATTGTTTTTGAAAGAAATCAGCGTTTTAGAGTCGAGATTTGGGCGATCGCTTGAGAATGCTGTGTTTGAGGGTTATTACCAGTTCTTGAACGAGAAGCTGAGTAACGATCAATTTTCAGCGGCGTGTCGTCGGGTTTTTGCTGAGGAAGATTTCTTCCCTAGTCCTGCGAAGTTCGTCGAGAAAGTGAAAGCCAACACAGAAGATTTAGCCGTTTTGGAATGGGAGCGGGTTTGTGTTGCCGCTCAAAATCAATCCCCGTTGCAGCTTTCGCCTGCTGGTGAAAGAGCATTGAAAGGCGTAGGCGGACTAAGCGCCGTTGGATATGCCGATATTGAGTTTGGCATCCCGCGATTGCGTAAGGAATTCTTGGCTTCCTACAAAGCCCATAGCTCGGTTGCGGGTGATTTTTTGCCAGCGTTGCCTGTTGCCAAAGAAGTTGTTTATGAAGCTTTAGAACCGGAGCAGATCTCAACTCCTTTGAAGTCAGTAACGGAGGTTAGAGAAATTCTTGAAAAGTTAAAAGAAACGACTTTTCAAAAGAATCTAACTCAGAAAAATGAATGGTTAAAAAGCGGCGATCGCATCCTTCAGTTGGAAGCAGTTGATTGGGCTAGAAACTGCGATCGCGTCTTGATTGATATTGATGAAAATGATAATCCTGTCGCGATCGTGGAGGCTGTTTTCGATGAAGCCTTCTGATTGGAATCAAGCCGATTATCGCTACCACGTTGGGAAGATTTTGAGAGAAAACGGCATGGACTTCAAGCACCCGCGATCGCTCTCTGCCCAATCCGCAATCTTCACAAGGCTGGGTTATCCAGCCGATACCCCGCTATTGCTGATGCCGTTGGAAGGGTGGGAAGCGTTCGCCGCGATCGTTGAGAAATTCGATTATGAGCAATTTTTGAATAGGAATAAAGCGGCATGATTTACACAGCTTCCTATTTCAGCCCGTCGGCTCATCACGGGGCATTGGTGCCCATTTCTCGCTCCGTGCCAACCCAATACAAAGGGCTGGATGGCAATCATCCATTGCAGCCACTTTTAGCCCCATCTGCCGATTTACTCAAATGGTGGAAGAAGCAAGAGAAGCGGTATAAGGAGATGGGCTGGGAGTTTCCAGGCGATGAGATTATCGGGGAATACACCTCTCGTTATCGCGAAGAGATTCGCGCCAATAAAGATGAGATATTGAAATATCTTTTACAAGTTGATTTAAGCAAGGATGAAACTTGGCTTTGTTGGGAGAAACCAGGCGAATTCTGCCACAGAAACCTTGCTTATGAACTGGCGGCAAAAGTGCGACCTGATTGTGTGGGAGGAAAGGATATTGAGGTTATCAAAACGGTTGAAGTTGACGCGCCAAAATGTTATTTTGAAGTGGGCGATCGCGTCACTTTAATCAACACAAAAACGACTGGAATTGTGTTAGAAATACTGCCAGAAAGAGAGGGTGCTTTTCCTCAAGCTTTAGGTGTGGAGAGTCACACCAAAATTCAATTAGAAGGCGCGATAGCGTGGTGGAAAACAATTCAATTAAGGAGCGTTTGAGATGTCAAAGATTGAGTGGACTGAACACACCTGGAATGTTATTACAGGCTGCAACAAAATATCGGCAGGATGCGCTAATTGCTATGCCGCTGATATTGCTAAAAGGTTCTGGGGCGATCGCCCTTTCTCTGATGTGCAATTTCATGAAGATAGATTGAGTCAGCCATTGAAACGCAAAGCTCCTACAACCTATTTTGTTAATTCGATGAGTGATTTATTTCACGAATCGGTGACGGATGAGCAGTTAGATTTGGTGTTTGCAGTGATGGCGCGAACTCCGCAGCATACCTATCAATGCCTCACTAAGCGCCCTGAGCGGATGATCAAATATTTGACTACATCAAATCGGCATGGGTCAATTCTGCTTTCATCAAAGGGGCATCCGTCAATCCCTGGTGGTCTTTATCCTTTGGCTCCTTTGTTTCCCTTCCCCAACATTTTGATAGGGGTAACAATCGAGAATCAAAAGGCAGTACGCGATCGCTCGTCGCAACTGCACCAGCTTAATCAAGCAGGCTGGAAAACCTTTTATTCCGTTGAGCCACTACTTGAATCAGTTGATTTATCGCTGAATTCCTGCCCGGTCAATTGGGTAATTGTCGGCGGTGAGTCTGGAACTAGAGCGCGTCCATTTAATCTTGATTGGGCTAGAGAAATTCAGGATCAATGTGAGCATTCTGGCATCCCGTATTTCTTCAAACAGCCTGGTAGCAATGCTTGGGATGGCGATCTCAAGCTTCCAAAACACGCAAAAGACAACAAACTTTCAGAAGTTCCATTTGATTTGCGAATTCGAGAATTTCCAATGCCCGTTGCAATAATTGCAAATCATGAATCAACTCAACTTGTTTGATGTCAAGCCAATTCCTTTAGAAGATCTATTGCCTGCTCGTAAAATTCTCTGCGTGTGGAGGAAGTTCGGCGATCGCTGGATTTACACCGGGCAAATGGGCTACAGCGATCGCCTGAACATGAAAGCGGGCGACATCGCCTTGCCACCCAATGTTTCCCCTCAGCCTAAAAAGGTGGACGTATGGCAACAACAGCGATCGCTCTATTACCAGAAAGTTTGCGATCGCTTTTCCCGCAAATCAGCCAACCTCACCCGCTTTTTATTTTGCTTGAGTGTTTGGTGCATCGTGCAGGATACAGAGTATGCATCGATCTGGTTGTGGGGCTGGCGACGGGTGCAAATGCTCAAATTTGAATCGTTAAGGAGTTACCAGTGAGTATACTAAATTATTTCGGTGGAAAGTCGGTGTTGGCACCGTGGATCATTCAGCACTTTCCCACCCATTCCCACTATTGGGATTTGTTCGGCGGCGGCGGGTCGGTTCTGCTGGCTAAGGAAAAGAGTGATACTGAAGCGTACTGTGATGCCTACAATCCAGTGGTTAACTTTTTTCAGTGTCTAAAATTCGACACTATACGTCTAATCAAGGAAGTCGAATTTCTAAAAAGCTTTCAAACCTGTGAGTTGCTGCTTAAAGATCCTGCAAGTGTGGAACATTGGGAAACTCCGGCTCTGAGAGCAGCTCAGTTTTACATCTATAGTCGGTTGTCATTCTCTGGTGCAGGCACACGCTGGAGTACAGGCAAATCGCCATCAACAGACCTTGAGGATATTGATACCTTTTGCCTATGGGGTGCGGCTGAACGAATGAGAGGGGTAGAAATCCATCACGGGTCTTGCCTGGAACTGCTGCCTAGTATTCCTAAATCTCCAGAGTGCTTCATCTGCGCCGATCCTCCGTACGTGATGTCATCGCGAAAGTCGAAAGATAATCGCCACAAAGACCAACAGAAAAGCATTGCGCGGCGGCAATATGCCCATGAGTTTACGGATGATGATCACCGTCAGTTAATCGCCATGCTAGAAGGACGTAGCGCGGTGATCAGTGGTTTTGATAATAAGCTGTACCAAGAAATGATCCCCAGTGATTGGCGGTCGGTTTCTAAGCGGGTGGGTAATGAACTGGAGATGTTGTGGATCTCGCCCCAAGCTTGGAAAGGAATACCACAGCGATCGCTCTTTGATTTGTTGGAGGTGGCGGTATGACCACTTTTGCCTCACTGTTTGGCGGTGGACGGCTTGCAGATATTGGCGCATTGCAAGCAGGCTGTGAATTGATTTGGGACGTGGAGTTGGATGCGGCGATCGCGGAGATTGGTAGCCAGTTGGGAGGAAAAACTTACATTCAGTCCGTAACTGATATGGATTGGACGAAGGTTGAGCCGCCGGACATTCTTTGGGCATCTCCACCATGCACTCAATTTAGTGTGGCAAAGCATAATGCCGCCGAAACCGAGCTAGATAGGTCAATGGCTCAGTCGGTAGTGGACGCGATCGCAACTCTGCAACCCAAAGCCTTCATCCTGGAAAATGTCGAAGCCTATAAAAACTCAGCATCACTTAAATTGATTGAGGAAGCGCTGTTTTCCTTGGGCTATTGGATTAGTCGTGAAGTGGTCAATTCTGCTGATTTTTCTGTCCCGCAGACCCGTCGTCGGCTGATTCTACGGGCTATAAAAAACGGCTTTGTGCCTCCGT
Organism: Leptolyngbyaceae cyanobacterium; assembly: GCA_041749615.1. Lineage (GTDB taxonomy): Bacteria > Cyanobacteriota > Cyanobacteriia > Leptolyngbyales > Leptolyngbyaceae > ULC077BIN1. Next base: position 3,410 of record JBGTAZ010000153.1, on the reverse strand, counting down.
TGCATGGGGGTAAGAAATGGGTCGGATGGTATGAGGCGACCGCTGACTTAATCCCCACCTTGCCTGAATCAAAACTAGCCCAGTGGCAAGTTGATCTCCTCCCCGAAAACCTGTTTTTTAATATGCTCGTAGAATCTAAAAACGCCAATCAGCAGTATGGCGACGGTTTGAGGCTGGAGCATGAGCCATCTACAACCGTGACTACCGATAGTAAGCCAAGCCATCAACCCAGGGCGATTCTGGCGCCTGGTGCCAACGCCAGCAGTTTTTCAGTCAGAGAAGCCCATGAGCCAAGTCGAACGGTTGGCGATACTGAACGATCTGGCAATCGTCCCAGAGCGATTTTAATTGACCCTGCTCATACGATTCGTGACGCAACGGTGCGCTATGAGCTTGAACCTGCCATGACCATCACGGCAGAGAAAATGCGCCGTCCTGCCAGCACTCCAAGAGCGTTGCTGATTTCTGGTATGGCAAACGACAATGGCGCAACGAAATCGTTGCGCCATGATGATGAACCCGCTTTGACGGTTACAAAATCCAGCGGCGATCGCCAATCTCTACGGGCGCTGCTAGAAGATTGCAAGGTCGTTTCGATGACGAGTCGAGCGCTGGCAAGGTTTCAGACAATGCCCAACTGGTATGAGTTGCCTGATAAAAATCCGTTGGCTTGCAAACTGATTGGTAACGGGGTTCCCTGCCTGTTGGCTCAAGAAATTATCGCGCCACTGATGGAAGCGATCGCTCACTTGCTGTAAACTATTCGATGAGTCGAACTGGAAACTCGATGCATAAAACAAAACCAGAATTCAAGGTAGGCGATCGCGTTCGATGCGTTAGCCCTCCCAAAGGCTGTTCTCGCTGGCAAAACCAAGTTGTCATCGTAGAAGACATTAACCGACAAGGTGCGCTGCTCGTCCTCTTCCCCGGAGAGATGTATTTGATTCCCGTAGACCCTGCCAGGTTCGTTCATGAAAATCACAAAACTGTCGCCGGAACTGCATAAGATTTTGATCGCCATGCGCGATCGCCGGGATGCTCAAAACCGTAAGCTGACCAGAATCTCTCTGCCCTTAGTAAAGACGATCGCCTCTACCAATTCGTGATAGGCGATGCGTTTTTCAGGGATGGTCAGCAGATCCCAAGAATTAGGATCTTCACACATCTCTAACCAGCCCTCAAAATTTTGCCCATTACTTTCAACTTGAACTTGAGATTTTGCTAATCTATCCTCAAGTTCAGCGATCGCCTCCCGCAATCCAGCGAGGGGCGATTTTTGATACATTGCCTGCAATTCTTTAATCTGCCTTTCCAATTCTAGTGCTGCAAAATTAACCGTTTCTTCCACGGGTAAACTTGCCATTGTTGCCAATTCTACGGCGCGAGATGCCAATGCTTGTTTGACTATAGCCTCGATTTTGCGCTCTGAGATGGAGGCACGAAAGCGATCGCATGAGGCATTAATGCAGACATAATTACCGTACCTGCCCCATCGTTTATCAGATTGGGTGTGATAGCTCATCTTGTGATCGCATCCGCCACAAAACACTAACCCTGAGAGTGGGTATCTAGGCGCGTCGGTTCCCCGTCTTGCATAGGTTTTGTTCTCCTTCAGTCGTAGCAAGATGGCATCATATTCACTCTCAGAGATCAAAGCCTCATGGCAATTGTGTAGGATGCGTTTCGCCTTCGGTTTAATCTTATTTTTCTGAGCCTTCCGGCTCCATCCCTCTTCAAAATTCTCTAAGTGCCCTCGCAACACTGGATTGATTAACCATCGCTTAATCCCGTGAGCAGTCTTTACCGGAAAATCAACCGCGATCGCCTGCTCCGCAACCTTCCCCAAGCTCACCCCTTCACCCATTGGCGGCGGCAAATATTTTTCTACCAGTGACCGGGCGATCGCCCATAAATCATAATCCCTAAGAAACTTCTCCCTGCTCCACTTGTACCCGGCTGGCGGATTCGGATTGATCGGCTTTCCTTCTAATCGCCGTTGAGCCTTGGCACTTCTAAGCTTCTGTCGATGCTCCCTGAGAAAGTAGTCGTGGAATAACGCCTTGCTGCCCACTGCTAGCCGCTGGGTTGGATCTGCCACAGTCAGCAGTCCGCCATCCAATGCAAAGATAACCACTCCCAGAGCATCAAATAGCTCAATCAGATTGGCTACCTTATCCACGCCCTCACGAGACAGCCTAGACTGATCTGTGATGACAATCAGCACCTTAAGCCCGGTTAGTGCATCGGTTCGTACCTGCTCAATCAATCCTTGATACTCAGGGCGATCGCTCTCATCCCCACCTTGCACATCCTCATAAATCCGATTCGCAACAGGCTTAATCCCTAACAATCGGTTCCGCTGCACTTCGATAGTATTTTGGTCTAGCTGCGTTTGACTGCTGATTCTGGCGTAGCAATATACCCGATCAAACCTTCCCAAAAAGCTTAGATCCACAAATCAACCCCGCGATCGCCTCCACTCCAAGCAAAACATTCTTTATGTCTTTTTGCAATCGCCACAAATGGCAGTTGGCATAAGACATAAAGGCTACAACCCCCAACTACCCAATAGTCCGGCGATCGCTCTAGCTTTGGATATACTCAAAAAGCTGAGTTGCAATAATTGCAAATGACTTATATCCCTTGTTACGATTCGGCTGATGTGGGCAGGTTGATCCGGTTTTGGGTGCAAGGGTCGTTGGATGGAATTTGTAGCCAGGGTGCGGCGATCGTTGGCGTGAAGGATTGCGATCGCATGGCGTATGGCGTGAGGTCCACACCATTACTGGAGCGATACACCTCTCAAGATATTCGGCGGGTGATTGAGGGCTTGGCGGTGGAGCCTGAACCATACCCAACCTACTCAGCCATTTTGATGTTCAAGCATGTGCGGCGATCGCCCCTTCAAGACTTGGCGCGGGCATTACGCCACAATGATTGCTCTAGCGCTCAATCGTTGCTAATTGCGGCACAAGATGAGTTTATGCGGCGATTACTGGCTTAGGGTGTCGTTTCGCACTTCTAGGTTATATTGATCAGTATCTAATATTGTATTTAGCCGCTGCCACATCTGTTTTGTGGGGCGGCTTTCGCTTTAAAAATGGCAAAAACGTTTAATCCACGGCTGAATTTACGAGTGTCTCAAATCCTATGCGATCGCTTGAACGATGAAACCGGGTTCCTCGGAATCTATTGCAAGGCAGTCGAAATTGAAGATCAGCGCATTGAAAGCCGTACTGACCTGCTGAGATTCATCATCACTACCTACATCCAGCGGTGCCTGAATCAGGGCATCCCTGAACTTGTCGAAGTAGAGGGCGATCGCGGGTCATTACCGTTCTACCTTGATAAGAATAGTCGGGGTCTGTGGGAAACGGCGATCCGTGCAGGCATAGGGGCTTCCTACAATC
>JBGTAZ010000152.1:0-9508 GCA_041749615.1 Leptolyngbyaceae cyanobacterium | reverse complement strand
AGACATTCGGGCGACTCTCCAGCTTGCCGTCCGGCGAGGTGACGCGAATAGTTTTCTACGCCGTTGCAAAAGCCCACTTCTCGCAAAATTTCTAGGTCATAGCGGGTGCGCTGTTCGAGTCGCTGTGCCTCCAGCAGTTTGTTGTGGGTTTCTAAAAACAGCAGGCGATCTCGCAGTTCTTTTTCAATGTCATCACAGGCTTCCTTCAGCCGATCTTCTGGCGTGACAAAGTGACGAGCCGGGTAAATATTTACGCCGTCCATGCTTTGCAAGGTGGTGCCCGTCACCGGATCGATATAGCGAATCGCTTCAATTTCGTCGCCAAAAAACTCCACCCGAATAATCCGATCTTCGTAGGCGGGTCCAATCTCCAGCACATCGCCTTTAATCCGAAATCGACCGCGCCCTAACTCTAAATCATTGCGGGTGTATTGCACCGAGATCAGATCTCGAATCGCCCCCCGCAGGTTGATTTCTTCCCCGACTCGCAAAGGAATCGCCGCTTTCAAATATTCCGAGGGAATGCCCAAACCATAGATGCAGCTAATGGAGGCGACCACAATCACATCACGCCGTTCAAACAGCGATCGCGTTGCCGAATGCCGCAACATATCGATTTCTTCGTTGATCGATGAGGTTTTGGCAATATAAGTATCGCTAACGGGAATGTATGCCTCTGGCTGATAGTAGTCGTAATAGCTGATGAAATACTCGACAGCATTGTCTGGAAAGAACTCGCGCAACTCATTACACAACTGCGCCGCCAGAGTTTTGTTGTGCGCCAACACCAGGGTAGGTCTACCCAAGGTGTTGATTACTCGCGCCATCGTGTGAGTTTTGCCTGTACCAGTCGCGCCCAGCAGGGTAGTGTAGCGGTTACCCGCATTGATCGATTCCAGAATTTGGGCGATCGCTTTGGGCTGGTCACCTGCTGGCTCAAAAGGGGCTTGGATATCGAACTGCGCCATAGTTCAAAAAAGATGGAGTATGGATTTGAAAGTGCGGAGTTGAGAGTACAGAGTGCGAAGTTTGGAGTTATTTTCTCTAATCCTTAAAACCCAACTTCTGACCCCGAACATGCTTTTCCAGTGTAGCGATTTCCACGTTTTCCAGAGCGCCCCAATCCTTGCGGAAAGCCGATTTTCTGCCCATAGAGTGATTGGCTTAGTCGCCCACGTTGAGTAAGACTGAGCAAGTGATTCTTGTAACGGGGAGATAAATATGGCTGCAAAAACACCGCTTGAGGGAACTGAACTGGTCGATTGCGCTCGTGCTAATGCCAAGCAAGGAAGCGAAACGGCTGCGGAATTATGCGGGTATGGGGATGATTTGAGTCGCTTCAAACACGCTGTGAAGCAGGCTTGTGAGCAGATGGGTGTGCAGTTTAATGAATTGACCGACCTGACAAAAGAGGACTCTAGTCTGTTGGAAGTAGAGGGCGAAATTGTGGCTCCCGATTCTGCGGGGCAACTTTGATTGAGACTTGTACGGTCAGCAGCTTGAAAACCAAAAATAAGGCTCCTGACAATGCAGGAGCCTTGTAGGCTGATTTACTTAATGGAATTTCTCTCCCAGAGCGGGAGAAGGATTTAGGGCTTCGACACTCGCGCTCAGCCGAATGGTGAGGGCGAGTGGAGGTATGACGAGTCGTAGAATCCAGGCTTCTAGAACTTTTTCAAAAGATGTCCAAACAATTACTTACAGCCGTTTTCAGATGAATGTGCCACGCTTGCAAACTCTGTAAGCCCCCTAAATCCCCCAATCCTGGGGGACTTCAACTCTAGTTCCCACCAGAATTGGGGGGGGCTAGGGGGGCAGAAACTGCTGTAAACTGTTTGCAAATCATTTGAAGTTAGAAGCGATAGCCAACACCTGCTTGAAAGCTGAGAGCGCTAGCGGGGCTGTTCTCATAGGCTTTGATCCCTAATTTTGCATCCCCGTAAACAACGATATCGCGGGTGACGCTGCTTTCAGCGCCTACGGTTACAACGGCAGCATCTCGGTTGCCCAAGGGCGTGGGTTTGCCATTCTTTTCAACGAAGGAGTAGCCACCACCCACATAGAGGTTAGTATTGGCAGCAATGGGCAAGTCATAGGTGATTAACGGCATGATTGCTGTGGTTTCCTTGCCAAATAGAATGGCAGCCCGTGCGGATACGGGAACATTTGCAAAGGGTGCAATTCGACCTTGAATATTGCCGCCGAAGGTTGCAGCATCTCCTTGTTGCCCACCATTGGTTACGCCAGCGGCAACACCGCCGCCTACGTAGGCACCGCCAAAGCCGCGAGTTGGGGTGTTGACTACAACAACATTTGCGTTGCCAGATTCAACGTTGACGGTTTGATTAACGGATTGAGCCGAGGCGATGCCAGCGGACAAGAGAACGGAGCTAGCAGTAGCGGCAGAAAGAAGCGCGATCGCTTTAGAAACGGTCTGAGAGAGTGTCATTTGAATAGCCCTCAATTACTCTTTGTATAGTGTGTGCGGTTATAAATTTAAAGTCGCAAGAGTGGTCGAATATGTTCCAAAGATTTTCAGAAAAAAGATTAAATAAAATACCTTAACCACAGAAAACCTTGCGAAAGCGGCTTCAATAAAGCAGATCTTTATATGCACTCTATCTTAGCCTGATTTTTATAGACCAAATCAAAAAATATTGACTGGATTAATTCACCTGCACAACACAACTGAATTTGGCAGCTAGCCACTTATCTAAAAACTAATTTTTAAGACTATGAAACCTCTAAACTTACCTCAACTAGCAGGGTTGAGCGACCATCTTTCTTATTTGAAAGCCAGCCGCAAGAGGGTTTCAGCTTTTTGAGCTTTGCCTTAATGGGTAGGCTACTTTACTTTCAAACAAGCCTTTTCTGACTGGCTTCCTAAATTAAAGCGCCCAATTAAATGAGTGAACTAATACTCTACGGGGCTGAGTTAACAAATCAGGAAAAAACTGAAAGTAAAAACTTAAAATTTTTAGACTGCTTAACTTTTGCCTGAAAGTTTGTCTGAAAAGATGAATGGAGCAATTCATTTTCAAGTTGGAAAATTCAATTCTTCAAAGCAGGCAACTCTACTTGTTACAGGTCAACAAGGTGCAGCAAATTAGCCGCTGAGGAAGATTGTAGCTGGGTGAATTATAGATTTGATTTCTCAGATTGATCAAAAATATTTGCCCCGAAAATGAATATCTTGGGGGCGATCGCGGAAACCTGCAAAAATAGAGGCATTTCCTTCAGGCTTAAAAGGCTAAATAAGATGCCAGACCCGCGATTATATGAAAGTGACACCTATGTCTTGCTAGAGCCAGATCAGCCTGAACAGTTTCTAACGACGGCAGAACTGCACGAAAAGTTGGAGGGAGTCTTGGCACAACAAGAAGAACTGCCTGTCGAACTCCAGCGATTTTCATCGTTATCCGAACAGGCAAAACATCTCCTAGAAACTGCCTGCGAATTTGACTTGGGTCCAGGCACGTTTATCCAGTGGTACGTGGTGAGATTGGAGAAGTGAACAGACTAAACTAAAGCGTGACGGCTTTGGGCAACATCACGAATCAGCGGCAGGCGTGACTGCAAGTAATCGCTGAGCAGGTTGGCTTCGTGAGAATCGAGCGATCGCTGGTTTGTAAGTTGGCGCAGCAGCCATTGCACCAGACTGTCATCGTCTAGGCTCAAAAGGATTTGGGATTGGGTGGTTTCGACCAAGCCCCAAATTTGTCGCAGCAGCAGTGGAGACATGCAGCAAGTTCCCAGCGAAGTGAGTAAAAATAGATAGTTTAATCTACCCGTCAAGAAGCAGAAAAGAACATTCTTCTTTTCTTCGTTCACACTACCGAATCTTCTGATCGCTTGCTTGAGCAAAACAATAAGACGATACAACAGTTACCAAACGGTAATGAGCTTTCTCAGAATCTAACGGGATGAATAGGCTACCATCGGTTCTTTGATGAAACGAATGTAAAGATGCTTAAAGGTGGATTTGAAAACTCGTGGCATCCCAAAATCGATTGGCATCATTTGATCGGGCAGTCGCCAGTCTGAAATAGCTAGCTCGTGAGGATGAAAGTGGGGAAAGGCGATCGCGTCTAGGGCTGGATCAAGACCCAACAGGTGAGCAGCGGCGATCGTGGGCACCGCATCAGGATTCACCTGCAACATTTCTACAATGGCGCGATCAAGGGCAAACACATTAGAGGAAGCAGCAAGAATGCCCAACTCGCGGGGTTCACCGCCGCTGGGTCCATTGCCTTCATGCCCAATAACGCCGTCCAAAATCGTTAGGTTGGGGCTAATCGTGCGTGCCGTCTCAACCAGCATGGCTCCAAAGCGTTCCTTGCTCTTGCCTGCTTCCATATGCCACCAGGCTTTCATTTTGCCTGGAACGCAGCCAAACAAGTTTTTCACGCCCATGGTTAAGGTCAGTTGCACATGGGATTTCACCTTGGGCAAATTAATCACCACATCCGCGTCCATGGCTTCTTTCGACAGCAATAGATGGTTAAATTCCTGGCTAATGGTTTCATAACGTTTGCCGTGAAATTCCACAATGGGTAGCCCTAGTTCTTCCACTAGAGGCATATAGCCGTTTGCCCGTGCTACGCCTTCAGCACTACCAAAGGCAGGTCCATCGCCCAAAAACGGAATTCCTCCTGCTTCTTGCACCAGTTGGGCGACGCAGTAAACCACTTCAGGACGAGTGACGCACTCTTTCGTGGGGCGCGCACCCGTAAGCAGGTTGGGCTTGAGCAAGACGCGATCGCCCGGTTTGACAAACGCGGTCATGCCGCCTAAGGGTTGCAACAGCGTTTCAATCGATTGGCGGAGTTGAGCGCGATCGTAGGATTGAGCACGGATCAGACTAACGATGGGCTGGGAAGTCATAAGAATTTGACTGGCTAAAATGGGATGTCATCTAAGTTGGAGTCTGGCTGGGGTTGAAAGGTGGCAGCGGGTTCTTTTGCCTTATAAGCCGCAGGAGATGCTTTTGGGGTGCTAGGGGCTGGCTGACTGCCAGAACTGTTGGCAGAACTGGTCGTTGATAAGACTGTCGTGGTGGATGTGGCGATCGTATCTGATGCTAACCGATGCACCCGTGTGGCGGTCAGTTCTGCCCGTTTCTCTTTAAAGCCTTCTGGGCGATCAATCGTGTTCATCGTCAGGCGACCCTCAATCACCACGCGATCGCCCTCGTGATAGGTTGCCTGAATTTCCTGCGCCAGGTTGCCCCAGCCAATCACCTTCAGCGTAGACGGCGGATCTTCAGGGCGAATCCCTGCAAACTGCACGACCATTTCCGCTAGTGGCGTTTGATTATCTGCGGTGTAGCGGAGTTCAGGTTCTTGAATAATGTCCGCCATTAAGATGCATTGGTTCATTGAGCGATCCCAAAAAGTAAATTTAGTTAGTACAGTTGAATTAATTTAGATCTAGCATTGATCTTAACAATTTCTGCCATCAGTGAATAGGAGGAATCGCGAATGGCATTTCTTGGATGGGGGTTGCTCCAGTTTGAAAACAACTTTTAATTTTGCTTTAAGACGGTAGACTCTTCCCGACGGATTTCTTCAACTTGTCCAACCACAAAGATTAATGTAAAAGATTGTGCCATTTCGCGGCTCACAAATTCTTCTAAAAGTTTAACCTGCCTGGATGTGATGGGTTCTCTAGCTCGTACATGCAATCGGACTTCGGGCGGCTTGGCTAACCAATTTGTGGCAATGCTTAACAAATCTACCCGTTGAAAAGTAAGCGTGCGACTGATTAGTGCTTGTCGTAAATTGGCTTCTAGGTGCGCCTGCCTCACTAACAGGGTGAAGCTAAACCCCAAAGGAATTAGCAAAATTGCGGTGAAAGTCAAGGTCCAAGTCAGTGCTTTACGGGCGTGGCGAAAGGAAACATAGCCAGCCAGCAGAAAAGTGACCATGCAGGATAAGGTGATGCCCAGCAGATTGGTGAGATACAACAGCATGGCTCCCTGGCTGAGGTTCCAGTTTGCCTGAGAGAGTCCTAAGCCAATCACGCAGAGGGGCGGCATTAGGGCAACTGCGATCGCGGTTCCTGCAAGACTTTCTGAGATTTTTGGTTGCACCTTTGCATACCCACTAATTCCTCCAGCCGCAACGGCAATTCCCAAATCCAGCAGGGTGGGTTCTGATCGCGCCAACACTTCACTATCAAAACTGGCGATGCCAACCAATTTACCTAACATCCAAGCAAGAACTACTGCAAGGACAGTTCCTATCGTCAGGGCAGCCAACCCACGCCGAAACAGCATTCCATTTCCTTTGAGCGCCCCAAATGCCAGCCCCCGAATCGGCAGCATCAGCGGAGCAATGATCATCGCGCCAATAATGACCGCCGTGCTATTGGACAACAAGCCGAAGGTGGCGATCGCGCAAGAACCCACAGTCAAGATCAGGTACGACAGGTCGGGCGTTGATTCTGCCAGCAATCCTGTTTCAAGCTGCTGTAGCTGAATGAAGCTCTTTTCCTGGTTTTTCATCCGACGAAAGCGATCGCGAATAGTGGTTAGCACTTCAACTCCTCTTTTTAGATGAGAATCCTATTGCATCGAGAGTGTACGCAATTGAAGTGATTACCTCAATATCTCAATATTAGGTATTGGCAACCCGAACCGGGGGTAATAATTCTACTCACCCTCTTTAAACTCAAGTCAAGTATTGCCAGCATCTTGAGCCATAATGTCTTCAACTCCTAGGGCTAAGTGCCACTCTGTAGTCGCCACAAAGTCTGATCGCTGCGAGTCTTTCCAGAAGCGAACTTCAACTCAATTTGGGTATGCAACCCCTCAAACTAATGCAGCTAGCAGGGCTTGCAGTTTAAGCTGCACTTCTGCTAGCTCTCGTTCTGGTGCCGATCCGGCAACAATCCCCGCTCCAGCAAATAGACGGGCAGTGCATCCATCAATTAACGCCGACCGAATACCCACAGCAAACTCCCCCTCACCCCGGTGATTCACCCAGCCAATGGGCGCAGCATAGAGCGATCGCTCAAAGGGTTCATAGCGATGAATGTGCTCACAGGTAATTTCTCTCGGTCTTCCAGCAACGGCTGGCGTGGGATGCAGCGCCGCAACTACATCGAGCAAATGGATTTCGGATGGCGCGATCGCCCGAATCGGCGTATGCAAATGTTGAATATTGGATAATTGGAGCAAACGCAGGGGTGAACAGGATGGCTCTAATCCCAACTGAGCAAGCTGCTGGATGATGAAATCAACCACCACCTGATGCTCGTGCAGTTCTTTAATGCTATGGAGCAAAATATTTGCCAAGCGGGCATCTTCACAGGTGGTTTTGCCGCGTGGGGCTGAGCCTGCCAAGGCATCCGTGATCAGGTGATGGTCTTGCACACTGACCAATCGTTCGGGGCTAGCTCCCACAAAATGCTGCCCTTGAGTATTCGTTGCCGAAAATATGTAGCAATCTGGATACTGAGTTCGCAAATTGTTCAGGGAAAAAACTCGATGAAAGGGAAGTGGCGAAACCACATCCACGGCATGGGCAAGGACAATTTTATCGAAGTGCTCTGCGCGGATTGATTTTAATGCGCCACGCACAGCATTTTGAAATGTTTTAGTGCCTGCAACCGGGTATTGTTTCAAGCCATTAGAAGTATGAAGAATGGGATTGATCAATTCATATTGAACCGCATTAATTTTTTGCAAATTTTCCCATAGCATTTCAACGGTTGAACTGAGACAGGTTTGAACCTCGATCGCAATATTTGCAACGACCGTACTGCGATTCTTCCCATAGGAAATCTGCCAGCTTGGAAGAAACACAGTTGATGCTGCAAAGCCGCCATTGGCTTGATTAAACAGGCGATCGCTAAAGGAAAAACTGCAAAAGAAATGAGGACCGGAGAAGGGAATATCCGATACTCCAGCCATAATTGTGTTGGCTAAGGTGTTTTGAATAAAGGCTTTAACCTGTTCAAAGCGCTGGCTGCCATCGGTCTGAAATTGAGTGACGGAATCAATCGCCGCGATCGCAACTTTATCATTACCAAAAGGCGCTTTTCCAGATGAATCTTGTTTTTCAAAATAGAAACTTAGCTGACCTGGCTCGGTCATTTCATGCAGAATTACGAGTGGATCAACCGCATCAATTTCTAATGAAATACTAATGATTTGAGCTTGCTTTTTTTCACAGGAAATCTGCTGACAACTCAATAGAAATTGATAGAGATCCCGCTGGGTTTTAAACTGCTGGCTGCAACAAAATGTGACTGGCATGTAATAGAAGACAACACAATTTCATAACCAGTATAGTTCTGCAAATGTCTACGGGTCGCCATTTACAGTCTATAAGCGCATCATTTCTTAACATGTTTCAAAGTTTAAACTCTTCATCTATTTCCTACGTCTGGGAATCGTTGGATCATAGAATGATTAGGCAACTTTACGCTGAAAGATGCTCACTTAACAATATCTAAAATGGTTACGAAAACTGTTAATTTGCCGACCAACAATATTCCACCTACAAAAAAGCTATGGTTAGCAGCCATCAAGCCGCCTATGTACAGCGTTGCCATCATGCCGATTGGGGTGGGCACGGCGATCGCCTACGCCGAAACGGAGCTTTTCCAGGCTAAAATCTTCGTTACATTTCTTGTCTCAGCAATTTTGATCCTCGCCTGGGAAAACCTGAGCAACGATGTGTTCGATGCTGAAACTGGGGTGGATGTAAACAAGGCGAACTCTCTCGTTAACCTGACGGGGAATAAGTCGCTAATTTTTTGGATTAGCACCGCCTGTTTGGTCGTCGGGTTATTGGGCATTGGGGCGATCGCGTTTTGGCAGCAAGACCTGACGGTGATTGGGCTGATTTTGCTCTGCTGCGCGATCGGCTACATTTACCAGGGACCACCCTTCCGCCTCGGTTATCACGGCATGGGTGAAATTCTCTGCTTCTTTGCCTTTGGTCCGATCGCCTTTGCCGCCGTTTACTACAGCCAGACCCAATCCTGGTCACTCACGAACTATGCCGCTTCTGCCGTCATTGGCATTGCCACCAGCCTGATTCTTTTTTGCTCCCACTTCAACCAGGTGAATGATGATGCCGCCGTAGGGAAGCGATCGCCCGTCGTGCGGCTGGGTGCCCAACGCGCTGCCCAACTGCTCCCCTGGATTTGCGGCAGTATCTACGGGCTGACCGTCCTGTTTGTATCGATCAAGCTCTTCCCTGTTTGGACACTGCTTGTGTTTGCCAGCCTGCCCTACGCCCTCAAACTGTGTCGGGCGATCGCTGCTAACTATCATCAACCTGAAACCCTACTGCGGTGCCGATTAATCGCAGTAGGGTTTCACTTTGTCACTGGCTTAATGCTGGGCTTAGGATTTGTGCTATCTAGGGTTTAAAAATTTCTCAAAAACAAGATTTTTGTGCAGGTACAAAATCTCACAGTACACCTCCGCCAGAAACTCCCAAACCCTTAATGGTCTATCAATTTCGCTTCCAGTCCTACCAACGACCCTTCAAAT
>JBGTAZ010000151.1:0-3815 GCA_041749615.1 Leptolyngbyaceae cyanobacterium | reverse complement strand
GATCGCCCAGCCGTCGTTTTGCAGAGATCAGCGCCCCGACAATCAGCAATGAATTAAACCGCGCTACCAGCAACACGCCCGCATCGACAATCTCAGCCACTTGCTGCAAAGACAGATCGAACAAGCTGCCTTCCTCCAAATTAGAAGGACCTTCCAGCACGACCAAATCCGACCCCTGCATCTGTAAATATTGAGTCAGCATCTTAGGATAGTCGATCGTATTCTCGCCTCGAATCCGCTTTTGAATCGTAGAATCGGTTAAAGGGAGTACGGTCGGTAACACACGGCTGGAAGACAACTCAAGGGTTTTCGCTACAAACTGCACATCTTCTTCAACAGGTTCGCTAGATATGGGTTCGCCAGACATGGGTTCGCCAGCGGTGGTGTAAAACGTGCCAAGAGGCTTGCCATAGGCAATATCTAGACCTCGTTCTTTCAACTGATGAGCAATGCCTAAGGCGGTCGCTGATTTGCCGCTGTAAGCTTCGGTTGAACCGATTAATAGATATTTAGACTTGGGCACGCCTCTACTCCTGGTTTCAGACTCTAACGAACAATGCAAAACTTCCGTCAGTCTATTGTAAGGCACCCGTTTGTCTGCTACATCGCTTAACAGGGTTCCCTGACCTCAAAGGAGTGGCAGTTGAGCGTCCAGTGTTGGAGATAAAGCCGTAAGCAACTCTTTTATCTGTCCTTCATCACTTCTTGCCGACTTGAGTAGGTTGGTGTGGGTTGCAAGGCTTGGAAGCCTGCAACTTCTGAAAGGGTGTAAAGCGGACGATTTTTGACTTCTTCGTAAATTCGCCCAATGTATTCGCCGAGAATGCCGATGCTGAAAAGCTGCACGGCTCCTAGGAAAAATACGGCAACAGCCACGATCGCGTAGCCCGTGATAGAAGAACTGGGATAAAACAACCGCCAGTAAAGGATTAAAACGACCATGACCAGTGCCATGACAGCTGAGAAAAAACCCAAGTAAGTGGAGAGACGCAAGGGCACGGTGGAGAAGGATACCAGCCCATTGATGGCAAGAGTCAGCGATTTGCGAAAGGTGTATTTCACTTCTCCGGCATAGCGGGGGTCGCGTTCAAACAATAGGGCAGTTTGACGGAATCCAATCCACGATCGCAGTCCTCGAATGTAACGATTGCGCTCTGGCATGGCGTTTAGCACATCGACCACTTGGCGATCGAGCAGGCAAAAATCGCCGGTATCCGTTGGAATATCGACATCTGCCAATTGTTTGAGAATCCGATAAAACCCATAGGCAGTGAACCGCTTAAACCAGCCTTCACGGCGGCGTTGAGTGCGTTGGGCGTAGACCACATCAAACCCCTGCTTCCACTGCTCAACCATGCGAGGGATTAGTTCGGGGGGGTCTTGCAAATCTGCATCTAAGATGACAACCACCTGTCCACGGGAAAAATTTAATCCCGCAGTGACGGCAGTTTGATGCCCAAAATTACGGGCAAGGCTGATGTAGCAAACGCGCGGGTCTTGGTCGTGCAGGTCGCGCATCATGGCTAAAGAGCGATCGCGGCTACCATCGTTAATCAAAATTAGCTCAACGGTTCCATCCATTTGCTCCATCACCACTTGAAGGCGACGATAAAGCTCTGGCAGCGTTTCTTCTTCGTTGTAAATTGGGACGATAAAAGAATATTTGAAAGACATGGACATAAAAAATAGGTGGAAAATTAAAAAGAGTTTTGATGATTCGATGAGGGTGCTTTATGGCAACCAAAGTACTCGTAAAGATAGTGAATTAAATCCCCTGTATAACTCCGAAGATGTTGGGTTGAGGTACGAAACCCAACCTACGCCAGCTTTTCTTCCCTTTACCTGCCGAGCTTGTTAGGAATTCCATCGCATCCACCCGGAATCGTGTCTCGTGTTTTAGAGCCGCCCCAAGCACAGCAATAATAGCGTTGCTCTTCAGATAGCTGCATCGCATCGGTAAAGTCTGCGTTTTCGATTACGGCTCCCGTATGTTTTCCCGTTCGATAATTGGGGGGTTCTAAACGGCTGCGAGGGCTGGCATCTTCTGCTTTACCATAGAAAAAGCGGGTTCCATTCAGGTCGGCTCCGCACAGTTTGGTATCGCAGAGAATGGTGCGAACCAGATTGGTTTTGACTAAATCGCAACCGCTGAGATCCCCTCGAATCAGATTTGCTTCACTCAAATCCGTCCACCGCAGATCGGTTGCGGCTAAATTTGCGCCTGCTAACATTACGCCCAAGTCAATCACCCGAATGCCGTTGAGCAGATCTTCTTGATAGCCACCCGACCCATCCAAAATGGCGCGCCCTAGGCGACGATCGCGTCGTAGCGGAGTCAACAACCGTGCCCGACTGAGAAAGCGAATGATTTTGGCTTTGCCGCCTGCATCCACACTGCTAAGAATTGCCGCCGTTCGCCCTTCCGCGATCGCCCGTTCTTGGGGCCAATCTTCCAGCAATCCTTCCTCATCGAGCACCAGTTCCGAAACGCCCTGAAAGTAGCTATCAATGGTTTGTTGCTGCGTAATCAAGTTTTGCTGAATCGTTAAATCACGCGAGATGATGTATTGCCGCCACGCAATGTAGACGGCGAGAATGGCAATCAAAATCTGCCCGATCGCACCCAACACTTCACCGGTTGCGCCAATTGCGTCCCAGCCGATCGCCGCTAGGGATGCGCCCAAACGGTTAAAAAAGCCACTCAATTTGAGCAACCCCAGCAGCGCAATCCCGCCAAACACGCTACCCAGCAAAATGGCGCGTTCTTGCTCAGGAATAAACTCTAGAAACAGACGGCGTACTGGATTCCAGAGAATTTGCAACGAAATTGCCAGAGCAACCACTGAGCCAGACAGCCCAATCCAAATATTATCTAGGAGCAAACCGACCATCATGATGGCGATCGCTAAAAATAAAATCAGAATTTTTGGAGTTTGATTGTCGCCATCCGAACTACTGCTTGAAGGGAATGGGCGATCGAAGAGTCGCCTTGCTCCTTTAACACCATTGCGGACAAATCCATTCCCAGCAACCTTTGTGGGTTCTAAGGGTGACTGAGGTGAGCGATCCCCAGAGGTTGCCAAAGAACTGTTTCCAGCCGACTGGAGATCAGCGAATAAATCAAACTGATCAGCCGGATCGGGCTTGGAAGAATTTGGGTCAGGAGTCATGTCTAGTGACGCATCAACGACTGAACATCTGCCCTATCCTACCGCAGTCGTTCAGATTAGGCGCTCAAATCAGCGGAACATGCTGCTGACTGAACTATCTTCATGAATCCGCCAAATCGCTTCTCCCAGCAAATTGGCAACCGACAGAACTGTTAATTGAGGGAAGCGATCCTCCTTGTCAATGGGGATGGTGTTGGTCACAATCACTTCCTCCAAAATTCCGCTGGATAGCCGCTCGATCGCCGGAGGAGACAGCACGGCATGAGTCGCGCAGGCATACACCTGACGCGCTCCTTCTTTTCTCAGCAACCGTGCCCCTTCCGTAATCGTGCCAGCCGTATCAATCATGTCATCGACCAGCACGGCTGTTTTCCCGCGCACATCGCCAATCACATTCATCACTTCCGCCACATTATGAGCTTGGCGGCGCTTGTCAATAATTGCCAGCGGCGCATCCCCCAGCTTTTTGGCAAAGGCTCTTGCCCGTGCCACCCCCCCCACATCCGGCGAAACCACCACAATGTCGGATAACTGCTTGCTATGAAGATAGTCCAGCAGCACCGGGGAGCCGTAGACATGATCCATGGGAATATCAAAATATCCTTGAATCTGAGCGGAGTGCAGATCCATTGCCAGAATTCGGCT
>JBGTAZ010000150.1:0-8375 GCA_041749615.1 Leptolyngbyaceae cyanobacterium | reverse complement strand
TGATTGATGCTCACCATAATTGAGCCATCAAACACCCACTGCCACAGGCTAACACCCAACGTTTGCATCAAGCGTGCCGACATGCCGCCCGGTTGATTAGAGTCTAGGGAAATATCAGGTAATGCGGTTTGCTCAGGCGGGTAGGGGGGCAGCGGGTGGGTAAAGAACATTTCCTGCCACAGTTGCCACAATTGACTGAGGGAATTCGTCCAGATGCAATTGTGGAGGGCAAGTCCACCGGGGTAAGGCGCTTTGGTGACGTGAATTGCGAAATGTGCCGCGCCAGAAATCTGTAACGGGGTCACTGCCAAACTCAAATAGGGGCTTTCAGGTAACGGCATTCGTAAGCGATGTAGCCCAATCCAAAATAGATAGCTTTTTTAGTATCTTCTGTAATTATTTATCGTTCTATCAGTCTAGTCGGTGTTTGGGAAGAAATTTCAGTCCTCAATTAGTTTTTGGTAGTGGGAGGAACGGTTGGGCGTTTGACAGTGCAGGCACCGAGTTGTGCTGGAGTAAGGCTGATGTCGGAGGTGATCAAGGGCGCGATCTCCGTCTCTTGAATCCATCCGGTATCGCCCGGTTGCCCGAAGGCTTTGACCTGATCCGTCACCCTGACAGCCGTGGGCAGAGAGCATACCTTAAGCTGGAGCCACCGCTGATCCGATCGCACTTGCACCGCAACCACTTCCAATACCGTACCCACCGGAATTGGAAGTGGGCGGGATAAAGGCGGACTCGATTCAGGCGGACTCGATTCAGGCTGAGCCTGGAGAAGCACAGGAGATTGCCCCACCCCGTCAACCGCAGCCCGGTTGACTAACACCCGCGATTGGGTCGTTAGCAATGGAGATACGGCAACACCCTGGCTCGGAGCCGCAAACCCAGAGGCGCTGGGAGCAGGACTCACAGGACTATCGGGAGGAGCAGCCGTGCTTTCTATCGCTGGAAATAGCCGGACACCGATACTAGGAAACAGCCAGACCAGCATCAACCCTGCGGCTCCCATCAGAGTCAGCAATCCCAATAGCCAGGGAAGGAGGCTAGGGCGGGATCTCGGCGGCGGCTTTTTTAGCTGGGTTTTGAGCGTAGAAGCATTGGCGGCAGGTAATGCAGGTTCGGCTAAATGAGTCTTTGAATGAGTCTTTGTCGGAGGAACTGTTGCCGGGGGGATAGCCGCAATCGTAGCTAATTTTGCTAAGGCTTCAGACAAGCGAAGCTCAGCCGCACCGGAGGGAGCCGTTGGAGTGACACGACAGTGAAGTAGCCCAACCGTGACATTATCATGCCCATTTTGTTGATTGGCGATCGCCACTAACTGCCGCACCGCAGTGGGTACGTCTAGCGTTCCTTGCAGCACTGGCACTAACAGGTGCCAATATTCTTCAATCAAATCGTTGTCGCTCAAGCCATCCGAACACAGTAAAAACAAGCACTCTTCATCTAAAATAAACCGCTGCACAGTGGGATGCAGCATGGAGGCATTCATCCCCAGCGCCTGCACCAAAGACCCGGCGCTGGGCTGTTGTAGCGCATCTCGATAGAGTCCGTAGCCCATTCTGACTTCTCGCGATGCCAAGTCATCGTCTAGGGTGACCTGATGGCAGCCGGTGCGGGTGATGCGATAAGCGCGGCTGTCTCCCACATGGGTGAGGTATAGCTCATGGTTTTGACCCACTGCCATGACTAGGGTTGTGCCCATGCGCTGCCGTTCTTGGCGATGTTCGGTGTCGTTTCGCTGCACAATGATGTCATTGGCGGCGATCGCGGTTCGGTTTAATTCCAGCATCAAGGCAGCGGGGCTAGAAGCCTCCAACATCATGGTCTGCAATCGCTGCTGCACCGTTGCGATCGCTAAATTCGAGGCAATATTTCCGCCTTCATGTCCGCCAATGCCATCGCAAACCACCACCAAGGCGCTTGGGTTGGCACTTTTTGCGGCTGGAGTTGGGGCGGGAGTCAGCGTAACGGATTGCGTTGTGCCGCTGGCAGGGTAGCAGGCATCTTCGTTTCGCTGACGGGTGGGTCCTTGATCCGTCAAGGTGGCGAATTGCACGACACGAGATTGTGCCTGACTACACATCGCGATCGCCTGATCCAGCAGCCCAATCAACTGCTCGCTAGTGATAATTTGTCCGCGCTGCATCTGTTCGCAAACGGCACCCAACAATGGCGCGATCGCAGTCTGCGCCCCCCGCTGCCATTGTTGCCAAAAAGCGCCCAAATCCACCAAGCTATAAGACGACGGCTGGTAATCACCCACTAAGCTGAGCAGGCGAACTAACGATCCTTCTACGCGCAAATTTTCCGCCGACAACACGCTAGCTGCCACGCCTTCCTGATTCAGCGGCTCCCATAACTGCGCCACTTGCCAGAGCCAATGAAGCTGCTGTAAGGCACTAGCCTCGCTCCAAACCGCTTCTAACGCTGGCATTAAGTCTCCAGGCTGCACAGCAGTTCCAGCCTGAATATCAGCCGGATAAATAGGAGCGTTTTCTAGCAACGCTATCCCAGAACCGGGCTGTGAACCGGGCAGTTGAGGGTTGGGCAATACGGCATAAACCTGAGGCACATGCAGCCAATGCGACACTAACCGCTGATAGCACGCCACCTCAGGGGGCAACTCCTTCACCGGCTCTGGCAACAATCCAGGCTGAGTGTCTAAAAAAATCTGCCCCTGCTTGCATAGATAGCGCCGTGATAGTAGTTCCCCCGGTGGCGGCAAGAATGATGGCTCGGCGATCGCCCATAAGTAATGCTTAGGCAGAAAGGTTCCACACTGCAAGCAATAGCGATCGCTCTCCACATTGGGAGCTTGACAGAGAGCATTTGGACAATAAATCGTTGCCTCAGGGCTATCCATGAAAATAGAGTGCTACCAACATCTACTAAAACTTTGATTAAGAGCGTGAACTTGGTTCTTAGTCTAAGACGATACTCATATCCATGTTAACTTTTTGAACCGAATCACCAAAAGATTAATACCATTACTGAATCTGGGGATGAAATTTGAAAGGGGAACCCATTGTAGTTGCCCTCAACCGTTCCAGGACAAACACAAGACATTACGCCTACCGCCAGAAATCATACCGATATTGAGTTCAATGGTTCGCTTTCATACGGTACGTTTTTTCGTTCAAAGAAGAAGTTTCAAAAGGGTTATTTTACCCAAACTTAATCTTTTGATAATCAAAATCGGGCTTTGAATCATTCCCTCTTAACCCTAACGAAGTATTGTGAGGAGCGAATGTCTAAATCAACACTCAACTTTCTGGAGCTATAGATATGGTGTTTGACAAGGTGAAGCTTGTGCCTAACCGCTTCACGGCTATCGTGAGCGCGGCGGCTGTCACAGCAACAGTGATTGGTCTATCTGTAAACGCTGTAAACTCTCAAGGTTCCGTCGTTAAGGTTGATGGCTCTAGCACTGTCTTCCCCATTACCGAAAAAATTGCAGAAGCTTCTAAGAAAGCGGGTGGCGCTAACGTAACGGTGGGTATCTCTGGTACGGGTGGTGGCTTTAAGAAGTTCTGTGCGGGAGACATAGATATTTCCAACGCATCTCGCCCCATTTTGAAGAAAGAAATGACTGCCTGCCAAGCTAAAGGCATCAAATACGTTGAACTGCCCGTTGCTTTTGACGCGCTGACGGTCGTTGTAAATCCCGGAAATACTTGGGCAAAGAACTTAACTACGGCTGAACTCAAGAAGATTTGGGAACCAACCAGCACCATCAAAAATTGGAAAGATGTTCGAGCTGGTTTTCCTAACGTACCTTTAAAATTGTTTGGACCTGGTGCAGATTCCGGCACCTTCGATTATTTTACAGAGGCGATCAACGGTAAATCCAAGTCAATCCGTAAGGACTTCACCGCTAGCGAAGATGATAACGTGCTAGTTCAGGGTGTTTCTAAAGATAAGGGTGCGTTGGGCTACTTTGGTTATGCCTACTACAAAGCGAACAAGAGTCGCGTCAAGGCTGTGACTGTTAATGGTGTTGCGCCTTCTGAGCAAACGGTGGAGAACGGCAGATACACCCCCTTATCTCGTCCTCTTTTCATCTATGTCAGCACCAACTCTGCTAAGAAGCCTGAAGTCAAGAAGTTTATTGATTACTACATCAAGAACGCAGGCAAAATCGCCGACTCCGTTGGTTATGTAGGGCTGCCTGCTAAGGCTTACCCCGTGATCGCGAATCGGTTTAAAGCCGGTAAAACTGGCACCATTTTTGGTGGCGAAGAAGCGGTGGGTCTCAAAGTCGATGAGCTGCTAACTCGCGAATTGAAAGAGTAATTAGCGTTTAGCTAAAGGGCGCACATTTGTGCGCCCTTTTCGTTTGAGTAATCCGATCGCTCAACAGGTCAGCAAGAATAGTGCTGACTTTCCACTTTTTTGGCACCTTATCATCATGACCGCTCAGCCCCTAAAACCTTCTGATCAGGATCTTCAATTTACCCAAAAGAAGAAAGCCCGTGAACTGAAGGAGCGCTTTATTGAATTCATTTTATTCCTAGCAGCTTTTTCTTGTGTGGCGACGACGATCGCCATTATGTATATTCTGATTAGTGAGTCAGTTCTATTCTTTCAAGAGGTTTCACTGGTTGAGTTTTTAACCAGTAAAGACTGGTCACCTCTGTTTGATCCACCGGGCTATGGGATTTTGCCGCTCGTGTCAGGAACGTTAACCACCACTGCCGTTGCCTTGTCGGTAGCCCTGCCGATGGGGCTGATCTCAGCCATCTATTTAAGTGAGTTTGCTGCGCCTAGTGTTCGTGAAGTGGTCAAGCCAATTTTGGAGTTGCTTGCCGGGATTCCGACTGTGGTGTATGGATACTTTGCGTTGTTAACGGTTATTCCTGTTTTGCAATGGCTATATTTGCCTATTGGATCTTTTTTATCCAATGTTTTTCCTGACATTTTTCCGGCTGAGCTAGCTGGTTTTAATATGCTGGGGGCTGGGCTGGTCATGGGCTTGATGATTACACCGCTGATTAGCTCGATTAGCGAGGATGCGATGCGATCGGTGCCGATTAATCTCAAGGAAGGCTCCTATGCCACTGGGGCAACTCGCTTGCAAACAGCATTAAAAGTGGTGCTGCCGGCAGCAGCCTCTGGGGTGATTGCAGCATTTATTTTAGGGGTTTCTCGTGCGGTGGGCGAAACGATGATTGTGGCGATCGCGGCTGGCTTGCAGCCCACGTTTACCTTCAACCCATTGGAATCCGCCGCAACCATTACTGCCTACATCGTTCAAGTCAGCTTAGGCGATTTGCCCCACGGCACTTTGGAATACCAAACTATTTTTGCGGCTGGGCTAGTGTTAGTATTGGTCACTTTGGCTTTCAACGTTATTGGCTACTTCCTGACTAAACGCTTCCGCGAGACCTACTAACATGGCACAGGCAGAATTTTCTCAGAGCAATTCTCAGAGCAATTATTTACAGCAGATTCGGGCATCGGTCGCGCGACGTGAATTAATCAGTAAGCTATTTGGTGTGCTTGGCTTATTAGTCATTTCGATAGCGACCTTGATCTTAATAGCCTTAGTTGCTCAGCTATTCGTTCAGGGGCTACCCCGGCTCAACTGGAAGTTTTTTACGTCGTTTCCGAGCAGTGATTTTAATGAAGCGGGTATTTTATCCGCGTGGGTTGGCTCACTGCTGGTCATGTTGACCACGATGTTTCTGGCAGTGCCTTTGGGAGTCGCCGCTGGAGTGTATTTGGAAGAATATGCACCGAAAAACTGGCTGGCAGCTTTGATCGAAATTAACGTCACCAATCTAGCGGGTGTTCCCTCCATCGTTTATGGATTGCTAGCGTTGGGTCTTTTTAGTACCGTCTTAAATTTAGGCGAAAGTATTCTGACGGCAGGCTTAACCCTCGCACTGCTGATCTTGCCAATTGTGATTGTGACGACGCGAGAAGCTTTACGGGCAATTCCCAGCAGCTTGAGAGAGGCTGCCTACGCGCTGGGAGCCAGTCGGTGGCAGATGATCTGGGATCACATTTTGCCTTATTCCTCAGGCAGTATTCTCACCGGGATCATTATTGGCTTGTCGCGGGCGATCGGTGAAACGGCTCCACTGATTACGATTGGAGCGCTGACCTACATCGCATTTCTCCCTCCTGCTCCCATCCAATCTCAGTTTCCGTTTATTTCGTTTGAATGGCTGAAGGCTCCGTTTACGGTTTTGCCCATTCAAATGTTTAACTGGGTTTCTCGACCTCAGCCAGAGTTCCAAGCCAATGCTGCTGCCGCTGGTGTTGTTCTAATTCTTTTGACTCTGACGCTGAATGCTTTTGCAATTTACTTACGTTATCGTCTTCGGAAGGGAGTCAAATGGTAGATACACGTGTTCTCAACTCATCGGTGATGGAACGAAAGGCGGAGGTGCAAAACCTCGACTTTTACTACGGTTCATCTAAAGCGCTCAAAAGTGTCAGCATGGTCGTTTGGGATCGGAGGGTGACGGCTTTAATTGGTCCTTCTGGCTGTGGGAAGACAACCCTTTTGCGGTGCTTTAACCGGATGCATGATTTGTATCCCGGCAATCGTTACGATGGGGCAATCTTACTGGATGGGGTGAATATCCTAGAAAAGCAGATTGATCCGATCGAGGTGCGGATGCGCGTTAGCATGGTGTTCCAGCGCCCTAACCCGTTTCCTAAATCGATCTATGAAAATGTTGCCTACGGTCTGAGAGTGCAAGGCATCACTGCAAAAAGCTTGCTCGACGAAAAAGTAGAGAAAGCGTTGCAGGGTGCGGCTTTGTGGAATGAGGCAAAGGATCGGCTGAAGGAACCTGCCTATAATTTGTCGGGTGGTCAGCAGCAGCGTTTGTGTATTGCACGGGCGATCGCTACCGACCCCAACATCGTACTATTCGATGAGCCGACCTCTGCCCTTGACCCGATCGCCACTGCCAGCATTGAAGAATTGATTAACGAACTGAAACAGCAGGTCACAATTTTGATTGTGACTCACAGTATGCAGCAGGCAGCACGAGTCTCAGACTACACCGCCTTCATGTATCTCGGTGAAATGGTCGAGTTTAACGAAACCAATTTGCTGTTTAACAAACCTGCGGATCAAAAAACACAAGACTATGTCAGCGGACGATTTGGCTGATTTAACCTAATGTGCAACTAACTTACCCCAGCCCTGCTAGCTCTGAGTGAGCGGCTTCGCCAACGCACGACCTGCGGTCTACTCCCCAAGGAGGAGGGCTTTCGGACGTTTCTTGTCCCCTCTCCCCTTGGGTTATCCGTTAGGCAGAAGTAGGTAAAAGCAGTACTGAACTTGAGTTTTGGGCGCAGTTGTGGGATTACATGAGTCAAATAAGCAGGTGAAAAGCAGCGCGATCAGAGCAGCGCGATATTAGAAAGGCACCGAGCGGCAGTAGTGGCAAGAGGACAGCAAGCCGGGGTGGTGTTAGCAAGCCAGGACACAACAGATTTTGAATTTACCCGTCATGGTCACACTCAAGGACTGGGGTACATCAATCAGACTGAGCAACAGGGTATCAAGGTGCATCGTTGCCTAGCGGTGAGTGGAGATGGAGAACCCTTAGGACTGTTGAGTCAATCGTGTTGGGTGCGAGAGCAGCGCAGTGGCAAGCGGGAACACCGACGCAAAGTGCTGATTGAGCAGAAGGAAAGCTATCGTTGGCTGAAAAGTGCAACAGTAGCAGAAGCCGGATTTGAGTGGGAGGTGCAGGTGATCCACATCGGCGACCGGGACGCGGATATTTTTGAGTTATTCGCCCAACCGAGGCGACAGAACAGTGAATTGCTGATTCGCGCTGACCACAACCGCAAAGTGCAGCATGAATTGGGCTATCTGTTGCCAACGCTCAATCAAGCGCCGATTTTAGGCAGCGTCAGCCTGGAAGTAGAGAGCAACCCGACCCGACCGACCCGACCGGCACGCACGGCACACTTACAACTGCGTGCTTTGCAAATATATCCTCGAAGTCCCGCGTAACCATCGGCAACCCCACAGCTTGCAGCCCGTCACGCTCAATGCCATCCTAGTCGAGGAACCAGTGCCCCCGGCAGAGGGCAGTCCACCGATTCGCTGGGTGCTGCTGACAAGCTTAACCATTGAATCCTTCGAGCAGGCGTGGCAGTGCGTTCAGTGGTATTCGTTACGCTGGCTAATTGAGAGGTTTCACTACACCCTCAAAAGTGGGTGTCGCTTTGAGCAACTCCAACTGCAAACCCAAGCGCGCTTGCTCAATGCCCTTGCCACCTATTCGATTGTCGCTGGGCGCTTGATGTCCTTGACCTACCAAGCCAGACTCAACCCCGATGCGCCCTGCGATGGGGGCCTCCAACCCCCTGAGTGGCGATTGTTACGTCGTAAGTTTGAGCCG
>JBGTAZ010000149.1:0-19589 GCA_041749615.1 Leptolyngbyaceae cyanobacterium | reverse complement strand
GCGAACTGGATGCCTTTCACAAAGGGGTAAACCTCTGGCGATCGCAAGGGTATCGCGTGGAGTTTACCCCTGGATTCGATCAACAATGGGGTTACTTAGCAGGCACCGATGACAACCGCCGACAGCAGTTGCGGGATGCATGGAATGATCCAGAGTGTCGGGGCATCCTCTGTGCGAGGGGCGGCTATGGAGGCGCACGGTTGCTAGAAGACTGGTCGGGGCAAGGGAGCGATCCCAAATGGCTAATTGGCTTTTCGGATATTACCGCTTTGCTGCTGAGCTTGGGCAAACAGGGAGTTTCTGGCTTGCACGGCGCGTTACTGACCACGATCGCCGCTGAACCTGAGTGGTCGCGTCAGCGATTATTTGATTGGGTCGAAGGTCGTGCCATTCCGCCATTAACTGGCACAGGTTGGAAAAACGGCACAGCAACCGGAGTGCTGTTACCCGTGAACCTGACCGTAGCCACCCATTTGTTAGGAACCCCCTTTCAGCCCGATTTCTCGACTGTGATTTTGGCGATCGAAGATGTCAGCGAAGCGCCCTACCGAATTGACCGAATGCTGACTCAATGGCGACTGTGTGGCGCATTGCAGCAGTTAAAAGGAATTGCGATCGGTCGGTTTAGTCAGTGCGATCCGCCTGCTCACATTCCTAGCTTTACTGTGGCAGAGGTCTTGCGCGATCGCCTGGGCGATTTGAATTTGCCGATTGTATCTGACCTTCCCTTTGGTCACGATGGCGTGAATGCTGCTTTGCCCGTGGGGATCGCTGCCGAACTGGACAGCGATCGCGGCATATTAACAATCTGCGATCGCTGATCTATTTTTTCTAACATCCCCTTCTAGCGGCGAACTTTTTTAGCTTTAAAATAGGTTTTGTAGATTTCATGGGCGATGGGAACTGCCGATTCAGCCCCAAAACCCCCATTTTCCACGACTACCGCCACCGCAATTTTAGGATTGTTAAACGGAGCGAAGCCAGCAAATAACGCATTGTCTTTTTGCCCCACCACTTCTGCCGTTCCTGTTTTACCCGCCGTTGGAGGAATGGAACCATCGTTGAGTTGGCGAGCCGTACCCTCAGCAACCACTGCCTTTAAGCCCTCTCGAATGACTGCTAACGTGCCGGGATTGATCCCCATTTTCTGAGGACGCAGGGATGCAGTTTGGCGTTCGTCTGCTAGTAAATAAGGCTTAACTCGCCATCCCCCATTGGCGATCGCCGCATAAACTGCCGCCAACTCCAAGGGCGTTGTTTGGACTAACCCTTGCCCAATCGACATACTGACGGTATCTCCGCCATACCAAGGCTCTTTAAACAGCTTTTCTTTTTGCGCGGGCGTAGGAATCATGCCATACCCACCCCCACTCAGTCCCGCGTTGGTCAAATCACCGATGCCAAATTTCTGCCCCCATTTGGCGATCGCTTCTGGACCGGCGGCTAAGCCCACCTGGTAAAAAAAAGTATTGCTACTAAATGCCAAAGCATCTCGAAATCCAATCACTCCAGGACTTTGCCCATGCTCATGAAATAGATGCCCGCCTAAATTAATTGCTGCATACGTCATCAACGTGGAATCTGGCGAAAACTTACCCGATTGCATTCCTGCGATCGCCGTTACCACTTTAAACGTACTGCCCGGCGGATACCCTTGCAGCGCCCGATTCAAAAAAGGATTTTCCTGACTCTGCAACTGTTGCCATTCTTGTTTAGAAATACGACGAGTAAACAAGTTGGGATCAAAGGTGGGTCCACTGGCTAACGCCAGCACCGCCCCCGTTTTAATATCTAATACCGCGATCGCGCCGCGCCGATTTGCCAACGCTTTTTCAGCCGTTTTTTGTAAATTCGAGTCTAAAGTCAGCCGAATTGATTGCCCGGAGATAGCAGGCTTTAAACCAAGGCTGTTTACTTGTCGTCCCGTCGCATCAACTTCAACCAGTTCTCCACCCCACACCCCTTGAAGTTTAGAATTCACCAACCTTTCAATCCCCATTTGCCCCACCAGCATTCCCATGGAATAGTCTGGATGCGCTTTGAGATCTTTTTCAGTCACCTCGCTGATATAACCCAGTACATGGGCAGCCAATTTGCCATTCGGGTAGTATCGATTAGACTCTCCTCGGATTTCCAACCCAGGGAAATAGGTCGCCTGCTCCGCCAGCGTAATGAAAGCGCTGAGCGATAAATTACGGCTAATTCGCACCGGCAGTGCCGACCGGAACCCAGTCTGCCGAAGCTTTTCGAGAATCTCTTCTGCTGGAATTTTGAGAATGGGCGCGAGGCGCTTTGCGGTTTCTGCCCAGGCGGCTTTAGACTGCTCACGAGGGCGAAGATACACCGATCGCGCTAAACGGTTGGCTGCTAATAATCCGCCACTCCGATCCAAAATATTGCCTCGATCAGCAGGAATTGGCATCAACGTGATTCGGTTTTGCTCAGCCCGTTCTCGATGTGCCGATCCCTCCACCAGTTGTAATTGAGCTAATCTCAGCCCACAGCTACCGATCACCAAGAAAGCCACAACCATTAACCCGATCGCCCGGTGCGACTGCCGCGTGAGTGGCACATTGATCAAACGGTTTTTTGTAACAAAAGACAATCCAGTAGCCATTGCTGTTCTTTACCAGAAATAGCGAACTTATCAGTAGAGCCGAGATCGATAACTAGCGGCAGCATCAAGCAATATGAAACGTACCGAAATAGATGCAACGTATCGAAATAGTGATGTACCCTCTGATGATTGAGTCACCCAGAAAACTGAAAACCGATCACATCCAGTATGCGCTAAGTAAAAACAGACAGGAGTCTATCTGAATACGTTTAAGCAATTCTGATTAAACTTCTCCCATTAAAACGAGAATCAGAAAATTTAATAGTTTCAATTTTGTATTGATACGCGAACTTATGTAACGGTTTTCAACTACTTCACTTTTGTATCCGTTTTGGTAAAAGAAGATGGCAGTTTTGCGATCGCTAGTTGCAAACGTCCTCTAATCTGTTAGCTTGGGCAAAGCTTAGAACAATCTAAGTATTCTACGGAGGAATAACGCAAGTGCTGCATTCCCTCAAAACTTAATCAACTAATAGGGCGTGGAACTTAGACGATGCTCATAAATCCCGAAGTAAAGGTCTTTCAACCTTCTAACATTTTGGATAGTGCTTCAACTGCCAACCTGAGTCAGGATATTGACAATGCGTTGCAGTCGGGAGTCAAACAAATGCTTATAGACTTACAGGGTGTAACATTTATCGATAGCTCTGGACTAGGTGGTTTAGTGAGTTCATTTAAATCAGTTCGCTCATCTGGCGGCAAACTCTCCTTATGTTCGATTAACGAACAGCCAAGAATGCTATTGGAAATTACTGGAATAGATCAAGTATTTGATATTTATCCCAGCCAGAAAGAGTTTGCCCAAAGTTTTGTTTCAGGAACTTAAAGCTTCGCGGGGTGCAGCAACTACTTAAATCTAAGGTCTTTGTTCAAACTTGATTCAGGCTGCCATGGTTGGCAGCTTTTTTGCTGGCTACAACGAGATGCCCAACCGAATTGCCCTTTGCCGTAAATACTTTTACTGCGAAGGGCAATTTAAGTGTTGAACTACCCTTTGATGCAAACGACTTGCTTCAGAGTTGCCACCACTTCAACCAGGTCAGCTTGATTTGCCATCACCTGTTCAATGGGCTTATACGCTGCTGGAATCTCATCTAAAACACCCGAATCCTTGCGGCATTCCACCCCTTCGGTTTGTTGAATCAAGTCATCCAAAGAGTAAACCCCTTTTGCCTTCGTGCGAGACATCAGCCGCCCTGCACCATGGGAGCAAGAACAATAGCTTTCAGCATTGCCCTTCCCTTGGACAATATAGGATTTAGCACCCATGGAACCGGGAATAATGCCATAGTCTCCCGATTGGGCACGAACTGCGCCCTTGCGAGTGACATAAACCTCTTCCCCATAGTGGGTTTCCTTTTCAGCATAGTTGTGGTGACAGTTGACCGAGAGCAACGGCTTCGTTGGTTTTCCGCCTGCCAAATGCTGTTCCACAATGCGCTGCACCCGTGCCATCATCACCTCTCGGTTTACACGGGCGTAATTTTGCGCCCATTGCAAATCGTGCCAGTAGGCATCGAATTCAGCAGTTCCTGCCACAAAGTAGGCAAGGTCGGGATCGGGCAGTTTATTGTTTGCCAACTTCGCCAACTGTTTGCCAGTGCTGATGTGACACTGAGCTAGCTTGTTGCCAATGTTGCGGGAACCAGAATGCAGCATGATCCAGACTTGATTTTCGGTATCGAGACAAATCTCAATGAAGTGATTGCCACCACCGAGTGATCCCATCTGGCGCATTGCCTTTGTTTGCAAGTCTTGGATGCCGGGGTGCAGTTGCTTAAAGTCTGCCCAATGTTGCCAGTTTGAAACGGTTTTCTCAACGTCTTTGTTTTCATTGAACCCAACCGGAACTGCGGCTTCAATCTCCTGACGGATTTTCTTAAGCTTGCCTTCTAGCTGGGTTGCGGTAAAGGGCGTTTTCACCGCGCACATGCCACAGCCAATATCGACCCCCACGGCAGCAGGAATGATGGCATCTTGGGTGGCGATGACGGAGCCGACTAGCGCTCCTTTGCCTAAATGTACGTCGGGCATCAACGCCACGTGCTTGAAAACGAAGGGCAGGGAGGCAACGTTTTTCGCCATTTTGATTTCTTGGGAACCCAATTCGTGGTTTGCCCAAGACAGGACGGGGGCGGCTGTGGAGAGGGCTAGAGGTTCGTAGGGCATGGCGATCGCGCCTCCTTGAAATAGACAATCCTTAAGCAGAATCAATCTACGTTGACATATTACACATACTACAAGGGTGCTACAGGATCGTCAATACCGTTAAGGAATATTCCAGCGTCGTCGCCAACTGGAAGTAGATTCTAACTGAGACTGCTGTTGTGCTTGGGTCTGTCGTTGCAAAATGGTTTCGGCTGAGTCGCTCAGGGTCCGATCGCGATAGGCGATCGCCGCACGGGTTTGCAAATGCTCCTGTTCCAACTGAGATAGAGGATGGAGCGGACGTTGAAAACTACCTACTGTGCCATGAGACCAATCATTCGGCTGATGTCCCACTCCTAATGGAATTGTGCCAATTTGTAAGCCTGCTTCTATCATCGCCGATCGCACGGATGCAGAGCGGGAATAGGTCGCCAGTTTTCCACTGGGAGCCAGACATTGGGCAACTAGGGTGAAAAATTCTACCGTCCACAACTGCGGACACCGACGCGGCGAGAAGGGGTCAAAAAAGATCGCATCGGCTTGAAAGCCAAGCTGGCAAAGCTGCTGAATGGTTTGACGGGCATCACCGATCAGTAGGGTGGCATTCAGAGTCGTAGTCGCGCAGTGATGCTGTTGGGCGATCGCGGTCAAAATTTCCTGTACTGGAGATGACCAGATGTTGATCAGCGGTGGGGCGATCGCGGCTTGGGGCACGCTGATGTCTAGCTCTAGGGCATAGAGGGTCACATGACAGCTAGGGTTCACCGTCCAAATCACTTCTAAAGCGGCAGCAGTGTTATATCCCAGCCCGTAGCAAACATCCAATAGGGAAATTGAGGCTTGCTTCGCTCTAGTTGCCAAATTTGTTGCTTGGGCAAATTTAAGCAAGGCTTCTTGCTTTGCCCCCAAGCGACTGTGAAACGCTTCATTAAACGTTTCAGAGAAGAAGGTAAAAGAGCCATCTTCCGTCGGTTGGGGAATCCATTCGCTCAAGATTGTCTACTGTTCAAACTGCTTACTTTTCGGTTAATGTCCACGAGCCATCCCAATCATCGGTAGGAGGATCTTGCAGACATTTTTGACAGCGCTCCAGGTGCAGAATAGCAGCTTTATTGTTTTTATCGAGGCTGAGGACTTGACCAAACGCTGCCATTGCCATCGGGAAATCTCGCTTTTTAAAGTGATCTCGACCTTTGTGATAGTGATCGATCAAACGCTGATGCTCATCTGAGATAGGATCTTTCTGGAAGCCAATCAGTTCATATACCTCAACAGGTTGGTCTTTTCCCTTCACCCGGATGTAGTCTAGCTCCCGCGCCCGAATGCGACTGGCGCAAGGCTTGTAGGTATTGCCGCTGATAATAATATCGGTGCCGTAGATTTTGCTGGCGCTTTCTAGGCGAGATCCTAGGTTCACGCCGTCCCCGATCGCGGTAAACTCCATGCGCCTGCTAGAGCCAATGTTTCCGCTAATAATCGTATCTGAGTTGATGCCAATGCCGATGCGAATAATGTCTTGATTCTTTTCAGTCCGTTTGATGTTAAAGGCTACTAGTCGCTGGCGCATTTCTAAAGCCGATTGAACTGCCATCCACTCGTGGTCATGTAAGGGCAAGGGCGACCCAAACACCGCCATGATGGCATCGCCAATGTATTTATCTAACGTGCCTTTAAAGCCAAACACTGCCTCCACCATGGATTCAAAGTACTCGTTGATCAGTTCGACCACTTGTTCCGGCTTTAAGTTTTCGGTAAGGCTGGTGTAGCTGCGAATGTCCGAAAACAGGATGGAAGCAGGTTTGCGATCGCCGCCCATTTTAGCAGCATCAGGATTTGCCATTAGCTGCTCAGCTAATTCTTGGGTCATGTAGCGATACATGGTGGTTTTGAGCCGCTTTTCATCGCTAATGTCTTCCATGACGACCAGAATGCCAGAGGCTTTGGAACGGTCTTTGGCATCGGTGATGGTGTTAATTGACAAGTTAATGCTGTGTTCTTCTGCCGAGTCACCCATGCATTCTAAAGTTTGGTCAGGATAATACTGTTCGCGGCTCTTTTCGTCTTTGGGTTCTAGGGCGTTGCCAATCCACTTATCAAAGTCACCTTTTTTGAGGCGAATCAATGATTGAACGTGGTTGCCTTCTAATAAAGTGCCTTCGTTTAAGCCTAATAAATCTATGGCGCTGTCGTTGGCGGTGATGATAGTGCCATTTTTGTCGGTAGAAATGACTCCATTGGAGAGCGATCGCAAAATGTCTTTTTGCATTTGCTCTTGCTGTTTCACTGTTTCAAACAGCTTGGCATTTTGCAACGCCACCCCCGCTTGAATGTTAAAGGCTTGCATGAACTCTTGATCGCTTTGATTAAAGCTAGCCTTCCAGCGATCGGGCGCGTCGGGGTAATTCACCGGATCATAATCAGGATA
The DNA here is from genome assembly GCA_041749615.1 of Leptolyngbyaceae cyanobacterium. Taxonomy (GTDB): domain Bacteria; phylum Cyanobacteriota; class Cyanobacteriia; order Leptolyngbyales; family Leptolyngbyaceae; genus ULC077BIN1. The sequence continues at coordinate 12,399 of JBGTAZ010000149.1, read as the reverse complement.
GTCGCCCTGTTTCAGTTTGTTGAGCAGTTGAGTCACGCCAATCAAAGCACCATCGGCGTTAAAAACGGGCATACACAGCAAACTGCATGTGCGATAGCCAATTTTAAAATCAGTGTCTTTCGAGGTTTGAGAGTTGGGATGGTTGTACAAATCAAACGGGATCAGCAGCGGTTCGCCTGTGGTAGCCACCTGACCCGCAAAACCGGCATCTCTAGGAATTCGCAGTTCCTTCAGTTCGCCGCCAATGGGCACCTTCGTCCATAGCTGCTGGCGCTCTTCGTCAATCAGCCACAGGGTGCTGCGATCGGCTTGCATCAGTTCTTTTGCCTGATACATGACGTTTTTCAAGGTTTCTTCTAGATCCAAGCTGCCCTTGCTGAGTGATTTCACAGCATTCATCAGGGCGGATGCGGCTCGTTGGCGTTGAGTCGCTCGGTAGAAGGAACGAGAGGCTTCAATAATCAGGCGAATGGATGGGGCGAATTCTTCAAAAACGCGCTCATCGTCATCGACAAAGCCCTGTTTGTCAATTTTTTCTTCTAGGGTACCGTGGAGATCGTAGTTGGGCTTGAGCTTGTTGAGCAGTTGCACCACTGCGACCAGTTTGCCGTCTTCATTTAAGAGCGGCAATGCCAGCATGGTGTAGGTGCGGTAGTGATTCTTTTGGTCAAGTTTTTTGGCGGCTTCCGAGCGGGGATCATCATAAAAGTCGTAGTCAATTTTGACTTTTTCTTTACTGGTTGCCACTTCGCCAGCAATGCCGACATTGGCAGGAATTCGCAGTTCCAAATTGTTGCCTTGGGCATCTTTGGCAACGATCGCCCACAGCTCATGTTTCTCTTCATCTAGCAAAAATATGGTGGTGCGATCGGCGTTTAGCAACTCCCCAGTTTTGAGGGTAATCGACCGCAGCATGTCATCCAAAATGGCATCAAAGCCTTGGGCATCCATCAAATTGTCTAGGAGCGAGAGCGTATTGCTCATCACCTCTAGCTTTTGATGCACGCCACTGACTGCTTCTTTGAAGCCATCTTTTGTGAGGGGAGCGAGATATGCCCCAAAGCTTCCCTGCCGGGTAACCAAAGCTCCGGATTGGGGCGGAGTGGTCTGACCATTTTGAGGCGGCTCTGGACGGGTTGCCGATTGGGCGATCGCTGCCACCTCAGCCACAGTTGCCCCTTCAATTGTTTCACTCGCAGGATCGGCAATGATTGGTAAATTTTCCCCCGCGATGTTTTCTACTTCTTCAATGGTTACAACCGTCGCTTCGATAGCTAAATCTTGAGCGCTATCTTGCTGATTTGTCTTCGATAGATGCTGTGGTGAAGTGGTCATAATTCAGTCGTTCAGTCGAAGGGATTGAATATTAGAACATTGCAATAAATAATCCATGGGGCTGCGATCGCTGGAGTTTTTAAAAGTCGATCCAGTTCGCTCACTCTTAACTATGTTTGCAGAATAGCAGCTAAATAGCCCGGTCTAAAAATGACATGACTACACATAATATAGATGTATTCCTATTTATCATCTATCCGGTCTACCATTAATCCTGCTTCCCATTATTAAGTCTGATCTGGGTTTCTTTGTCAGCATTCCCAAATACCAATCTAGAAACTCAGCGAGTCTAGATTTCTTGCCTATTTTGGCAGCAGATTTCCCACCTGCAATCACACAAACAGGTGCTAGGGCATCTCTGATGCGATCGCGGCGCATTCTGAAAACATCCTAAAAACGGCTGCAAACAATTTTCACCCTATTCTGGCAACTCACTCGGCGCTTGAAGTTTTTTGGCATTCGCAAACAGGTTCAATGTGAGCGCCAATTCTTGAGTCAAGCTTTGAATATCCAGGCTAATTTGATCCCGCTGTTGCTTCAGCATCACCACACTTTTCTCTAATTTTTTCCGTTCATTGCGTTCGTTTTCCAATTGGGTCTTTAAAGAAATTACGCTCTCAATCTGCTGATCGCGGATGAAGGTGACGAGGTAATCATGAACAATTTGGTAGCGATCGGCGGGGGCATCGGGAATCAGAAAAAGCAGACCGGAACCCACCAACACTTCCAATACCAAGTCGAGATCAGCCAGCCGAGTAATCATACCCAAGTCAATCAGATCGGCTTCTAGATCGTCGCGGTTTTTGAGCAGGCGAGCCTCTTTTTCATTGGTCAACAAAAATAGGATAAGTCGAGCGAGTTCTTCGTTTTCAGAGCCGCAATCTTTAACCACATCTTCGAGCGATCGCTGCACCAATTTTTCCTTAGGTCCCTGCTGCAAATACTTCTCCAACGTGTCAATCTCTTCCGTTTGCAGTTGGGCACCGACAACCTGTAGCTCAATCGGGCGCACCTCACCCACCTCACCCGCCAAATCTTTGACCAACGCATCAATTAGGTCATCTGGCAGATAGAACTGGGCATTGCGCGTCAAATTTTTGATCACTGTTTTGGCATCCTCTGGAGTAAAGTTCCCCAAGGGATAGAGAATTTCCTTGGAAAGGATGTCGTTGTCAATCATGTCCAGATTGGTCAGACGTTGAAACTCCAGCAGGTAATGCAAGTAATCCTCCCGTAAAGACAGCACCACTTTGACAAAAGGCAGATTGAGGCAATCCCGTAGAAATCGGTAAAAGGGTAGCCGCGACTGCACAGTTTCATAGGCAAAAAAGAATTCTTCAAACTGGTCAAAGATCAGAACGGGCAAGCGGAGATGGGTGGCAGTTAGAGCAGAGAGGCGAGACAGAACCGTAGGGAGAGGCAGATCCAATGCGGCTTCGCTGCTAGTCGCTGATTGCGGCATAGTCGTTAGAATCTTTTCTAACGCGACCTGCCAATCCGTATAAATTTCTAAAAAAATGGGAATCGTCACACGCCCGTCGATCGCGTAGTCCATCAGCACGGGGATCAACCCAGCCTGAACGATGGAGCTTTTGCCTACCCCTGAGTTGCCATGAATCACCACCAGCTTATTTTTGGCATAGTTGAGCCGATCGACAATTTGCTTAACATCCTGTTGGCGACCCGATGCCGAAATTTCCTGAGCAAGCAGCACCTTCTGATCAATCTCAGGCGGCAACGGAAAAGGGGCGATCGCCTGATACTGTTGGGGCTGCAAGCGCAACGCTCCCACAAAGGCACGATAGCCATACTGATGCTCCAACAGCCGTCGCGCTTGGCGAGTTCGAAACGCCAACAGATACTCTCCTTTAGCAAAATAATAGTGGCGCAGTTGTCGTAGAATCTGGATGTAAAGCGGCGGAGGGCTTGCGGGATGACTCAAGTCGCGAGCCGTTTCCAGGTAGTAGATAGCAGCCTCTAAATTGCCCAGTTCTTTTTCGGCTCTGGCAAGCAAAAATAAATACCAGCCTGAGTGATAACGATGCGCCAAAGTCAGGCTTTGTTCCAGATGCGGATCGGTAGGATGTCCCTGACTGTGAAGCTCACCTTCTACCGTTTCCAAAATTTCTAACGCTGTGCCAACTTGGTCTCTAGCCGCTTGCCAATCTGCCCGTTCCAGCGATACTTCTGCCAAAAAACCATAGTCTCGCGCTAACCGGACGGAATCTTTATAGAGCTTGTGCAGAATTAGCCCTTGTTTTGCCACGTCTTCCAAGGCATCCCAGCGCTTCAGTTTTTGCAGCGTTTCTGCCTGAGCGATGATAAATCGGGCAACCAAATCTTGGCGGTTCTCTTCCGCAAATAACAGCAGGCTGCGGCGAAAGTAGTCGTGTGCCTGTTCACAGGCATTGTAATAAACCGAGCGTTGCAGAACAGCATGGTAACGCCACCACCACCCGATGTAAAACAGCAGGCAGGCAGCCCGTTCGGGGTAGGGAATGGGCAGGAACTGGGGAGAGGACAGCGGCGGGTTAGGCTCAGGAATGCGGGAGAGCCAAAAGTTGAGGCTGCGTTCGTAGAGGGTATGGGCAGTTTCCATTTCGCTGCGGGCGTGGGCATCTTGCCCCAACAGAAAATCTAGGCTGGCTTGCAGGTCTGGCTGGATGGAAAAGTTGCTGGCGTTCAGATCGGCGATCGCGCTCTTTAATTCGCTTTGGCGCAGCAGGTTGTTTGGTGAATTGAGCTTCCAATTGGCTAGGAACGATTCGTCACCTAGATCTAAGATGGAGCCAAATAATCGGTCTGCGTGAATTTTGAGCGATCGCACCAGTTCAGAAGTCGGCATTTCAAACCCAATTTCCGCCATTCCTGCCCAACTGTAGAGATCGAGGGCGAGAGACTTCAATTTACGCAATACATCATCATTCACCCACAGCACAATCGGAAACGAAAACTGCTTGCGAAGTTGATTGCGAACTAAATTCGTTGCCGTTAGGACTTCATCAAGCTCAATCAGAGATTCCAACCCAAACAGCATTAGGCATTCAGGAGTTTTGGGCGCTTGGGCTTGACCGTCTATGGTGTCACTTGGACAGATCGCGGCTTGGATCGTGGTGTATAGCGTTTTTGAGGTTTCTGGCAGGTGAAGCGTGGCAATGGAAAGATCAGAGTGCTGCTGCAATTGGTAAGCCACGCGATCGCGCAGTTGCGTATAGTTGCAGCGCACCACAATCAAAGCAAATTGATTTTCCGAAAAGGAAATTGTCCGGTTCAGCGTTTTCAACGCCTGCTGATTCTTTGCCTCAATCTCTTGATCTTGCATTGGGTCAGATTCCATCGCATCCTCACCGTTTTGTTATGAATCTGATTTTGCCACCCACAACTAGTTGCCACTGGGTTTCGACTACGCTCAACCCTCTATCCCTTCACCCCTTTACTCCTCCATCCATCTACAACTCAAAACTCAAAACTCAAAACTCAAAACTCAAAACTCAACGCTCTCCGACCTCATTCCCCCTTCGCCGCTAGCCAATCCTGATACCGCTTCGTTTCCGTCAGAATCGGATTGATGCCAAACCAGCCGCCTTGAGCATCGTAATATTCAAAGACAAACATGCTGCGGAGTAAGGTTTGGTATTCTACTTCTCCTTTGACGCTTTGAGTGTCCACAACCTGAAAAATCAAGTTCCATTCATCGTCATCGATCGCCCGTGCCAGTCCATCTCGGCGCTCTCGAATGACTTGCTCAATTGTGTTGCGTGAAAAAGGTGGATCGCTTTGCTGAATGCAGTTCCACACTAAGCCCAGCAAGTTTCGCACATGCCCACCGCTGACCAAACAAAGGCGATCAATCAAGTCTGAACTCTCGAAGATCTGGGGCAAATAATCCAGCCGCTGAGCGATCGCAACCTTGGGAAATGCCCGCGCCAAAATCATATGTCGCAGTAAGTTAATGCCATTTTCATCTTGACCGCCCGTGCGACTTTTCACGGGCACCATCGGCAGCACTTTGGGTGAAATGCCGCCGCCCATGCGTTGCTTCAAGGTTTCGTTTTCATTGGAAAACACTAGCCCTAGAGGAATGGTATACACCACATGGCAATTCAGCCGGGAGAGTTGGTCGCCGCGATCGATGAATAAATATTCTGGCTGAGTGCGTCCGGTTTGCAGTTGCCGAGCATCCACGCGATCGAGGTTATCAATAATCACCACAAGCCCTTTTTTGCCGCGCCGCTTCAACTCTGCGATCGCGGTGCCAAACAGTTCTTCATTGACCGATTTCAAAATGCCGTTGGTGCGTGGCTCCATATATTGCCGCAGTTGGTTACGGAGTTTGGGGCTATCTTTGGTCTTAGCCGTCACTTTACTGATGCCAACGGAAAATTCCATGCCTGTAATATCGATTGGGGTTTGCAAAATTTCCCCCACTTCCGCAAACAGGTTGATGAAATAGTTGGGCTTGATGCGGATTTGGTTGGCTTCTAGCTTTTCGCTCACCTGATGGGCGATCGCCATCAAAATATCCGTCACATCCACATCCGACATATCCAGGTCTTCGCTACTCTCGAAGTAGACTACAAAAAAATCTTGCCCTTCCAATTCTGCTTTTAGCCTCAGCAACTCGGTCGATTTGCCGCAGCCTACATGCCCAGTAAATAGCTGACAGGTGCGTTCTTGGGGCAGCAGGTCAATCGTCCGACGGAGTTCTTGAATCAGGTTGGTGCCCCGCACGGCTGAAAAATCAATGTAGTATTTGCGATCGTCTGGGTTGGAGTAAGCCAAGGTATGGCTAGGGTTACACGCTTTGAAAAATTGGGCAACATCTAAGGACATGGGGGAATAGGGAATAGGGGGCAGTGAGGAAAGTTTTGAGTTTTGAGTTTTGAGTTTTGAGTTCGGAGTTCGGAGTTTTGAAATGGATGGGTTCTTCCTCAAAATTTAGCATTGAGAACTCAAACTTTCCGGCATCGCTGGGTATCCTCATTTTTTGCCCTGCTGGGATCAGTCTGCCTAAATTTGCTGTAAAGCCGATCGCGTTGTGATGGGCAAGTGGCAAAAAAATTGATAGGGTTGTAGCCGACATCTTGAAGGAACTGAGCTAATGTCTGACGCGATCGCACAATGGATAACCGATACCATGAGTTCAACGGGCTACTTGGGCATTGGACTACTGATGTTCCTCGAAAACCTGTTTCCGCCGATTCCATCCGAACTGATCATGCCACTCGCGGGTTTTACGGTATCCCAAGGCAAAATGGAGTTTATTCCAGCGGTGGCGGCTGGCGTAATTGGAACTGTTTTAGGCGCTTATCCTTGGTATTATGCTGGGCGATCGATTAGCGAGGCACGCATCAAAGCCCTAGCGGATCGGCATGGCAAATGGCTGACGCTTTCAGGAAAAGATATTGATAAAGCCAACGAGTGGTTCAATCGTCATGGCAACATGGCAGTTCTTCTGTGCCGCTTGGTGCCTGGAGTAAGAACGCTGATTTCCATCCCGGCTGGTTTGAATGCCATGCCCTTGATTCCATTTACGATTTATTCCACTATTGGCACCACGCTCTGGGTGACCCTGCTGACCTTTTTAGGGTTCTCTCTCGGCAACAACTATGAAAATGTCGATCAATGGCTCGCGCCTGTATCCAAGTTAGTCCTGTTTGGTCTATTGGGATTGTTCGGATTTTGGATTTGGAAACGAAAAAAATCTCAGTCCTCTAAAAACCATTAATCTGCCGCAGGGGCGTAGGTGGCACGAATAAAATACACCTGCTGACGATTCTCCTAATTGCAGACACTTTTATCTGCGCCGTTCTGGGAGATAATGTTGGCTAGCAACTGGGAACAAGTTTGGTCATCATTGGTCGTTGTATTACTGAGATCCTTCTTTAGAGCAACTAAATTCCTGATGGGGATCAGTATTTATTGCCGATTATTCTGATGATTATCATCGTTTCGATCGATCCATTGTCCATTTTTATCAAGAAAGTAAATCTAGCAAACGTTGAACGCTCGCGATCGCTACTGGCAACTTCTGACTTATATCCGCCCCCAGAAGGCAATCATCATTCAAGCCCTGCTTTGCACGATAGTGTTCACGGCGATGTGGCCCGTTCTAGCGTGGTTAGCAGGTGAGATGGCAAGACCGATTGCTTTGGGGCAAGTGGCAACCATTGCAAGGCTCTCTGGAATTGCGGCTCTAGCATTTTTGGTGCAGAAAATTGCCCAATATGGGCAAGATACCTTAATGGCAAAAGCCGCTTTGGCAATTGTTTTTCAACTTCGCACTCAGGTTTATTCCCATCTTCAGCGGCTCAGTCTCAGCTACTTTGAAACCGCCCAAAGTGGCGATCTTGCCTATCGGATGACCGAAGACATCGATCGCATCGGCGAAGTCGTCAACAAAGCCTTTCATCAATTTTTGCCGAGTGTATTGCAGCTAATTGTGGTGTTGGGATACATGATTTATATCAACTGGCAACTCACCATCACCATCTTAATTATTGCGCCAGTCATGGCAATTTTGATTACCTGGTTTGGGGAGCGCATCCGCAAGCTGTCTTACCGGAGTCAAGGGAACGTTTCTAATCTTTCGGCTCTGTTGGTGGAGGTATTTAGCGGAATGCGCTTGGTGCAAGCCTTTGCCGCCGAAGATTACATGTTGGGGCGGTTTAGTCGGGAAGCAGAACAGAATCGCATTGCCCGGTACAAAACCGAAAAGCTGAAGGCGATTCAGGCTCCTGTGGTCGGTTCCTTGGAAGCCTTTGCCTTGCTGTTTCTACTGCTATTTGGAGGCTGGCAAGTTTCGACTCAAAATATTACTGGCAGTGATTTTGTCAGTTACCTAGCCGCCGTGATTATGCTAATCGACCCGATCGCGCTCGTGACGGGTAACTACAACGAGTTTAAACAAGGCGAAGCCTCTATCGATCGCGTATTTGAACTGCTCTCCATGCAGCCCACTGTGGTAGAAAAGCCTGACGCAGACCTGTTGCCGCCGGTTACAGGCAAAGTGGAGTATCGCGATGTCAGGTTTGCCTATCAGGCTGAGCAGCCTGTACTGAAGCAGCTTAACTTGTTGGCGTTGCCCGGAGAGGCGATCGCCCTAGTGGGTCATTCCGGTGCGGGTAAAACCACTTTGGCAAATCTGCTGATGCGCTTCTACGATCCGCAGGATGGACAAATTTTAGTGGATGGGATCGATATTTGCGATGTCACCTTACCCAGTCTGCGCCGCCAGATTGGCATTGTCCCGCAGGAAACTATTTTGTTCTCTGGCACGATCGCCCAAAATATCGCGTTTGGTCAAAGCAACTTAGATCTTGATGCCATTCAAACGGCGGCTAAAATCGCCAATGCCGATCAATTTATTGTGGAATTTCCGGAAGGATACCAAACTTGGGTCGGTGAACGGGGGGTGAATTTGTCGGGTGGGCAACGCCAACGATTGGCGATCGCCCGTGCCGTATTGCTCAACCCGCGCATTTTGATTCTCGATGAAGCCACCTCTGCCCTCGACTCAGAATCCGAAGCGCTGGTGCAACAAGCTTTAGAACGGTTGATGGCTAATCGCACCGTGTTTATCATTGCTCACCGATTGGCGACCGTTCGCCGTGCCGATCGCATTCTGGTATTAGAACAGGGTTTTGTTGTGGAATCTGGCACCCATGCAGAATTGTTAAGCCAAGAGGGTCGATATGCCCGGTTCTATGCTCAACAGTTTCAAGACTAGAAGGTTGGTTTTTTCCTCTATCGGTTCGCGGGAGCTAGCTGAGGTTGCTTGGGATCTCGCGCACCCCTATTTAATTCCGGCTTATTGAATTCCGCCTCATCCGTGAGTAAAAATTCTCGAATCAGCCGAGTTAACGCCCGTTGAGTTAATCCTTCGGCGATCTTTTGCCCCATTTGGTGAGTCTCAGGTTTGACCAACAGCCGAGGAATCACGGGTAAGAGCATGAGCGGGTCAAATCCAGATGTTTCCTGCAGGATCCCCCAAATCCGCTGAATGTGTTCAAAGGTTTTCTGATCTGTGGACGAAACCGGGGGAGGCGTAACGGCAAACCCCAGCCGTTCACTAATGGTATAAGTGAAGCTGCGAAAGGCATTGTTGCCCAGCGTATCTAAGCCCCGAACAATCACCTCTACTAGCTGCGATCGAATCAAGTCGCCCCGTGGAGAAAAGAGATATTCGACACTCTGGTCAAGCACTTTGCCCAAATCATAATCATTGCTGTCACGCGCGTTTCTCAGCAGATTTTCTAGGCGGTTCCACCGAAAGCTCTCGTCTTTAAACAGTAAATCGCGCAGGGAAGCCCGTAGTTCAGGTGCTGGGTCGGTCAGTAGTCGCTTGGCAACATAAGGATAAGCTTTGCTCAACACCTTGAACTCTGGATCGACGTTAATGGCAATCCCTTCCAGCGTCACGAGCGATCGAATAATCAACGCAAAAAACGCAGGCACCTGAAAGGGATAGTCATACATCAAGCCCGATAGTTTATCGGTGATGGTCTTGATGTTGATTTCGGCGACAGTAGCCCCCAACGCATCATTAAACACAAAGGCTAATGCTGGGATAATCGGCGTGAGATCGGTGTCCGCATCTAAAAAACCGAGATTGACATAATCATTGGCTAACCCTTCAAAGTCGCGATTCACAAGATGAACCACTGCCTCAATCAACCCATAGCGTTGAGTGGGAGTCACCTCACTCATCATGCCAAAGTCGAGATACGCCAACTTGCCGTCTGGGGTTGCCAGCAAATTACCAGGATGGGGATCGGCATGGAAAAAGCCATTTTCCAAAAGTTGCCGCAGGGAACACTGCACTCCCACAGAAATCAGATAGCTGGCATCAATCCCCTGTTCGCGGATGGCATCTAGCTGGGTCAGTTTGGTGCCCGTGATCCATTCCATCGTCAGAACCCGCCGCCCCGTATATTGCCAGTAAATTCGAGGAACGTAGATTTCAGGAATTTTGCCATACAGTTCGGCAAACCGCTCGGCGTTGCGTCCTTCTTGGCTATAGTCGAGTTCTTCAAAAATACGAGCGGCAAATTCATCAATGATGGCAACCAGATCACTGCGAATTTGCTTGACGTTTTTCATTAAGAAGGCGGCAATTTTACGCAGAATGTACATATCTAGCGCGATGCTTTCAGAGAGTCCAGGGCGCTGCACTTTAACGGCAACGTCTTCACCCGTTTTCAACTTGCCTTTATACACTTGACCTAAAGACGCAGCAGCGATCGGGCTTTCGGTTAATTCAGCATAAATTGCGTGAGGTGGAAAGCCCAGTTCTTCTTGAATGAACTGGTAAGCAAGGGCGTTATCAAATGGGGGAAGCTGATCTTGTAGTTGGGTTAACTCATCTAGATAGATCGGCGGCACCAAATCAGGACGGGTAGAAAGTGCTTGTCCGACTTTGATAAAGGCGGGACCGAGCCGAGTCAAAATTTCTCTTAACCGAATTGCCTGTTTGCGCTGCTGAGCCTCGGACGGAGATTTGCGGTTCCACCACCACACGAAGCCATAGGTGAGGAATGGCAGGAAAATCTGAACAATTCGGTTTAGAACCTGAAACGGACGCTGTGAGTAAACTGCCGCGATCGCTTCTGCGTCATATCGAAGCGCCTCGACATCGGGCAGCGGCGGCTCAGCAGGTTTGAGCAGTATTCCTTCTGGCAGTGGTTCTTCAGTAAAAACCAACGGCTCAGCCAAGTTTCCAGACGTTTGCAGCGAAGGAGAATAGGTCACAGGTCGTTTTCGCTCTGATGAAGGGGCAATCAACGGTACAAATTAGAGGTTTACAGCGGTCTATCCAGCATATTAACCTTCATGTAAAGCATTGTAACAAGCAGCTAGGGAGAATGGATTCATCCCAAATGTCGATTTTTGCGATCGACAACCCCTAGCACCGGACACCCCTTTTACTCCATTGCCTCACCGCCCACAACCACATTCCGCACGCGCAAGCTAGGACCACCGCAGCCGACGGGTAAGCCACTTTGTCCACCTTTGCCGCAACCGCCCGACTCATCCCAAAAAAAGTCGTTGCCGATCGCTTCAATATTTGCCAGGGTTTTGAAAGCATTTCCCGACAGGGTGACATCGCGCACCGGCTCAGCAATTTTGCCATTACGAATCATCCACGCTTCGCCCGCCGCAAAGGTAAACATTTCGCCATTGGTCATGCCATCGATCCAGTTGCAGGCATATACGCCCTCTTGAATGCCATCAAATAAGTCTGCAACAGGAGTTTTGCCCGGTTCAATCCAGGTGTTCGTCATGCGGACAATCGGCGGGTAGTGGTAGTTTAAGCAGCGGGCATTTCCGGTTGGAGTCTCTCCTAGCTTGCCTGCGGTTTCACGAGAATGCAGCCGTCCGACTAAAACGCCATCTTTGATCAACTGCGTGGTTGTGGCGGGAGTGCCTTCGTCATCGTAGGCATAGCTGCCGCGATGTCCTTCTGGAACAGCGCCATCAAAAATTTGCAACTCTTTTGGACCAAACTGCCGACCGAGGCTCATGGTTTCCAGTAGATCAGGGTTTTCATACGCCATATCTGCTTCAGACAGATGTCCAAAGGCTTCATGGACAAACAACCCCGTCAAAATTGGGTCAATCACCACGGTGTAGGTGTTGCCCTTGACGGGGGGCAATGCCAGAGAATCGACTGCGCGTTGGGCAGCACTTTGCACTTGAATATCCAATCCGCTCAAATCCTCATAGGCTTTTCGAGAACCCGTGGTTTCGCGCCCGGTTTGCACGCGATCGCCATTTCGGGCTGTCGCCGCATAGCGCATTTCCATATCCACCCAGGACTGTTCCAGCATGGTGCCATCGGATGTTGCCAAAATAGTTCGTTGGGCGCTGTCGCCATAGCGTACCGAAATAGTGGCAATTTGAGGGCTAACGCTCCGCAAAATCTCGCCATAGTGGTGACACAGGACTTTTTTCTGCGCTAAAGGAATCTGCCGGGGATCGCTGCCTACCAAAGGAAAAATACAAATATCTTGAATGGGGCTGACGGGTGCCAGCAGGGTTTCTTCGTCGCCGACTAATCGGGCA
>JBGTAZ010000148.1:0-4431 GCA_041749615.1 Leptolyngbyaceae cyanobacterium | reverse complement strand
CGCCGGAGCCGTTCTCTAGCCCATAATTTAATGTTTCGGAAGGCTCCAAAGTCAACTTAAATATAAGTTACGCAAAAGTTTCTTCCGGCAGTTAGGTTCAGTCCGATGACCCGCTACACCGCTCCTATCTTTTATCTAGATGGGAGCGGATAGTTTTTTAAAGGGATTTGATTTTGTTAAACCCAATCACATTAGAAAAACTAGAATTATATTTGAGTGTTTGAAATATCTCGATAGAGTTTTTGTATGGACAGTTCGTGGACTCGCAGCGTCAAATCAATCTATCGTCGGGAGCCTGTACTCAGCTTTGCGGCAACGGCGGGTATGGTGAACTTCGCCATTGGTGGACTCAGTGCCCATTGGGTGTTGATGTCGTTAGGTTTGGGAACGGTTGGCATGGCGATCGCCCTACGGTGGTGGCAACTTCAGACTCGTAAACCGACGGCTTTGGTGAATCGTGCCTCGGTCTATAGGTTGCCCTCGTCTGATTCTCGCCTGACCTTACCCTTGTTAAGCATTCCCAAAAAAAATCCGCCTGAGCAGTAAGGTTGCACCATGCGCCGATTTGCGATCGCCCTGCTGCTAACCCTGACCCTGCTGATCGGGTGTCACCAATTCTCCCCCGTATCGCCTCCCCTCATCGCAAACTGGGAAGGAACCCCCAGCGCAGCACTGACCGTTAAAACCGTCAAAATCGCTGACCCATTTATTGGGTGGGAAGCTGAGAAACCGACAAAAACGAATTTTCCTCCTCCTAAAATCAACTCTTTCACCCCTGCGAATGCGACGGAATCAGCCATTCTTTCCAATGGGCAATGGATTGAGGTAGAAGATAAACGCGCCGACACCCTGTTTTTAGAATACTCAGTGCAGGTGCCAGTTGCAGATCGCTACTTCTTTTACGGTCGCAAGTTTTGGCAACATGGACCGTTTCGCTGGCGCTGGGATGATCAACCCTGGCAACAGGTCAATCGGCATACTTATCTGATGGATGGGGTTGCCATTCGCAAGCGTGTGTCGGCAAATTGGGTGGGTCTCGGCAAGGTCACACTGGCGAAAGGAACTCACACTCTAAGGATTGAGCTACTTGAACAGGAGGGCGCTGCTGCCTTTGATTGCTTCGTGTTGACCCCAACTCCTTTACAGCCCAGAGGGAAGCTCAAGCCCAATCAGCGCTTTGTGGCGCAGGTTAAAGATGGATTCATCTTTGATCCAGAGCAAGATCCATTTACGACCAGCCCAATTGATTTGCGATCGCTCAACGAAAATATTGCGGGCGACAACGGGCGAATTCAGGTGCGCGGTGAAGCGTTTGTTCATCAAAAAACAGGTCGCCCCGTCCGCTTTTGGGCAGTCAACATGGATATGGAGGCTATCCAGATGGATAGAACTCTGGCAAAATCAACCGCGCGCTTCTTGGCAAAAAAAGGCGTGAATATGGTGCGGCTGCATGGCGCTCTGTGGTCAGAAGATTTGAAAACCATTGCGCCCAAAGACCTGGATAAGCTGTTTGGCTTCATCGCCGCCATGAAGCAGGAGGGCATTTATATCAACTTGTCGATCTACTTTCCCGTATGGCTGACCTTGGATAAAACCAGCCAGTTTGCAGGTTACACAGGACAAAATCCCTTTGCGCTGCTGTTTTTTAATCCAGAGTTTCAGTCGATTTACTATGGCTGGTGGCGATCGCTCCTCACTACGCCCAACCCCTACACGGGCAAACCTCTACGGGATGATCCTGCGATCGCCATGGTCGAACTGATCAACGAAGACTCTTACTTTTTCTGGACATTTAAGCCCTACGATTCCATTCCGGCGGCTCAAATGGAACCGTTGGAACAACAGTTTGCAGACTGGCTCATCCCTAAATATGGATCTGTGAGTCAGGCTCATCAAGCCTGGGCGAAAACGGCTTCCCCCTGGAATCGGAGCATCCCCGGAGATACACCGGATAACCAACGGGCAGGTGTTTTACCCATACAGGACTTAGTTGCCCAACGAGAGTCACTCCGGGCAAAAGATACGGTCGCGTTTTTGGCAAATAGTCAACAGCAATTTTTTCAGAATTCAATCACGCTAATTCGGCAAGAGTTGGGGTATCCAGGGCTGATTTATGCCTCCAATTGGGTCACTGCCAGCGCCCAATTTTTGGGTCCCGTAGACAAGCTCACCAACACCGTTGGCGATTTTATGGATCGGCATGGCTACTTCAGTAGCTTTCATGACGGAGAAGATATCTATTCAGTCAGTCAGGGTGATGTCTATGAAGACCGTTCTGCCTTGCTGTTTACCGACCTGACCCAAAAACAGCCCTACGACTTTGATCTCCCGATTATGGATCTTCGCTATAACGGTAAGCCGTCTACCATCACGGAACTCAACTGGACTACACCCAATCGGTTTCGGGCAGATTTTCCCATTTTGGCAGCTACCTATGGATTGCTTCAAGGCACGGATGGAGTTTTCTTCTTTGCAACCACTAAACCCACATGGACGGCTTCTTTCGGGAAATTTCCGATCGCCTCTCCCGTGATTATGGGTCAATTTCCCGCGATGGCTCTGATTTACCGCAAAGGGCTGATTGCCGCAGGAGACTCGGTGGTGGATGTCTCTCTTAACATTCAAGATGTTTTGAACTTGAAGGGCGCACCGATTACCGCACCGCAAAACCTTGATGACCTGCGGGCAAGCGATGTTCCAACGGGGCAGTCGTTACAAAGCGATTCTGCTAAAAGCATTGACCCACTGGCGTTTTTAGTGGGTAAGGTAAACCTGAATTTTACCGATCAAGCCGGATCAGCACGACAAGTAGACTTGACTCAGTATCGCGATCGCGACACCAAAACCGTTCGCAGCATCACAAACCAACTTCTGTGGAACTACAACAAAGGATTTGTGACGTTCGATGCTGCCAAGGCTCAGGGAATCACTGGGTTTCTTCGCAAGGCGGGTGCCCAAACCTTGCAAACGGTTCGCATTCAATCTGATTTAGACTATGGCTCCGTGGTGCTGGTGTCTCTGGATGATGAACCCTTGACGCGATCTCGCCGAATGCTGCTACAAGTCATGTCAGAAGAGCAAACTCTAGGCTGGAAAACGACTGGCTCTCGCCGCAAAACAATTCAAAGTGTTGGGAATCCGTTGTTAACGGTTCGCAATTTGTCTGGTACTGTGGCTCTTCGCCGTCCAGATGCCGCTTCGCTCAAAGTGACCGCACTGGACTTTAATGGCTATCCCACCGGAAAAGCGGGCAACGCCAACCCAATCAAGTTAATGCCCGATAAGTTTTACTATCTAATTGAGAAATAGCAACTAACGCGCCACTAACGATGGGTGCCAAAAGAAAAGGGAAGCGATTTGCCTCCCCATTTTTGTTTTTCTGATTTTTGTTGTCTTGACTATCCGTTTGTTCCTTCAGTTTCTTCCGCAGGGCTTGAAACTGCTTTTTCCGCTGGCGCTGACGGGCAGATCCACCCCGTCCTTTGTCGTTTCGTCCTTCTTTGCGGGGCGATTCCCACCGCTTAAGCTGTCGTGCCATTGGCTGTCCTTATTTTCAATAGACTCTTACCGATAACTACTACCACTACAGCGTGTTTGAAGCCTTTTACGGAAAAGTAAAAACTTATTTGGCGTTGCTGGCATCTTCTGACGAGGATGGTCAAGCAACGCCTAAAGTTCGCTCGATCAACCTCGGTTCTTGATCATCATTACTTCTACAATTTTTGTGGCAATTTCATCTGTAATCTCTAAAGCTTGGTAAAGCTGATTGAGAAATTGCTGCTCTTGCTCAGTCACAATACCATCTGACAGAATTAGATCGGTTGCAACGGCAAATGCTGATTCTCGCAGTTCAAAGGGAAGTGAGTCTTTAGCTCCCATGAATAGGGCTTCTACCCCATCCCGCCTAAGAATACCAAACAACTTATCGAACATTCGTCTCATCACATCTGCCGGAAAGCTTTTGTACATTTGCATTCGATTAAGACTGGTAATCAGTCCGTCGAGTTCTTCATCAGACAGATATCCATCAGACGAGATCGCGGCTAGCATCAATGCGCCAAAGGCTTCGGCTGGGCTAAGTATTTCTTGAGTTTTGCTCTGGACGTTGAAAATTTTGTCAAAAAGTCCCATGGTTCTTCAGTGGTTTAAGGTAGGTAAGTTGAGAAGGAACAGTGATGCAAGCAATTTTTGTGCGAGTCATTCAAAGGGCAACAGAACCTTGAAAACCCATAGTTTATATTTCCCAGATCTTCAAATTTATTCACGATGGTTAATGTTTTTAATTAAAGATGGCTTTTTATGTTTTGTTACCTGATGTGCAGCTAATTTGCCCTCATCCCAACCTTTCTCCCCAACGAGAAGGGCTTTCAGACATTTCCGGTTCCCTCTCCCATTGGGCTATGCATTACGCAAAAGTGGGCAGGATAGCAT
>JBGTAZ010000147.1:0-29311 GCA_041749615.1 Leptolyngbyaceae cyanobacterium | reverse complement strand
ACCCCAGAAATCGCATCACTGCGGATTCATTACTATCATCAGTCCGACAAAGAAGGCAACCAAAAAATAATGGCGACTGCGGGAAGATTTGTAAGAATGCTTTACAAAAATCTAGTGGCTGAATTCAAAACCCTGAACTAGTAAGGATTAAGCTTGAGCGTACTATCAGGCTTTTTTAAAGGTTGATTGATGTTTGTAGAGTGTATTAAGAATCAATGGCGTATTCTGGCTCCAATTCCACGGCTCCCAGGGTTTTCAATGTTGACTTTTGAGCATTGGTAAATCCAGTTGCTCCCGCAATATTCATGGCTTCATAGGGGCGGGAACTGCGGAGGATGCCTGCACAGTGACCGTTTTCAGCATTCCAAAGCCGAATGGTTTCATCTTCGCTGCTGCTGGCAAGGGTTTTTCCGTCTGGGGCGAAGGCAACCGACCAAACGCGGCGATCGTGCCCTTGCCACACTTGAAAACAGTCACCCGTTGCCAAATTCCACAGTCGCACCGTGCCGTCTACCCCTGAACTGGCTAGCACCTCTGTTTGGTGAGGCTGAATTGCGATCGATTCAATTGAAGCGGTGTGCCCGGTTAAGGTTTTGAGGCAGGCTCCGGTTTGCCAATCCCAAATTTTGATGGTGCGATCGGCGCTGCCGCTGACCAGCCATTTACCATCGGGGGTAAAAGCAATGGAGCGAACTCGTGACGTGTGTCCGGTTAGCTGCTGAATACAGGTGCCTGTGTGAAGATCCCACAGTTTGACGAGGCAGTCATCATCGCCGCTGGCAAGAACGCGATCGCAAGGGCTAAATGCCACCGACAGCACATTGCTACTCTGGCAATCTAGTATCGTTATACAGTGACCTGTGGCGCTATCCCACAGGCGAATACCGTGATCTGAGCTACTGGTCGCCAATTGGGTGCCGTTGCCATTGAAAGCCGCCGACCAAATCCAGTGAGTGTGCCCTGTCAGCGTGTGCAAACAGGCTCCCGTTGCCACCTCCCACAGTTTCACAGTATGGTCGAAACTGCTGCTGGCAAGGAGTTTACCATCCGGGCTAAAAACAACTGACCCCACCCATTGGCGATGTCCTCGCAAAATATTCACGCACTGACGGGTTTGCAGGTTCCACAATTTAATCGTGTGATCGGCACTGCTGCTGGCGAGTAGAGGATCAGTAGGGCTAAAGGCAACGTCCAACATAAAGCTGGCATAGCCTTGGATAACCTTAAGGCATTGCCCCGTCCGGCTATGCCAAAATCGCACGGTTTGATCGGCTCCACCACTGGCGATCAGTCCATCTAATGCTTCTGGGTCAGAGTCTTTTGCTTCTGGGTCAGAGTCTTTGCCTTGCTCTAAATGCTGGGGATTGGGCGCAAACGCAACAGAGCGGACGTGGGCAGTGTGTCCATAAAAGGTGCGTAGGCATTGCCCGGTTGCCCCATCCCAAAGCTTGATTGTGCGGTCTTCGCTGGCGCTGACTACGGTTTTACCGCTGGGGCTAACGCTGACCGATCGCACCTTGTTGATATGACCGCTAAGGGTGTTAAGGCACTTGCCTGTTTCGGCATCCCAGAGTTTGATCGTGTGATCGTCACTGCCGCTGACTAAAAAGGAGCCACTGGGGCTAAAGGCAACGGAACTGACGGTGCCGGTGTGCCCTTTTAAGGTATCGAGACACTTTCCTGTGTGGATGTTCCACAGTTTAATCGTGCAGTCGTCGCTGCCGCTAGCGAGGATAGAACGGTTGGGGCTAAAGGCGATCGCCCACACCCAGCGATCGTGCCCTTCTAACGTCTTCAAACAGGCTCCAGTCGCCACACTCCACAAACGGATCGATTCCGAATTTACGCCACTGCTTGCCACCAAGCTGCCATCGGGGCTGAATGCCACCGATACGATCCAATCCGTCTGTCCTTCCAGGGTTTTTAAGCAATATCCGGTTGCGAGTTCCCATAGTTTGAGAGTGCCATCGGCGCTGCTGCTTGCCAACAGTTTTCCATCGGGGCTAAAGGCAACGGAGCAAACCCAGTTAGTGTGACCGCGAAACGTGAGGATTTTTTTGCCGTTATCCATCTGCCACAGGTGAATTTCTCCAGCAGAATCGCTGACCGCAAGTAGGGTTCCATCAGGGTTAAAGGCAACCGACCAGACGTTTCCCAAGGATTCGTTGAACACGGAGCGCACAAAGTGAGCGTTAGCAAAGTTTGTTTGATGCAGGTCTACATCTTGGAGATAGGCTTGGCGAATCGTCAGGTTGGAAAAATCAAAATTAGCTAACTCCAGCTTGAGATGATTCAGCAAGTTGATCACCGTGCCAGTCGCATATCCAGCCGCAAGTTGGGGCTGCGATCGCATGTCTGTCAATAGTGCCTGGGCACATTTTGTAATTTCTTGGGGCGATCGCAGTGCCACCAATCGACTCGTGATCGGGTTCAAAATTAGCCGCGTTTGGCTCTCTCGTAGGTAATCTTTGGCTTCAGCTTTGAGGAGCGCGTGGGAGTGGAGCAGGGGAAGCGAGCGCGGGGCACCGGCAGAAGCAGGACAGGGAGAAAGGGGGAAGTCTTGAGTAGGAGAGAGATTGGAATTGAATAAAACATGGGAATTGAGTTCTTGGCAGACTTGCTCAATCAGCCGCTCAGTCACGTATTCCATGACAACGGGCTGGAGGGTAAATCCAGTGGCGGTGGCTTCGATCAAAAAGCGATGTTTGAGCGATCGCAAGGTGCCGGGTAACTTTTGCTGGGCAAGGGGCGACAATAAATCATCTCGCAACTCGGTAAAAGAAGTGATCTCGCGGTTGATTGCCAACCAGTACATCACTTCTTGTTCCAACCCAGATAAACAGTTGAATTGGCGATCGATCAGGTCGCGGATATCGTCAAAGACAAATGTGCCAAGAATGGTCAAAAAATCAGATACATTGCTGCTAAATAATTCTTGAATTGCCGCCGCTACTATTTTTAGCGCTAAAGGATTTCCAGCATAGTGTTGCACCAAGTGCTGCCAGTCTGCTTCAGTCGCTCGAAATTCACCTTTGCGAGTAAATAAGGTTTTGCCATCGATCGCGTTTAAACCCGCTAGCGGAAACGATCGCACGGGTAAGGTAATGCCTTCATTCCAGGCGATCGCTTCTGGCTTTTCACGGCTCGTGAGAATCAGGCAACTTTCATGGGTTAGGTCGCTCAGGCGTTTTAGGAGGGTTGTATAGCCTTCAAGCTCCAATCGCTGCTGCTCTTGACCGGGCAACACGGATTCCGCATTATCTAAAATCAATAGGCAGCGATGCTGACGCAGGTAAGTGATCAACCGCAAAATTCGACTATCCAAATCGGCAGCAAGCGTTACTTGAGTTTCCTGCCCATCTGATAAAAACTGAATCAAATCGGCGACTAGATCTGATGCGGTGGGAGCGTTATGGAGCGATCGCCACACCACATACTCAAATCGATGCTGCACCGCCTGGGCTAACTTGACCGCCAGCGCCGTTTTGCCCATGCCGCCCATGCCCATCAACGCCACCAATCGGCAGCGCTCTTCCACAATCCAATGCTCTAGCGTCGCTAGCTCTTGGGTTCGTCCGGTAAAGCAAGTGCTGTCAGGTGCCTCACCCCAATCTTGGCGGGGATTGGGCGCAGTGGAATTGGGCGCAGTGGACTGAAACAAATCTGCCGCTGGGCAATGGCGCTCTGCCCAGCGCCGCAATACTGCCTGCAAATTGCGTTTAGTGACCTTGATTCCCGTTAAAACAGAAAGCGACCCCCACAGTTCAGCACCCACATTTTTGATGTGATCGGTGGTGTAGCCAAATTGTTCTGCCATGCGTTCGTAAGTCCAGTCTTCCCAAGCATGACGAAATACAAGCTCTTGCGTATCGTTGAGGGTTGTTTGCCCAAGCACATTATCCAGAATAGTCAGCGCTTCTTCAATCGTCATAGTCGATCACCCTATGTGGCGCAACATGGTCGGGGGCAGCCATTTGTTGCTATAAGCTTCACGATGCAACTCTAAGGTTCCTGAATCGAAAAATCAGCACTTCTGCGACAGAATCCTCAGAGCTTAGCAGTGGTCTAGCACTCCCTTTGCTTCCAGTGTAGTTAGGGCAAACTGCGATCGCTTCACCTATTGATGTGAGATTTATGTAAGCGGTTGATGACTTAAAAACCAGTAACGCTTAAAGAATTTGATGTAGCTCTTTAAAAGAGCATGACCTTTTCTTACCTCAAAGTCTGTGACTTTTTCTCACTGCGAGTTCCCAGATGGCTGGTTAGAGTTTGGATATAGCAACGTTTAGACATGGCTCAGACCAAAGCGCAATGGATTAAAGATAACTTTATGGGCGATCTGAGCCGCCAACTCCCGCGATCGCTGAAACTGTAATGTTCATAGCCCCCCAACATTATGTCTACTTCAACAAGCCCCCAATTTTTGCTGCAAGCCGTTCTTGAAGGTTTTGTGGATGGTATTTTAGTCCTCACCGATCAGCAAGAACTCCACTATGCCAACAGCACCGCCAAGCAACTCTGTCTACAACTCACGGGTCAAACGAGCATCCTGCCTGAAATCGTTTGGCAAGCCTGCGAAGCTCTAATCGACAGCCGCGACTTATATCCCAATCAGCCGATTGTGCTGGAATCGGAAGTTGAGTCTACTACCGTCAATCTCCGGATTCGGGTGCAATGGCTGCAACTAGATACGGGCGATCGCCCCTACATCCTCGTCAAACTACAAGATCAAAACCAGGCGGCTCAGGGATTGGCGATCGCCGAAGCGCAAACCTGGAAACTCAGCCCACGAGAAACTGAAGTTTGGCTGCGTCGCCGAGCCAGCAACAGCCGCAAACAGATTGCGATCGCGCTTTACATCACCGAAGACACCGTCAAAAAACATCTCAAAAACATTCAAATCAAACGCCAACTCTATATAGACATGCAAGACTGCCGAAGTACCTACTCCAGCAGTTCATTCAAAGTTCCCTGCTCAGTCTAAGAGGAGTACGGAGTGCGGAGTAATTTTCCATGAACTCAAAACTCAAAACTCGCCCCCCGCATCCCGAACCCCGCATCCCGAACCCCGAACTCCCAACCCCGAACTTTCCCCTTCCCTCGCTTTCAAAATCTCTGCAATCATCTGTTACCTATTCAGTGATAAGCTTATTGGTGACAATTTTTAAGATTGTTTGCTAATAAAACATTCAAGTCGCTGAGTCACAGAATAGGGCGTAAGCATGGTCACCACCACAGAGAAAAAAAGCATCGGCTACATTACGCAAATCATTGGTCCTGTATTAGATATTAAATTCCCAAATGGGAAGATGCCCGAAATTTACAACGCTGTAAAGATCACAGGCACCAATCCAGCAGGCACAGAAGTTAACGTCACCTGTGAAGTACAGCAGCTACTAGGCGACAACCAAGTTCGTGCCGTATCCATGAGTTCGACCGATGGGTTGGTTCGCGGCATGGAAGTGATGGATAGTGGCGCACCCATTAGTGTTCCAGTCGGTGATGCCACCTTGGGTCGAATTTTCAACGTTTTAGGCGAACCTGTCGATGAACAAGGTCCCGTCAATGCCAAAGAGTATTATTCCATTCACCGCGATGCTCCTAAGCTCACGGAACTGGAAACGAAACCCTCGGTTTTTGAAACCGGAATTAAGGTGATTGACCTGCTAACGCCCTATCGGCGCGGCGGCAAAATTGGGCTGTTTGGTGGGGCAGGCGTTGGTAAGACCGTCATTATGATGGAATTGATTAACAACATTGCCACCAATCATGGCGGAGTGTCGGTGTTTGGTGGTGTTGGCGAACGCACCCGTGAAGGCAATGACCTTTACAACGAAATGATGGAGTCCGGCGTTATCAACAAAGATAACCTCAGCGAATCCAAGATTGCGTTGGTCTATGGTCAAATGAACGAACCGCCCGGTGCCAGAATGCGCGTCGGTCTTTCGGCTTTGACCATGGCGGAATATTTCCGTGATGTGAACAAGCAAGACGTGCTGTTGTTTATCGATAACATCTTCCGGTTTGTGCAAGCAGGTTCTGAAGTATCAGCGCTACTTGGTCGGATGCCATCTGCCGTGGGATATCAGCCAACCTTGGGAACTGATGTGGGCGATCTGCAAGAGCGGATTACTTCCACGACTGAAGGCTCGATTACTTCCATCCAAGCGGTCTATGTGCCTGCGGATGACTTGACTGATCCTGCACCTGCAACCACCTTTGCCCACCTGGATGGCACCACAACGCTATCTCGCAGTTTGGCATCTAAGGGCATTTATCCTGCGGTCGATCCGTTGGATTCATCCTCTACAATGCTGCAACCTAACATTGTGGGAGAAGAACACTATTCGACCGCACGGGCAGTGCAGTCTACGCTGCAACGTTATAAGGAACTGCAAGACATTATTGCAATTCTGGGGTTGGATGAGTTGTCTGAAGACGATCGCCTGATCGTGTTTCGTGCCCGTAAGATTGAGCGGTTCTTATCTCAGCCATTCTTTGTGGCACAGGTATTTACTGGTTCGCCAGGTAAGTATGTCTCTCTGCCCGATACGATCAAAGGCTTTAAACAGATTCTATCTGGCTCTTTGGATGAATATCCTGAGCAAGCGTTTTACATGGTTGGCAGCATTGATGAAGCGATCGCTAAGGGCGAAAAGCTGAAAGCTGAAGGCAAGTAGACAAGGGACAATCGCTCAGTTTTGAGTTTTGAGTAGCTACTAGCTTGCTCAAAACTCAAAATTTAAACCTTAAAACTAAACTCACAATTAAGTTATGCCGTTAACTGTTCGTGTAATTGCTCCTGATAAAACAGTTTGGGATTCTCAGGCTGAAGAAGTGATTTTGCCTAGCACAACCGGGCAGCTTGGTATTTTAGGCGGACATGCTCCCATGCTGACCGCGCTGGATACTGGCGTAATGCGAGTCCGGTCTGATAAAAATACTTGGATTCCGATCGCTTTAATGGGCGGTTTTGCAGAAGTTGATGCGGATGAAGTGATCATTTTGGTGAATGGCGCAGAACGAGGCGATTCCATCAACAAGGAAGAAGCTCGTGTCTCATTCACAGCAGCACAAGAGCAATTTAATAAAGCTCAGCAAAGTGGTTCTCGACAAGAATTTATTAAAGCAACCAAAGCATTGAAACGAACACGGGCGCGTTTTCAAGCAGCGGGTGGAATGGTGTAGAGCCACAGATTTGATGGCTTTCTACTCTAGAAAGGAGGTGCGATCGCGCACCTTCTTTTTTTATCCAGATTTTCTTTAGGATTGTCTACACCAGCCCGTAAGATAGGGAAGGCGTGATTGAGCGGCACTATCGTGAAAGCACTTTCCCTTCTTGGCTCTACAGGTTCCATCGGTACTCAAACTCTGGATATTGTGTCGCAATATCCAGACCAGTTTCGGATTGTGGGATTAGCGGCAGGGCGCAATGTGGAACTGTTAGCCCAACAGGTGCGGCAGTTTCGTCCGCTAATCGTGGCGCTATCTGATGCAGATAAATTACCTGAACTGAAAGCCGCGATCGCCGATCTTTCACCACAGCCAACCTTACTGGCGGGTCAAGAGGGTGTAATCGAAGTGGCACGCTGTGCGGAAGCCGATGTGGTCGTGACGGGCATTGTTGGCTGTGCCGGATTGCTGCCGACGATCGCCGCCATCAAAGCAGGGAAAGATATTGCCCTCGCTAACAAAGAAACCCTGATTGCTGGCGCTCCAGTGGTGTTGCCCTTGGTCAAGCAATATGGCGTGAAACTGCTGCCTGCGGATTCTGAGCATTCGGCAATTTTCCAATGTCTCCAGGGCGTGCCACCGGGCGGGTTGCGGCGAATCTTGCTGACCGCATCCGGCGGCTCGTTTCGAGATTTCCCCGTGGAAAAACTGGCGCAGGTGACCGTTGCCGATGCCCTTAAACATCCCAATTGGACGATGGGTCGCAAAATCACCATTGACTCTGCCACGCTGATGAACAAAGGGCTGGAAGTGATTGAAGCCCATTATTTGTTTGACGTAGAGTATGACCAAATCGCGATCGTCATCCATCCCCAAAGCATTATTCACTCGCTGATTGAACTGGAAGATACCTCTGTGCTGGCACAACTGGGCTGGGCAGATATGCGCCTCCCGCTGCTGTATGCGCTCTCTTACCCCGATCGCATTGCCACGAATTGGGAACCCCTCGATCTAGTCAAAATCGGCAGTCTCACCTTCCGCGAACCCGATCACGAAAAATATCCGTGTATGCAACTCGCCTACGCCGCCGGACGAGCAGGCGGCTGTATGCCAGCCGTGCTAAACGCCGCCAATGAACAAGCCGTCGCCCTATTCCTAGAAGAGAAAATTCGCTTTTTAGATATCCCCCGGCTGATCGAGCAAACCTGCGATCGCTACCAATCCCAAAATCGCCCCGATCCCAACTTAGAAGACATCCTCGCTGCCGACGACTGGGCACGACAGGATGTTGTCACTGCCAGCCAACCATTAATCGCCACCTATTAAAGAGACTGTGAGCGTTTCGGCTACGCTCAACGCACCAAATTTTAAGGTGACAAACGCTCAATGCTCCAACTGCCAGCCTCAAGCCGATAGCGCAGGCGATCGTGCAGGCGGCTGGGTCGTCCTTGCCAAAACTCGATCGTGCGCGGCACCACCCGAAAACCACCCCAGTGAAGCGGACGCGGCACTGCTTTATCGTGATATTTCTGGGTCAAGTCTACTAAACGTTGCTCCAGCACCTCACGATTTGGAATCACGCAGCTTTGATCCGATGCCCAAGCGCCCAACTGACTCTCCTTTGGGCGACTACGAAAATACGCCTCCGTCTCCCCATCCGCAATCTTCTCAACCGCGCCCTCAATTCTCACTTGGCGCTCCAACTCACCCCACAAAAACACCAGCGCCGCTTGAGGATTGGCAGCTAACTCCTGCCCTTTATGACTGTTGTAATTGGTATAAAACACAAACCCTCGCGGATCGACAGCCTTAAGCAGCACAATTCGTGCTGACGGAATCCCGTTGGAAGTCGCCGTCGCCAGAGTCATCGCATTCGGCTCCAGCAGGTTTGCGGCGATCGCCTGATCAAACCAGGTTTGAAATTGCTGAATCGGATCGGGGTGAATATCGGCTTCTAACAGCGATTGGCGGGTGTAATTCAATCTCAGGTCAGCGATCGACGGGTTCATAGCAAAAGGATACATACACTACAGATATTGTCGCAAAATTGCAGCGGTTGCATCTCCGGTTTTCGCCCAGCTAAACTGTGCGGCTCTGGCAAGGCTTGCCTGTTGCAGTTGATTTCTAAGGCTAGGATCAGCCGCGATCACCTGCATTGCCTGAGCGATCGCAGTCATATCATAGGGATCAACCAACAACGCCGCATCCCCCGTCACTTCTGGTAAAGACGATAGGTTAGAGGTAATCACCGGAGTGCCACACGCCATCGCTTCCAGCACAGGCAAGCCAAAGCCTTCCCACAAGCTTGGCATCACCAGCGCGATCGCCTGACCAATGATGGTCGGCAATTCCGAGTAGGGAACATAGCTCAAAAACTTGACTTGGTGAGTTAATTGAAGCGCTTCAATTTGTAGGATTAAATCAGGCGTATAGCGATCGTCCATCGGTCCCGCAATCCACAATTCATAGTCTGAAAAATTGGGGATCGAAGCAAACGCACCAATTAATCGCTGAAGATTTTTATAGGGATCATTGCGCCCTAAATAAAGAAAATAATTGCGGGTTGGTAAATTTAGAAATCGAAAATTGGCTGCGTCATGCGCCAACAAAATTGGGGTAATCTTATCAGCCGAAATCCCAAAAAAATCGATAATATCCTGCGCCGTTGCCTGAGAATTGCAAATAATATGTTCTGCTTGGTTTAAAACCTGTGGTAGATAGTACTTTTGATAGAGCCAGAGAGGCGTGTTTTTGCGGAAAAAGCGCAGCGGAATTAAATCATGAACCGTCACAATCGATCGACAATTTGACCATAAAGGTGATTCTGGAATAGGAGAAAATAAGAGCCGCGATCGCGCTTTTTGATAGAGCCTGGGTGCCTGAAACTGAGTCCACCACAAGCGAGAAAAATGTCCTTTCCTGCCCTGCTCATGGGTCAAATGATCAGGAACCGAATAACACTCAAATCCTGGCTGATCTTTTGCCACAAATAAAGCCGGATCAAGTGATTTCAAATGAGGCAACAGATTGATCGCATAGGTGGCTAATCCCGTTGGGGCGATCGGTAAAAATGCCAAATTAATCGATAAAGAATGGGTCATAAGATGCCTTACAGCAGGGATTGATTGCAAGAAGACTAACCAATAAACATGGCAATATCTTCGATCATGGCATCATCTGCTTCTACAAGTGCGTTACCGAAATGCGGGTGATAGAGCCGAGCGATCGCCCCATGGGCGGCACCTGAAACATTGACAAAGAAGACGAGAAAGTAACATCAAGATTCCTTCCCTAATGTCTCCATTCTCTTCCTCTTTTAGAGAGTGTTTGCAAAGGAGTATTAAGCTGATTCGTTCTTCCATCTTCTGCAATTATTTTCTGGTCGCCGCAGCATCAACCGAATCATTGCCCCATGGACCATTGCCTCATGATTCTCTGGCAATCGTTCATAGTCTCGCATTAAGCCTCGGCAATTCTCTAGCCATGCCCAAGTTCGTTCCACAACCCAGCGCTTCGGTTGAACCGTAAACCCTTTTTCCTGATGCTCTACGACTTCAAATTCCACTCCGTACAACTCCGTACAACGCTTTGATGCCGTATTCTAGTTCCCCTCAGTATCCTTGGTCTGCCAAGATCTTAGCCCGTCGCTCGTAGGTTTTTACCATCGCAAACAAGACCCAAGGGGCAGCGTTGACATCGGCTTGATTGGCGGGCTCCCACATGACACTTGAGCACTAACCCTAAGACATCCGACCCCCACCGTACGTTTGCGACCTTTGAGCTTTTTGTAGCCATCGACCCCGATTTGCGCCCCCTTTTTTCTCCCAATCTGACGGATTGGCTATCGATGATTCCTAAGCTCGGTGCTTCCGCTCGTCCGACTGAGTGTCGCACCTGCTTGACTAAAGCCTGATTAATCGATTCCCATACTCCTAAGCGCACCCATAATCGAAAATAGCCATACACCGTTTGCCATAAGAGACAATCAGCCGGTAAGTTTCGCCACTTCACCCCATTTTCAACTCGGTAAAAAATGGCATCTAACACCTCCCGTAAATTCACTTCCCGCAATCGCCCTACGGGTTTTTCTGTAGGTAACAAAGGCTCAATCCTTTGCCACTCGGCATCCGTTAAATCACTGCTATAAGTTTTATGTTGTCCCATGTTTAACCTCACTCAACGCTGACTTTTTAGTACGCTGTTTAACTGGATTTTGTAAATACTTTCGCAATGTTTATTTGCAAACACTCTCTTACTGGCTAAGCTAACCACAGTTGAACATTCTTGAAGAGTTGGTTTAGTCGAATTAGTAACAAACAAGCTCTTAAATACATGACGCTGGGATAGAGTTCTATCCCGTTGCTTAATCTAATTTGGGTGTTTTTTGATGCCAATTGGTGGATTGCTCGTAGGCGTAGGCGGCTTGAAGGACTTGGTCTTCGCGGAGAACGTTACCGATTAGCTGAAGACCAATCGGTAACCCGTCAGCATCAAAGCCGCAGGGAACGCTGATGCCCGGAAGCCCTGCCAGGTTCGCGGGAATGGTCATCAGGTCAATCAGGTACATGCTGAGGGGATCGGCAAATTTGTCGCCTGCTTTGAATGCCGTGGAAGGTGCGGTCGGGCAAACCAACACATCCACTTTTTTGAAAGCTTCCTCAAAGTCTTGCTTTATAAGCGTGCGGACTTTTTGGGCTTTTAGGTAGTAGGCATCGTAGTAGCCAGCGGATAATACATAGGTGCCAATCATAATCCGGCGCTTCACCTCGGCTCCAAAGCCTTCAGCACGAGTGCGGGTGTACATTTCCATCAAGTTGTCGGCGTTTTCAGCACGAGCGCCATACTTTACGCCGTCGTACCGAGCGAGGTTTGCGGAGGCTTCAGAGGGGGCGATGATGTAGTAGGCGGCGATGCCGTAGCGAAAACGGGGGCAGGAAATATCGATAATTTCAGCGCCTAAATCTTTTAGCTGTTGGATGGCGGCGCGAACTGATTTTTCCACATCGGGACTTAAGCCTTCGCCAAAGGTTTCTTGGATGATGCCAACTTTTTTGCCCTTTAGGTCAGGAATCAGAAATTGGCTGTAGTCGGGAATGTCAACTTTAAGGCTGGTGGAGTCTTTGGGGTCGTGTCCGGCGATCGCCCCTAGCAAAATTGCCGCATCTTCCACAGATCGCCCAAAGGGACCGATTTGATCCAACGACGAAGCAAACGCCACCAGTCCATAGCGCGACACCAAACCATAGGTGGGTTTCATGCCAACAATGCCGCAAAAAGCAGCCGGTTGACGAATCGAACCACCTGTATCGGAACCCAGGGAAACGATACATTCGCCACCCGCCACCGCTGCCGCCGAACCGCCCGAAGAGCCACCCGGCACGCGGGAAAGATCCCAAGGGTTGGCAGTGCGGTGAAATGCCGAGTTTTCAGTCGAGCCACCCATCGCGAACTCATCCAGGTTCGTTTTGCCCACCATGACGCTGCCTGCATCCATTAGCTTTTGGGTGACAGTAGATTCGTAGGGCGGCACAAAGTTTTCTAAGATGCGAGAGGCGCAGGTGGTGCGGATGCCTTTGGTGCAAATGTTGTCTTTAATACCAATAGGGATGCCTGCCAACAATCCAATTTCCTCACCTGCGGCAATTTTGGCATCCACCTGTTGGGCTTGATTCAGGGCGTGGTCTGCCGTTACTTGCAAAAAGCTGTGCAGTTGTGGTTCCACTGCTTGAATGCGATCGAGGGCTGCCTGAGTCACTTCTACCGCCGATCGCTCTTTTTGAATCAGTTGTTGGTGCAACTCCCGAATGGATGCCATGCCATACCTCATGCGACGCAAATGCTTTCCTAGTGTATCGCCTCTGTGCCAACTAGACGCAGCCGTTCGTCGGGAGTCTGGAGCGATGCCATCGGGTTGCAACCCCAACTTCAAGATCCCTGTGGCAGAATGGGGGCGATCGCAAGCAGTGAAGTGTGAGGAGGATATTATGGGGCGCAAGCAGATTTGGAAATTGGCAACCACACAGGTCGGAAAATTCATCAAGTTTCAGCGGTTGCCTGGATTGCTGGTGGCGGTAGTCTGCATCGCCTTGATCAACCGTTGGCTCCCCGCAGAAGCAGGCGGTAGCGACATTAATCCCCAACTACGGGATCAAGTCTTGCAAATTATTCGGGAGAACCCAGAAGCCATTTTAGAGACGGTACAGACTTACCAAAAAAAGCAGCAAGAGGCTCAGCGAAAAGCACAACAATCTTTTTTGCAGCAGATAAAAACGAACCCGAAAGCCGTGATTGGAACATCGCCAACCAAGGGAGCGAAAAATGGGAAAGTTTTGCTGATGGAGTTTTCCGATTTTCAATGTCCTTACTGTGCGAAAGCCAATGAAACGCTGAAAGAATTCATGGCAAAACATAGCGATACGGTGACGCTGACCTATAAGCATTTGCCGCTGACTTCCATCCATGCGGAGGCGCTACCGGCGGCTAAAGCGGCGTGGGCAGCCGGACAACAAGGCAAATTTTGGGAGTTTCACGATGCTCTGTTTGCCAGCCAAAAGCAGTTGGGTGAAACGTTGTATCAAGCAACCGCAAAATCTTTGGGACTAGATCTGGCGAAATTTGAGCGCGATCGCACGAGTAGTGCAGCGGCAGCAGCAATCAATCAAGATTTGGAGATAGCAGAAAAGTTAGGCGTGGAGGGCACTCCATTTTTCGTGATCAATGGAGAACCCCTCACAGGTGCGGTGCAGCTATCTGATTTAGAAGAAGCATTAGCGCGAACAAACCGATTAATTCAGTGAATTCCTTACTCTCTGAGTCATAATTAGGAGAATCGCATATATTTTGCTGCCGGAAAATTTTCATGTCGAGCCTCTTTGCTGTCCTCCATTCCGTTTTTGTATCCTCGATCGCCGGACTTCTAATCACTGCCAATCCATTGATCGCCAGCGCTCAAACCACCGTTTATGCGCCGATCCCGCTGACCCCGGGCAAAAATGTTGTCGATAAGCTGTCGAATAAAGACATTCCCACCGGGCAAGGCGGCTTTGCCCGTGATTATGTCGTGTCGCTCCAAGCGGGCAGCCAACTGGCAATCGATCTGGCATCCGAAAACTTTGACACGATTGTTTATCTGCTGGCTAGCGACGGGACAACGGTTGCCGAAAACGACGATGGACCCGACGGCACAACCAATTCATTGCTATTTACCCGCATTACCAAAACGGGCGTTTACTCCATTCGGGTGAGATCGTTTGGCGAGGTCGCTGCGGGCAACTTCACCCTTAAAGTGACGCTGCTAAAACCGCAGTAAAGGCGAGGGGCAAACTCCGAACTCCAAACTCCGAACTCAAAACTCTTTACCTACTGGCGCTTTCGCAGCACTTCTAGCAGTGTGGTGAAAGCACCTGGAACCGGGGCGATCGCTTCTATCCACTCGTTTGACACGGGATGCTGCAACCGCAGTCTCCAGGCATGGAGTGCTTGACCTGGCAAATTCACCCCCACAGACCGCCCCGATCCATAGGCGGGGTCGCCCACCATCGGATGGCCTAAATAAGCAGTATGTACCCGGATTTGATGAGTCCGCCCGGTTTCTAGCTCAAAGTTGATCAGCGTGTAGTTGCCAATCCGTTCCTTGATCTGCCAGTGCGTGACGGCGGCTCGTCCACCATCAAGTTCAGCCACGATCGCCATTTTCTGGCGATCGCCAGAATTGCGCCCAATCGGTGCATTCACCGTGCCGCTTTCAGTTTTAGGCGCACCGTAGACGATGCCCAGATAATCTCGCCGTGCCGTTTTGTGCTGGAACTGATGCTGTAGATGAACATGGGCGCGATCGCTCTTAGCAATGGCGATCGCCCCGGTGGTGTCTTTGTCTAGCCGATGGACGATGCCAGGGCGCTGAATGCCGCCAATGCCTGATAGCGTGCTTGCCCCCGACTCCGTGCGGCAATGCCACAGCAGCGCATTCACCAAGGTGCCGCTGGAATGTCCGGGAGCGGGATGCACGACCAACCCCGCAGGCTTATTTACAATCAGCAGTTCCGCATCTTCATACAAAATATCCAGGGGAATGTTTTCGGGCTGAAGGTTGAGCGGCTCTGCATCGGGAATGGTGAGATCAATGCGATCGCCCGTCTGCACCAATTCTTTTTTGGAGAGACAAACCTCACCGTTGAGCATCACCTGTTGCTGAACAATAAGTTTTTGCACACGCGATCGCGACAAATCAACCAATTGCTCTGCTAGAAACGCATCGAGCCGTTCTCCAGAGTCTTCCGCTTCAACTTGCAATTCAATTTGGGCAGGCAACTTCTTCGCTAACCAGATACACTCATTCAGGGACAATTATTTTAGTTGGAATTTTTAGTAGAAATTAAGTTGGAAAACTTACAGAGTGAGCGGGTAGGATTCATCTTACACTCTGATTAGAGAGTTTTTAGACTGTGGATGTAATTCCCGATTGCCAGCAAATCTGACTTCTGAAGCTTTACCTACTAAGTCTACCGCTCTAAATTAATGTCCTCGGCTCCGAACAAACGCTCATCACAGTGATCCATGACTCGGCAAATTGATCTTATCAACATTTCTAAGACTATCACCTCCTTTGAAGGGGTTACCAATGCAGATATGCTTCCCTTAGGACGCAGATCAGAAGTCTTGTCCGTATTGTCCAAAACCTGTCCGGATTGGAAATTTCCGGTGAATCCCACCCATCCCGATCGCGGGGGTGTGGTTAGCGAACAGTGCCATCTAGAGTTTTATATTCCAGACGACGAGCCAATTTTGATGCTGGGGTTGGATGTATATACGGGAGAGGAGGCGGTCGTTATGGATGTGATCCGCTCGATCTGCCAAGCGACTGGCTGGCGTGCATTTGACCCTGCGGAAGAGGAACTGATTGACTTCCCTAACTAAGGAGTGCGGATTGGCGGGTGCGGAGTGCGGAGTAGAAAAAACCAATGATTTAGCGAACCGCTAATGATTGGTTTGGGGCGGTCTACAATTTGCCAACATGGCGTGGAGGGTAACGACTTGCCCAATCACCGCGATCGCGGGAGCCGAAAACCCCGTTTTTTCGACCTGTTGCACAATGGTTTCCAGGGTGCCGCTGAGTTCTTCTTGCTCTGGGCGAGTTCCCCAGCGAATCAGGGCAATGGGGGTCGTAGTGCTTAACCCTGCCGCTAATAGTTGCCCAATGATATAGGGCAGATTGTGAATCCCCATGTAAATCACGATAGTTTCTGATCCATGGGCGATCGCCTGCCAATTCACAGCCGGACGATACTTTCCAGCGCCTTCATGCCCGGTGACAAAGGTGACTGAGGAACTGTAGTTGCGATGGGTGAGGGGAATGCCTGCATAGGCGGGGGCGGCAATCCCAGAGGTAATCCCCGGCACTACTTCCACTGGAATTCCGGCTGCCACCAATTCTTCCATCTCCTCACCCCCGCGCCCAAAGATAAACGGATCTCCGCCCTTGAGGCGCACAATGCAGCCGCCTGACTGAGCCTTATTCACCAGCAATTGAGTCGTGTCTTCCTGTACCAGCGAATGCATTCCCCGCCGCTTCCCGGCATTGATCTGCTCCGCCTTCAGATTAATCATCGCTAAAATTTGGGGGCTGACCAGAGCATCGTAGATCACGACATCAGCACACTCTAAAAGAGATTTGCCTTTGAGGGTCATTAAGCCAGGATCACCGGGTCCAGCGCCAACGAGGTAAACTTTGCCGAGTTGAGTCATAGAAAGGAGAGGGAACAAGGGGGTAGAGAACAGATCAAAAGAAGTGCAAGATTTAGAGTGTCGTCATTTTTTTGCCAAATCCACCAGCAAGTCAACCAGTCTGGGGCTGGCATAGAGTGGATCGGTGAGGGTTATTGTGAGCGTAGGATGCTGCGGGGAAAATTGGGTGATGGATTGGGCGATCGCATCGGTGATGCCGCCGTGAAACAAGAAATAAGGCAAGATGCCAACCTGTTTGCAGCCTGA
This sequence comes from Leptolyngbyaceae cyanobacterium, assembly GCA_041749615.1. GTDB lineage: Bacteria > Cyanobacteriota > Cyanobacteriia > Leptolyngbyales > Leptolyngbyaceae > ULC077BIN1. The sequence continues at coordinate 12,148 of JBGTAZ010000147.1, read as the reverse complement.
GCTAACCAGGTCTTGCAGACACGATTCCAATTTGGGTGACGTTGACCAATAGGCAACGGTGGCACCCAGATCATTGGCAAGGGCTGAGATCGGTTGATTGGCATTCAATCGACGACTGCCATGGGCAAGTAAAATCCAAGCTTCCATCGATAAAGACGACATGCGTTCGGAGAGCAACTGCCGTAAACCGGAATGTGAACCCAGATGAGCAGTCACCTCTAGCATCACGTTATCCCCTAATAATTGCTGAGTTTGGGCAATTTCAGCCGGAATATCTTCGAGCAAATGCACTCCGGGTAACAAAAAAATTGGCAGCAGCCGTAGAGCAATCTTGGGGAGCGGATTTTTGGCTTGAATCTGGTGGACAATTTGTTCAATCTGTTGATGCAATGGCAACGGATGGCATTCTAAATAAGCCGCGTAAACCAAAGGATAATCTGGGCTAGGAAGGGACATGCGATCGCGGAAACGGGTTGCCAAAGCTTCTGAGGCAATGCGCGATCGTGGATCAGAACTGCCATGAAAAATCAGAATATAGACGGATAGACAAGATCGATCAATCAAAGGATGCAAGGGTATTAACCTACTAAATCTTATGGCTTCATCTTACAAAACTCTGTAAGAGTAGCTACAGCAAGATAATCAAAAAAGGTGTCTAGAAGACACCTAGGAATTGAGATTGCAGTGACAAGAAATCAAGTTGATCGGGACTCTAAACTTTTCAATCTTGAGTTCAAAATTAGTTATTGGTAACGACGTAAGCGAAGGTCAAACTATCTTTAGCCAAGAAGTGGGCTAGATGAAAGGCTCGATCTTCCGTTTCTAACAACATTTGCTCGTATAGCAAACGGGTCGCGCGATCGCCCAAGCTTTCTGCCTGTGGCGCTTGCCGCCGCAACAAATTAATCACCGCTTGTTCCGCTTGTAAATCATGCTCCACCATTTGACGGCAAGCATATTCACCATCAGGCTCTGGCGTGAAGCAGCACAATTCGGCAAGCTTGGCAAAACTAGCGACCGGAACCCCTCCCAACCCATTCAAGCGTTCGCCAATTTTGTGGACGTAGCCTTGCACCTGTCCATAGCCTTCTGCAAAAAACTCGTGTAGGGAATAAAACTCAGCACCTTCCACGACAAAGTGGTGCTTTTGATATTGCAGATAAAGCGCTTGAAAACTTGCCAATGCAAGATTCATTCCTTCAATGATGGGGGTGGTGACCGAGTGTTCAAATAAGACTGGATTATCGTTAACTTGGTCAAAAGAACGGACAGGAGCTTGCATTTCAGACATGTTTTTCTCTCTTTGGATGAACCCGGCGTTTTCAATAGCGAGCAGTATTGATAATGTAGCACGCTAAAATTAGCCTTCAACCGGGGGCTTTTGCTTTATCAAGAAAGCTTGTCAACAGGAGCGTCAAATCTGCGATCGCTGCTCGATCTCAAACGCTGAAACCCATATCCAGAAGCCTATACAAATAAACTTAGATATTTCGGCAAAAAAGAATAGATCAGTAAGTTTCTCACTTAAAAAGTGGTTCATTTAGAAAAAGATAGGAGTTCGGAGTTCGGAGTGCTTGTCATACAATTTGAAATTGAAACGCGACAGACGATCTGCGGGAAGCGGCAATGTTTCTTTGTCTTGCAACTCAAAACTCAAAATATTTCCTACGGAAACGCTACGCGAACAAAATTCAAAACGGTATCATGAGTTCTGATCCCTGTTCCCTATGTCCTCCGCCCTGTTCCCTATGCTCTCCTCCAGCGGTGGAATGCCTGCCAAATCAAGAATTTGCGGAATTAAATCTTCTCGCTTGACTGCCATCATGTGAACGCCTTGGCACAAATCACGAGCCAGTCTCACCTGTTCCGCCGCAATCACCATGCCTTCGTGGAGTGGGTCAGCCGCCGCCCCTAAGCGATCGATGATTTCGTCGGGAATGTGAACACCGGGGACGCAGCGATTGATAAACTGGGCATTCTTCGCTGATTTAAGTAGAAAAATGCCTGCCAAAATGGGCTTGTTGGAACCTGCCGCAATCTGGGTCATGAACTTCTCTAGGCGATCGAAATCGGAGATCAACTGGCTCTGAAAAAACTGCGCTCCAGCCGCAAGTTTGCGTTCAAATCGGCGCTGTAGCCCTGACCAACTGCCACATTGAGGATCAACCGCAGCGCCAACCAATAAGCTCGTTGCGCCATCAGGCATCGGCTTATCGTTGAAATCTATGCCGCCATTAAGTTTGCGAATCAGATGGAGTAAGCGCACCGATTCTAGTTCAAACACAGGGCGGGCGTTGGGATGGTCACCGGCTTTGACCGGGTCGCCGGTGAGTGCCAAGATATTGTGAATGCCCAATGCATGAGCGCCCATTAAGTCGGCTTGTAGCCCGATCGCATTGCGATCGCGACAGGCAACCTGACAAATCGCCTCCACGCCATGCTGCTGCAAAATCACCGATGCCGCCAGCGATGACATCCGCAATACCGCCCGACTACCATCGGTCACATTCACCCCATGCACTCGCCCTTTGAGCAGTTGAGCCATCGCCAGCATATGCGCCGGGTCGCCTCCTTTGGGCGGGGCAACTTCTGCGGTAACTAGAAACTCACCCGACTGAATCGCACGATGAAAGGATGGAAGAGAAGAGGAACTAAGCATTGATGTAATACGGTAAGGCTGGGCGAAATTGGTCGCTTTCTATCAGCGTAGCGGCTACGGTACACAGCATAAGTAGCAGCAGAGAATTCTTATTGGAATTATGAACGAATGCAAAAAACATCAATTTGCTGAGTCACATTGCAGACATAACTCTGATTAAAGCGGTAGGCAAAAACCAAGGGCTTGTTTCGTTTTGAGCAGGGTTTGATTGGCGATCACCGCTGCTTTTTCTTTGCCATCCCGCAGCACCGATTCCAAGTAGCCCTGATCGTTGATAATCTCGTGGTACTTATCCTGGATGGGTTTGAGATGAGCGATCGCGGTTTCCGTCAGCAGTGGTTTAAACTGTCCCCAGCCCATCTCTGCACAGTCTGCCGCCACCTCTTCCTTGGGTTTACCCGACATTAACTGATAAAGCGTCAGCAAATTGTTGCACTCCGGACGCTCTAGATCTCCAAATACCAGACCTTTTACCGGATCAGTTTTGCACTTTTTGATTTTGGTTTGAATCAAGTCGGGCGGATCAAGCAGGTTGATTCTGCTGAGGTCTGAAGGATCAGACTTCGACATTTTTTTAGTGCCATCCGTCAAACTCATCACCCGTGCGCCCTGTGCCAAAATCAGTGGAGCGGGTGATTTGAGCACAGCCTGACCTTGACCAAACTGATGATTGAAGCGATCGACAATATCGCGGGTCAACTCAATATGCTGCTTTTGATCTTCCCCCACAGGCACTTTATCCGCGTTGTATAGCAAAATGTCTGCTGCCATCAAAACCGGATAATCCAACAAGCCCACACCTACATTTTGCCCCTGCTTCACGGCTTTTTCTTTGAACTGAATCATGTCTTGCAGCCAGTTGAGTGGGGTGATGCAGTTGAGCAGCCACGCGAGTTCACTGTGAGCAGAAACGTGGGATTGCACAAAGATCGTAGAGTGCTGTAAATCAATGCCACAGGCAAGGTAGAGCGCGGCAATATTTAGCGTATCGGCTGCCAATGTTTTGGGGTTGTGCGGCACAGTGATGGCGTGTAAATCGACCACACAGAAAAAATTGTCATACTGGCTCTGCCCTTCGACCCAGTTCCGAATCGCTCCTAAATAATTACCCAAGTGAAGATTGCCCGTTGGCTGAACCCCAGAAAGAACGCGCTGTTTCGTCATGATGCTGGTCAGTAAAGGTGCTTTGTAAGGAGCCTGATTGAGGTGATAGGGCAAGAAAGACCAAGTGAAATGTTAATTAAACTGAGCCTAGTTAAACTTATCCTAAAAACTTATCCTAAAAAAATTAGGTCGCACGTTCTGAATCAAGCGCAGATCAAGAGAATGGTGCGAAGAATGTTGCAAAGACTTGTGCGATCGCACGAAAATTCTACATCGTGATCCTGCGATCGCGCTTTCACTTTGATGCAACCTCAGCGATCGCTGATTTTTTAAGCAGATGGCTTCTTGCGAGATTGCGTAGAAGTAAGCTTTTTCGTGGAAGCCGCACGAGATTTCGTTGCGGTAGGTTGCTTTACCGTTGATTCATCATCAGCTTTAGTTTTTGCTGCCGATGCTTTTGGAGTTTGAGGGGCTTTTTCGCTCTTCTCCAACTCGTTTTTTACAGACTCACTCACCGATAATTTATCAGGTGCTTCCTCGACTTTAGAGAGTTGAGCGTCTAGTTCTACACCGGCTGATTCTACTGCCTGATTTTTCCGTCCGCGACGAGTTCCAACTTTAGCCGCAACTTCTTTTTCTTTGTTCGCACGGCGCTTACCAGAAGGCACATAGTTTTTGAGGGTAAAGGCACTAATCTTGATGCCTTTTTCGGTCAACATTTCTGCCAACTCTAAATAGGTATAGCCTCTAGAAAGCGCCGCTCTTAGAGGTTCACGTAGCTGGTCGATCGCCTCTCTCAACGACAAGTCTTCTTTGGGTTTTTCAGGCAATGACTCTAAGAACGCACTTGTATTTCCAATCGATGATTGCTTAACTGCTACTGCTTTTTGTCGTTTTTCAGTGACTACTGCCATTGTTTCTACCTAAGTCTTAAGTTGAATTTAATCAATTGTATGCTTTTATTTCACCCCTGCTGCAACCGCACTTCTAATTATTATTAAAATTGCATTAATTAGCGTGGGGTCTCAGAAGAAACAAAATATTTTTGCGAACATTTAGCCAAACGCTAATCACCAATCGTTGATCGCGGTTCACCCCAAGACTCATTTCTAATTTTTTGAAAGTTTCTTTCTATCAGCCCTCAAAAGTAAGATCCTCAACGATTTCTTTTTACACTCTTACGGGCTTGTTTTTCCATTCAGTTTTCCATTCACAAGGGGAGAACTTTGGAGAACTTGTAGATTGTTCGCGTTTCTACAGAGTGCTGTACTGCGATTCGTGAAACGTTAGCGACGCTTTCCCCAGGACTCTCTACGAGAATCGCCAGCGCTCCCTTTGGCACACGGCGTTGATAATGTGTTCTATTGAGCTTTCCCTTTTTCTTTTATTTTGAGAGTATCTTTAGCATCTATGCAAAAAAGAAATCATGTCTATAGCGAACGAGACGGCACCTAAAATTGATTTATCCGATTCTCACAACTACTCTAGCCAAGAGTTAAGTTGGCTGAAATTTAATGATCGAGTCCTGCAAGAAGCTCTCAACCCCTCGCACCCCCCTGCTAGAGCGGTTGAAGTTTTTAGCTATTTTTAGCTCAAACCTGGATGAGTTCTTCATGGTGCGGATTTCTGGTTTAATCGGTCAGGTCAATGCAGAGGTCAACCCATCTACGCCCGATGGACTCAGCCCTCAACAGCAGTTAGACGCGATTACCGATCGCTTACGCCCCTCCGTGACCCGTCAACATCAGTTATTTGAGCGTGAATTGCGACCCTTGCTCGCCGAGAAGGGAGTGCGCCTCGTCAACTACATTGACCTCAGCAAAGAGCAACGATTCTACCTACAACGCTATTTTGAAGAAGGCGTTTTCCCTATCCTGACCCCATTGGCGATCGACCCCAGCCATCCGTTCCCTCACATGTCAAACCTGAGTTTGAATTTAGCAGTGAGCGTCAAAGATCCCAAGACTGGCAAGGAAAATTTTGCTCGTGTGAAAGTGCCCAACAGTTTGCCGCGTTTCATCGTCTTGCCAGAAGAGTTACGCCAGCATGACGGCAAATCCTGTGTGTGGGTCGGCATTCCGTTAGAACAACTGATTGCCCACAATCTAGAAATGCTATTTCCCGGCATGACCATCCAAGAGTTTGGTTTCTTTCGGATTACCCGTGATGCCGATTTAGAAGTCCAAGAATATGAAGCAGATGATTTGCTGTTGGCGATCGAGCAGGAACTACGCACTCATCGCCTGGGTGGATCGGCGGTGCGGTTAGAAGTGCAGAAGGGAATGCCTGAATTGCTCAGAAAGCCGCTGGTGAAAGAACTGGGCTTGACCGATAACAATGTCTATGAAATCGAAGGGTTACTCAACTTGAAGGATTTGTTTTCCTTCATGGGCTTGCCCCTACCAGAGTTGAAAGATGCTCCTTGGACGGCGGTGATTCCGGCTCGATTGAAGGCGGTGAATGAGTATGAAACCGAGTCAGCCTTTCAAAAACAGGAGGCTGTGGTTGATATCTTCTCCGTGATTCGGCAAGGTGATTTGCTGGTGCATCATCCCTATGAGTCATTCACTGCATCGGTACAGCGGTTTATTAGTCAAGCGGCTTATGACCCGCATGTGCTGGCGATTAAGATGACGCTGTACCGCACTTCGGGAGATTCGCCGATTGTGCGATCGCTGATTACCGCTGCCGAAAATGGTAAGCAGGTGGCGGTGCTAGTGGAGCTAAAAGCCCGATTTGATGAGGCGAATAACATCACCTGGGCACGCAGTTTAGAAGCGGCGGGAGTGAATGTTGTGTATGGCGTAGCGGGGCTAAAAACTCACACTAAAATTGTCCTAGTCATTCGCCAAGAGGAAGGCAAACTGAAGCGGTACGCTCACATTGGCACCGGAAACTATAATCCCAAAACCGCTGGACTCTATACCGATTTAGGCTTGTTCACTTGCTGCGAAGAACTGGGAGCCGATTTGACCGATCTGGCAAACTACTTGACGGGTTATTCTCGCCAATCGTCGTTCCGTAAACTATTGGTGGCACCAGTCACTCTGCGCGATCGCATGGGCGAGTTAATCCAACGAGAAACCGAAAATGCCCGCAGTGGAAAACCCGCTCGAATCATTGCCAAAATGAATGCGCTGACTGATCCAGCGATGATTAAAAAACTGTACGAAGCCTCCCAAGCCGGAGTGGAGATTGATTTGATTGTGCGGGGCATGTGTTGCTTACGTCCCGGCTTAAAAGGCATCAGTGAAACTATTCGGGTCATGAGCATCGTGGGGCGTTATTTAGAGCATTCCCGCATCTTCTACTTTCATAATCATGATGGCAAAGAGGACGTTTATATCGGCAGTGCAGACTGGATGACGCGCAACCTCGATCGCCGAGTGGAAGCGGTCACGCCGATCGAAGATCCGACGATAAAGGATGAACTGAAAGATATTTTGGATATTTTGCTATCCGATAATCTCCAAGCCTGGGATTTGCATAGCGATGGCGAATACATCCAGCGATCGCCCGCCAAAGGCAAAGCCGCGCGCAGTGCCCAAAAGATCTTTATGGAACGGGCATTGAAATCTGCAAAATAGGCAATAAGAGTGCCCTCACCCTAGCCCTCTCCCAATGGGAGAGGGAACCGAAAATATCCGAAAGCCCTTCTCCCCAGCGAGAAGGGTTGGGATGAGGGCATTCAACTTACCCGAACGGCGTTTTCGGTGATGGTTAAGGTTTTAGCGGTGGCATCTAAGGTGGCGATCGCGCCAATCGGCAGCACGGCATTTTCGCGCACATGCCCAAACATCAGGTTATACAGGGTTGGTTTTTTCAACGGTTCCAAGCGATCGCGCAGCACATTCTCCAGGCTGATGGTTTGCGGAAACGAGGCTTGGTATTCTTTCGGGTAGCAATCTACAAAGCGACCTAGGGCAATTCCGGCGGCAGCTTGCAGCTTTCCGGCTAGCCACAGTTGGGTCAACATGCGATCGATCCGGTAAGGTTCCTCACCAATTTCTTCTAAGAACAAAATTTTGCCTGTGGTATCGGGTTCAAACGGTGTGCCAATCAGATTGGTAATCAGGGTGAGGTTGCCGCCCACCAGTTGCCCGGTTGCCCGTCCGGGAACAATCGTAATTAGGCGATTGGTGCGTTCGACTGTGCCCTCCGCTGGCTTGGGTGGTTTGGCGACTCCGCCGATCGCGCTGCTGGACATGATCGTGCGGCGAAAGTGTTCCATAGCGTAATCGCCTACGCCCGTGAGTCCTGAAGAACCATGAAAGGTGATCAGCCCAGTTTTGCGATTGATGCCGACCAGCAGCGCGGTAATGTCGCTGTGACCCACAATTACTTTGGGCGATCGCCGAATTTGCTCATAATCTAGCAGCGGCAAAATCCGGCTACAGCCATAGCCGCCGGAAAAGGTGACAATGCCGCGAATATCAGTCCGCCGAAACATTTCATTTACATCGGCAGCGCGTTGGGCATCGGTTCCCGCCAAATAGCCGTTTTGAGCAGTGATATTGCGCCCCAACACGACCTTAAAGCCGTATTGCTCCATAGTTTCCTGGGCGATCGCAATTTCCTCTGGCTCATAGGCATTGCTGGCAGGCGCAACCATGCCCACCGTATCTCCGGGTCGCAGGATGGGCGGCTTTAACACGGGTAGTGCGGCAGTGGCATCATCCGGCAACGCAGCAGACAGGGCACTGGCAGCAATTCCTCCGGTGGTGACTTGCAAAAATTGACGACGGGAAGGACGATGACGAAATAAATCTGAAGGCATGATGGCGGTATGAATCATCCACTTAATCCTAAAGCGAGACCCCCAAAAATTCTCACAGCGCCTTTACCTGAGCCTGTGACCAAAAATATTGAGGCAATCCTGTCGCTCCATCACCAGGAGGTGCAAGCTCTGGCGACTCATCAACGAGTGATCGAAGCGATCGCCAAGTTTTTTAGCCAACCTGCATTTTTGTACGTCTTAGTCGCAGGGTTTACTATTTGGATTCTTGGCAGTCTTTTTAACCCACTTTTGCCGTTCACGTTTCCTCTATTTCATTGGTCAGAGCATGGTTTAGATGCAGCGGCGTTGCTGATTTCTACGGGAGTTTTAATTGAGCAAAGCCGAGAAGAAAACTTTGCCGAACAACGAACTCAATTGATGCTACAACTCAATCTTCTATCCGAACAAAAGATCGCCAAAATCATTGCCATTCTAGAAGAACTCCGCACGGATCTGCCCAACGTGCGCGATCGCCATGATCCAGAAGCCATCATCATGCAAGAAGCGGCTGATCCAGTGGCGGTCTTAAATGCTTTGCAAGAAACGCTCCAGCGAGAATTGGCGACCGATGAGATAGCAGATGAACAATTAAAGCGATCGCCAAACCAAAACCCAGCAGTATAATCCTTAAGTTAAAGCATTGTTAAGCATCTATCATTCGGTCGATATTGTTTTGGTCACTTGATAGATGTTCTAGTTCTTTTGTCTCATTTAATATTACAAACATATACAAATCAAACAATCAATTTCTATCCTTAGTGGGAGGCTGCGATCGTGTCGGAAACAAACGGTGTGATGATGCAATATTTTCATTGGTATATTCCAGAAGAGGGTAGCCTATGGAATCAATTAGCAGAATCGGCTGATGATTTAGCCAAAGCGGGAGTAACCTCCGTTTGGTTGCCCCCCGCTTACAAAGGCACAGGCGGCGGCATGGATGTGGGCTATGGAGTTTATGACTTGTTTGATCTAGGGGAATTTGACCAGAAAGGCTCCGTGCGAACCAAGTACGGCACCAAGGACGAATACCTCAACGCGATTAAAGCCGCTCAAAAAGTTGGGATTCGAGTCTACGCCGATGTGGTGCTGAATCATAAGTTAGGAGCCGATGCCGAAGAAGAAGCCGAAGCGCTTCCCTTGGATACTGCCAATCGAAATCAAGCGATTGGTGAATACCAAAAAATCAAAGCCTGGACTCATTTCACCTTTCCGGGTCGCGCTGGCAAATACTCAACCATGGAATGGCATTGGTGGCATTTTGACGCGACCGACTACAACGCATATAACGATGGTGAAAACGCAGTTTATCTCCTCAAAGGCAAGGAATTTGATGAGAACGTTGACCTCGAAAAAGGCAACTTCGACTATCTGATGGGTTGCGATCTCGATATGGATAACCCAGAAGTGATCGGCGAGTTGAAATACTGGGGTGAGTGGTATGTAGACACCACTGGCGTAGACGGGTTTCGATTTGATGCGGTGAAACATGTTTCTGCTGAGTTTTTCCGAGAATGGATGGATCATGTCAGCCACTATGCCAAGCGAGATCTCTTTGCGGTGGGTGAATACTGGTCTTATGACGTGGAAGCGCTCCACAATTTTATTGAAACCACGAATGGCAAAGTCACCTTGTTTGATGCGCCCCTGCATTACAACTTCCACGTTGCAAGCCAAGCTGGCAATGCCTATGACATGCGCCAAATTTTTGACAATACCTTGGTGCAGGATCAGCCAGCATTAGCCGTGACCCTCGTAGAAAACCACGATTCCCAACCATTGCAATCCCTCGAATCGGTGGTGGAACCCTGGTTTAAGCCGATCGCCTATGCGTTGATCTTGCTCCGACGAGAAGGCTACCCTTGTGTGTTCTATGCCGACTACTATGGCGCTCATTATAAAGACACGGGCAACGATGGCAATGAACATGAAGTGTGGCTAGATAAACATCAATTCTTGCTAGATAAGCTGCTTCATGCCCGACAAACCTACGCCTATGGTGATCAGTATGATTACTTTGATCATCCCAATACCATCGGCTGGACGCGATTGGGCGATGAAGATCATCCGGGCGGGATGGCAGTCGTGGTCAGCAATGGCGATGAGGGCAGCAAGCACATGGAAGTGGGGCAGCCCAACCGCACTTACATTGACATGACAGAACATATTGATGAACCCGTAACGACCGATGAGAAAGGCTGGGCAGAGTTTCGCTGTCCGGCTGGCTCGGTGTCGGTGTGGGTGCCTCAGCCTTAAATATTCACTCAGCTAGACAAGGGGCTTACAGCCATTTTCAGATGAATGTGCCACGCTTGCAAACTCTATAAGCCCCCTAAATCCCCCAATTCTGGGGGACTTTGGCTCTAGTTCCCCCCAGAATTGGAGGGCTAGGGGGGCGAAAACTGCTGTAAGCCCCTTGTTCAAGATTAATCAGTGATTCCAGCGCTGGGCTGCGATCGCGATCCGGTGACCATAGTGCACAGCCGTCAGGCGATCGCCCGGATCAATCGTGGCAGGTGCGCCGCTCATATCAGGAGTGCTTTGTCCCATGACTCCTAGATAGGAACCCAAACGATTCACATTATCCCCTTGCTCGGCTGAACCGCTAGGCATCTCAGCGGAACCCACCCAAATCATGCTGTGCTGTGCCGCATTAATCGAGAGATACAAAAGCGTTCCTTGCTTATCGCCACTCAGCGACCCGGAGTGGGTAAACCCGCCGGCAACCTTGTCTTTCCACTGTTGCATGAACCAAGCAGAACTAGCAGCATCGACAAAGGCTTTGAATTGGGCTGCCACTCCACCCATGTAAGTGGGTGAGCCAAACACGATCGCGTCTACTTGAGCCAACTGCTCCAATACCTGATCATCTTTCCAGCGCCCATGGGTAATTTATTCACCCACAATGCGGAATAATTGCACGTTTTCAGCACCCTTGCTCGCGCCTTCTGCGATCGCTTCAGCCATAAGATGCGTATGCCCGGAACCTGAAAAATAGACTATTGCGACGCTTGCCATAAAAACCTCATGGAACCTTGAGTTGGTAAACACCCCGATATTAAACGAGGGCTGGCATTCTTGACCATCTGTCAGGGGCTAGTTTGTGGGGTTAATGATAGCTTTTGAAATGCTGGCTTTACCAAGGTAGGCGATCGCCGTTCCACGAAAAGAATTCGCCGCTGTCGCTTTCTTGCAAGCCATCCATTACGGTAAGCAGTTGTTGCACCGTGCGCTCAACCGAGAACAACTTTTCCGGTGGCACATTCCGCTGAAACGGACGCGATAGCTCGGTATCTGTGGTGCCGGGATGCAAATTCACGACTATCGCTCGTGGGCAGGTACGTTTATATTCGATCGCCACCGTTCGCATGAACATATTCAGCGCCGCCTTAGAGGCTCGATAGCCATACCAGCCGCCCAATTGGTTATCGCCAATGCTGCCCACTTTTGCAGAAATGGTTGCGAGTACAGCGCGATCGCGGTGTTTAAGCAACGGTTGAATGTGTTTTGCCAGCAGCACTGCGCCAATGCTGTTCACCTGAAAATAGTGCAGCAGTTGGTCAGTATTTATTTGACGCAAACTTTTTTCGGGTTGCGTGGTGTCGTCGTGC
>JBGTAZ010000146.1:0-5582 GCA_041749615.1 Leptolyngbyaceae cyanobacterium | reverse complement strand
GGTGCGAGCTGCGTCTGTGAATGCTGGGGATTGGCATCTGATGCGGGGAAGTCCGTTTCTGATTCGCCTGATGATGGGTGGGCTGCGGCAGCCGAAAATTAAGATTCTCGGATTTGATGTCGCCGGACGGGTTGAAGCCGTTGGTAAAAATGTCACGCAGTTTAAGCCTGATGATGAGGTTTTTGGAGACTTGTCGGACTATGGTTTCGGTGCCTTTGCCGAGTACGTGTGTGTCACAGAAGCGGCATTGGTGCTGAAGCCGATCGCCACAACATTTGAAGAAGCTGCAACGGTTCCTGGAGCCGCCCTGACTGCGTTGCAGGGCTTACGAGATGTGGGTCAGATTCAGTCAGGGCAGAAGGTATTGATCAACGGTGCGTCTGGCGGGGTCGGGTCGTTTGCCGTGCAGATTGCCAAGGCGTTTGGCGCTGAAGTGACCGCTGTATGTAGTACCAAAAAAATGGACAGGGTGCGATCGCTCGGCGCAGACCACATCATTGACTACACTCAAACTGATGTCACGCAAAATAGGCAGCGCTATGACTTGATCTTTGATGCAGCCGCCTACCGCTCAGTTTTCGACTATTTGCCAGCATTAACGACTCAGGGAACCTACGTGTTGGTTGGCGGATCTATTCCTCGACTTTTTCTAGTAATGATTCTTGGATCTTGGATTTCGAGCATCAGTCGCCGCAGGGTGAAATGCCTAATGGTAAAACCCAATCAAACGGATCTCCTCACGTTGAAGGAGTTGATGGTAGCAGGTAAGATCGTCCCCTTGATTGATCGGTGCTACGACCTGAGTGAAGTTCCCGCCGCAATTCGTCAGCTTGAACAGCGGCAAGTCGTGGGGAAAGTCGCCATTCAAGTTTGATAGGTAACATTTCACATCCAAGGATCTATTTGCCTAGTTGATAAGGTGATTTTCAATTTTCCTCAAACAGCTAGATAGAATAGGAATTAGCATCTGATCTGGCAGATTAAAGGTAAGCCCAACATGGTACAAGCACCATCTAAAACATTGACATTGGCGGAGTTTCTCCAGTTCCCAGAAACGAAACCTGCTAGTGAATATATTGATGGTCAAATTATCCAGAAACCGATGCCCCAAGGGAAACATAGCGCTATTCAAGGAGAACTTGTACCCGCGATCAATGGTGTCGTTAAGCCTCAGCGCATTGCTCGTGCATTTCCAGAGTTAAGGTGTAGTTTCGGCGATCGCTCAATCGTTCCCGACATCGCAGTTTTTGTTTGGAGTCGGATTCCTTGCGATGAAAATGGAGAAGTTGCCAATACCTTTTCTGCTGCGCCAGATTGGACGATTGAAATTTTGTCTCCTGCTCAAAGCCAAACAAAAGTCACGAAGAATATTCTTCATTGTCTGAAGTACGGAACCCAAATGGGTTGGCTGATCGATCCAGATGAGAAGACAGTATTTGTCTATCGCCCCAAGCAAGAAACGGAAGTGTTTGATCAGCCAGATGAGGCTCTGCCTACACCATCCTTTGCAGAGTTACAGCTTACTTCCAAGGATTTGTTTGCTTGGTTGTTGGGATGATTTCCAGTCCTTAAACAGCGGCAAAGCGAATTTTAAGGTAGTCCTCTTCCATTCTGGCACCCGAAGGCTGGAGCGCTGCCAAGGCTTGAGGCAGAACCAGGTTACGGCGATGGTTGCCGATGCGGATATTGAGTTCATCACCCGTTTTGCTCAGTTCAACCTGGCGCTTTTCAATGCCGGGTAGGTAGACTTCCAGGCTATATTCCTGCTGTTCTTGCACAATCCGCATGGTGGTTTCTTTGTAGTAAATCTGCGCTGGATCTTCGCCATCGGGATAAAGGGTTTCCTTGAGGCGATCGAGGGCTTCTAGACCACACATTTCCTCCGAATAGAGCGGCACTTCTTTAATGGGCAGCGGTGAAAAATTGTCGTGAATTTCTTGGCGATACTGCTGCTGGTTTTCTTTCCAACGGGCAAAGAATGGATCGCTCACTTCTTCAGGAATAATCCGGTTTGCCACGACCATATCGGTTGCCACGTTGTACAAACTCAGATAGGCATGGGCACGCAGCGACTCCTTAATCACCATTTTCTCTGGATTCATGATCAGCCGCACCGATGTTTGCGTTGGATCGGTGAGGATTTTTTCTAAGGATTCGATTTGTTCATAAAACTCGTAGGGCGCGTCCATGACCTCTTTGTTGGGCAAGGAAAAGCCAGCGATCGGGCGAAAAAACGGCTCCACCAGGGGTCGCAATGCCACCGAAATTCCCTGAAACGGTTTGTAGAAGCGGCGCATATACCAACCGCCCACTTCCGGCAGACTCAACAGGCGTAATGCGGTTCCCGTGGGTGCCGAGTCAATAATCAGCACATCATACTCGCCTTCATCGTAGTGGCGCTTCATTCGCACCAAGCCAAAAATTTCATCCATGCCGGGAAGAATCGCCAACTCTTCAGCCTGCACGCCGTCTAAACCCTGTGCCTGCAAAACCTGAGTAATATATCGCTTGACCGCGCCCCAATTTCCTTCTAGCTCCTTCAGGGCATCTAGTTCCGCTCCCCACAGGTTGGGACGCACTAAGCGGGGATCGTGCCCCAGTTCAATATCAAAGCTGTCTGCCAGGGAATGCGCCGGATCAGTACTGAGGACGAGGGTTCGATGACCCATTTCGGCACACCGTAACCCGGTCGCAGCCGCAACGGAGGTTTTGCCCACGCCACCTTTGCCTGTCATTAGAATCACGCGCATGACTGCCAGACCTTTCCTGAGAATTTGTTTACATTCTTTTACTTTAACACCGCATCTTGAGGGTGAAAGGTCTGAAGGAAGCGAATCTCAGCAAAATTGAGATGGGGGTTGCGAAACCAGAACTTCAGCGCTTAAACTCATTAAACACATAATCTCTATCGGTAAACCGTTGTTTTGGTGGAGGTTGTTCGCTTACTCAAGGAAAATTGTCTTATGTCTATCGGGATTGTGGAAAATCAACGCCTTACTCAGCAGTTAATTCGGGTCAGAATTCCGAAAGATCATCACCAAGATCCGGTGATTTCTCGGTTGGTGTCGCAGTTTCACTTGACGATTAATATTACTGCGGCAGTTTTGGGCGGCAATGCCAAGGGGGATGGCTGGTTTGCGTTGGAGTTGCGGGGAACTCATGCCAATATCCAAAGTGCGCTGACGTATTTGCGTGAACTGGATTTGGAGATTTGGGATGAAGCGGAGACGGATGGATGGTAGGGCGAAAGTTTTGAGTTCTAAGTTCTAAGTTTTGAGTTGGGAGTTCGGAGTTGGTGGGCTAGGGGAGATGTTGTTTGATGACGTTGAGTTTGGAGCAGTGCCAGTGGTCGATGTGGGAGATGATCAGTCCTTGCGGATTCACGGTTAGGTCGCTCCAGCCGCTAATGGCAATGCGGGGATTCCAGGGGAGGGGAGTGTTCCAAGTGAGAGTCCAATCGGTGCGGATGCGATCGCCGTTTTGCTGAATGTCATGAACTTGCATGGTGCAGTTGCGAAACCAGGTTTCGATAAAGCGAATCATTGCTTGGTAGCGTTTAACTCCCCGAAATTGGGTCATGGGATCTTTGAAGAAAACATCTTCGGCGTAGAGGCTGTAGGTTTGGTCATGGGGAAACTGTTGATAGTCTGCTTTTAGGGCTTCGAGAATGTTCATAGGGCGGAAAGTAGGGTCAAGCTTTTTTAGCGGTTTTGGCGCGAGCGGGTTTGGATGAGGTAGCTGGTTCTGCGGCGATCGCCTTTTTATCCTCTCCCCCTCCGATTTGCGCCTGTCGAATAACAGCAGCCTGGTTCAGCAACGATTCGGCAAAAGCGATTACTTCTTGAGCCGATTGACCGCCGGCGAGTTGGGCGAGTTCTTGTTTGCGGTCTTCGTTGGAAAGGGAAGTGATGCGAACGACGGTGCGAACGGCATCAGCAGGAGTGAGCGATGGGGGCTGATCGGGCGCGTCGGTGACCGGTTCTACTTTGGTGCTTTTGCTGCCGCGTTTGGATTTGCCTGGTTTGTGGGTGCCGTTATCACTGGGCAACTCATCCGCTGATTCGATCGCGTCGATAATTTGTTTGCTGACGCGGAAATGGTGATCTGCCATGGCGGCAACAATGGGCTGGTGGGTGACGCAGAGGACTTGATGATGTTGGCTAAGCTGGAAGAGTTTTTCGGCGATCGCTTGGCTAACCCGTCCCGATACCCCCACATCAATTTCATCAAACACCAGCGTTCCCACGGGATCAACCTGGGAGAAACTCGCTTGCAGTGCCAGCAGGAAACGACTCATTTCGCCGCCAGAGGCAGTTTCAGTCAGAGGTTGCAGCGGTTCGCCTGGATTCGGACTAAACAAATAGGTGATTTGATCGGCTCCCATTACAGCAGGCGAGATCGCCGCAATTCCCACCTGAAATTTCACCTTTTCCATTGCTAAGGGCTTCAGTTCCCCAATCAAGCGACTTTCCAAGTCTTTTGCGGCGGTTTGGCGGAGATGGGTTAGCTCGGCACAGCGCATTGTTAAGGTTTGCTGGGTCTCTTGGACTGCTTGCTCTAGGTCTTCTGCGGATTGTCCGCCGCCGGTGAGTTCGAGGAGTTCAGTTTGTAGGCGATCGCGCAAATCAATCGCTTCTGCCAGAGTGGGTCCATACTTGCGACAGACTTGCTTTAGCTCTGAGGTGCGATCTTGCACGTCGCTGAGTCGTTGGGGATCGGCTTCAATGTTTTCGCCATAGGCATTCATTTCCCGTGCGGCTTCTTCGATCATGGCAAACGCCCCCGTCACCAGTTCCAAAATCGGCTGCAACTCAGTGTCGATTTCCACCATGTCGGTCAAGGTTTTTTCGGCGTGCCCCAGCAAATCGACACAGGCTGAGGCATCGGTGTCACTTTGATAGAGCGTTTGATAAACGGCGTAGCTTTGCTGCTGGAGTTCGACGCTATGGCTGAGGCGCTTGGCTTCTTGCTCTAGTTGCTCCAGTTCATCCGGCTCTGTCAGGTTGGCTGAGTTCAGTTCTCGCAGTTGATACTCAAACAAATCCAATTGTTGCAGACGCTCTCGTTCGGCACGACGGCGGTTTTCCAATGCCTGCACTGCTTGTTGATGGGCACCAAAGGCAACACTCACCTGATTGCGAGTTTTGAGCAGGGCATCGCCACCATAGCTATCGAGCCAGTCGCGCTGTAACCCTGGTTGCCCAAGCTGCACGGTTTGCCCCTGGGCGGTCAGTTCCACTAGGCGATCGCGCAAGTGTTCCATCTGCTGCTTGTTGACCAATGCGCCATTCACCCGCGATTTGCTGCGCTGACTGCCGCCGCTCGCAACAATTTCTCGGCTGCAAACCAGCGTGTCTGAGGGCATATCAATATTTTGCGCGGTTAACCAACCGCAAAGATCCGCATCTAACTGAAAGGTGGCTTCCACTAAGGCGCGTTCGGCACCCGATCGCACGGCACGACTGGTCACCTTGCCGCCCAACACCGCATCGATCGCATCCAAAATGATAGATTTTCCCGCACCCGTTTCGCCCGTCAACACGGTTAGCCCCGCGCCCAACTCCCACTCCAAGCGATCCACT
>JBGTAZ010000145.1:0-10480 GCA_041749615.1 Leptolyngbyaceae cyanobacterium | reverse complement strand
ATACTATTTTGAAAATTGATGGAGTTCCAACAGCGGGTTTAAGCTTAGATGAAGCAGCAGAACGAATGCGAGGAGCAACGGGTAGCCGCGTGGTGCTAACCATTCAGCGAACGGGCAGTGATCTGTCGGATGTAGAAATTGTGCGCGATCGCATTGCCTTAAATCCAGTCTCGTTTGAGTTGCGGCTGGCTGATAGCCAAGTGGCAGAGCGTCCTAAAACAAAAATTGGCTATGTGCGACTTGCCCAATTTAACGCCAATGCAACAGCGGAAGTGAGTCGAGCGATTAATCTTCTAGAAAAACAGGGAGCCGAAGCTTACGTGTTGGATCTCCGCAGCAACCCTGGTGGATTGTTGCTATCAGGGATTGAAATCGCCCGACTGTGGATCGATCAAGGCACGATTGTGTATACCGTCAATCGTCAGGGGATCGAAGGCAGTTTTGAAGCAACGGGGCAAGCGTTGACCCAAGATCCACTGGTGGTGTTGGTGAATCAAGGAACGGCAAGCGCTAGCGAAATTTTAGCGGGTGCCCTGAAAGACAATCAGCGTGCCACAGTTATCGGAGAGCGCACGTTTGGCAAAGGGTTGATTCAATCGCTGTTTGATTTATCCGATGGGGCAGGGTTGGCGGTGACGGTTGCCAAATATCAAACGCCTGACCATATTGATATCAACAAGCAGGGAATTAAACCCGATGTGATTGTGTCGCTCGATCCACTGGCGATCACTCCACAGGGAACGCAGCGCGATCGCCAATATGAGGCGGCAGTGGAGTTTTTAACTACCCCATCCATGGTTGCTGGTGCTACCTAATTCTGGACGAACTTATCACGACCCTTTGCATGGCGCGATCGCGTTAGATGGCAACGATCCAACTGAGGCGCTGATTGTTGGATTGATTGATACTCCTGCCTTTCAGCGCTTACGTCGAATTCGCCAGCTAGGTCCCGCCAGTCTGACTTTTCACGGGGCAGAATCGTCTCGTTTCACGCATTCAATCGGCGTGATGGCGATCGCCCGTCGTGCCTTTGACCGGATTGCCAAAGCCCATCCCCCACTGAAGCCCTACCGTACCGTGGTGCTGTGTGGGGCGCTGCTGCACGATGTCGGTCATGGTCCCTTTAGCCATACTGCCGAGGAAATTTTTGGCTGTCACCATGAACAGTGGTCAGAGCGAATCTTGCAGGAATCCCCCATTCGGCAACTGTTGACTGCCTTCAGCCCGACTCTCTTAGAGCAACTGCTTCAGGTTTATCGCCATACCCATCCCGTGCCGCTGGTGTGGCAGTTGGTATCCAGCCAGTTGGATTGCGATCGCCTCGATTACTTGATGCGAGATAGCTATTTCACGGGCGCATCCTACGGCAAAATTGACCTAGATCGAATTCTGATGGCGCTCGATTACGATCCAGTTTCACAGCAGTTAGTCGTGTCGCGTAAAGGCATGGCGGCGGTTGAGCATTACTTAATCGTCCGGTATTTTATGTATGCCCAGGTTTATAACCACCCTAAAAACATTGCTGCTACCTGGATTTTGGAGCAAGCGTTTAACCGGGCGCGATCGCTCTTGTCTACAAGTAATCTGATCGCCGATGATACCGTGACCGCCTGGTTAACTGGAGACTGCGATCGCATTCCGCTGACCGCCTATCTTGCCGCCGATGATGGGGTATTCACTTACCATCTCCAACGCTGGCAGCAGCACCCCGACTCGGTATTGTCTGATCTGTGCCGCAGATTTTGCGATCGCGACTTGTTCAAAGGCTTGGACATTACCCATTTAGATCAGACGCAGCGAGAAACGCTATTCAGCAAAACGCAGCACTGGTTAACCCAAGCTGGGTTTGATGCGCCCTACTACAGCGGCATTCGGATTTCCCTTAGCCGAGGCTACACGTTGTATCAAAAAGGCATCAAGATTCAGATGCCGACAGGATTACAGCAAATTAGCGACCTCTCACCCCTCGTCCAAACCCTGACCCAACCCTACGAACGCGCTTGGCTAATTTATCCCAGAGAAATCGAGCCACTGCTAGGGCTTGAGCTTTGAATGCGAAGCGTAGTGATTTGATGAAGTTTATGGCGTGCGATCGTGGCGCATATCATACGCGAGAAGACTGCACTCAAGATCGTTATTTATGTAAGGGATCTAAAACTCTCTTCAGCAAACATCTTGAGAATTTGTGCTGATGGATATGTAGATAAAGAAGCTACGCCATTAGCTAGCTCGACTGGTAATAAACCGCCTTCATGGCGATAACTAAGAAGTTCTGGTAATGTTGCAAATATCTTTTCAATACCAATCAAGTCCTCCAACTTTGGGCTTTCTAAATATGGATTCGTAACATTTTTAGTGGTTGGAATATTTAATACCATTTGATGATAATCGTTAAGTTTTACAAAAACTTTTACTCCATAATTTGTATCTTTGCCATAGGGTGTCTTTGAATCTGGACTGTGATTTATTTCGCTGCTTATATACTTCCCATCGGGAATAAACAAACATCCAACTGGAGCATCTCTTCCAATCATTTGTAGATGATCATGAAATTTCCCCGTTTTTTCTTGACCAATTAGATGAACTGGATGACCACTTTCCTTCGCGTGAACCAAAAAATTACGGATTGGATTGACCAGTTTTGAATATTGCGCTCGGAGATAAAGAGGACCGTCTTTGACGAAAAGACATCTAGCTAATGACTCTCTACGCTCCTGCCAAAAATACCGAATAGCAGTGAAAATCAGAAGAGTTTCATGTACACCCATGTAAGACATAGCAAGGCTTGATGGAGCAGAATCTTCTGCCATTTCCAAGTGGAAGCCCAACATATCAGTTAGAAGTAAATGATTACCACAACTAGGGCAAGAACCTTCCTCAGCATTATATGGAAGCGTCGCAACAGTTTCTTCGCAGTGAGGACAACCAAAGTAATCAAGTTGTTTAGGCTGCGTATCCCATTTTTTATAAGCTATCCATTTAAGAGTTTCCATTGGTTCTCCATCAAGGGATGGATCATTGACAGAGTCAAAGATTATTTGTCGAGTTGCATGATATGCAGAGGTTCCAGAAATGCCGACATTCTTGAGAGGGAAGACTGTCGCATGATGAGAGGCTGAATCCGTCATGATATCTCTGAGAGCAAAGGGACAGGGATTTTCACGATCAACCTTTGCCAACGCCGCACTATCAATTTTTAGAATAGCGGTTTTTACAAATGCAAGCTCTTTATAAGGCTGTGCTTCTGATCGGATAGTCTGCATTGAACCATCCACACCAAACACAATTTTTAGAGGAACTCCTATTGATGGAATTGCCTCCCAAGCAGCACTAGGTAATTCTGATATAAACTCAGGATTTTCAAAGCTTTCACAAAGGCGATTCACTAATTTGCTTTTCAGAACCTCTAAATGTCCTAGCCGACTTGCCCGTTCACCCGGTAGTCGATTACCTGCTGGATATGGCATTTCTAGCTCCTCCCATTTAGAGAACCATTAGATTCAGCATTCGGCGGTACAAACTTTCTCGCTTGTACTGAAACTACAAAGCGGTGAGAACGAGTTAGCATTCTCATATAGCCAGGAGTCTTAGCTTGCAGAATGTCACCCTTAAGACTTTCATATGCAACATTGACCTTACCCAAAGCATTGACTTGATCCTGAGAAGACAAATGGGCAATGAAGAAGTTTTCTGTTTGAGCCAATAGATCTTTGTTCACTGTAGTTGGTGATTGAGTCGAGTAGATCATCCCCAGATGATATTTGGCTCCCTCTTTTGCAAAGCGGCTGTAGATTGTAGTTACATCTTCATTTTGAGGAAATAGGTTATGAGCTTCCTCAAAATAGAGTTGAATATAATGATTACCAAGTTCATTATTTGTGAATTTATCTACCTGATGCTTAAAGACGGTTTTGGAGAGTTCATCAGAGAAATAAGTCATTACTTGAGGATTAGCATTACCTAAATCCAGAATTACTGTTTGACCATTATCCAAATGCTGAAGTATCTCAACTATGAAATCTCCTGCTTGAGGGTCGTGATAAATTCTATATGGTTGAAGAAGCGTAACACCACTACGACCGGGCTGGGGTTCCAGAAATTCTAAAAGAGCAACGTGATCTGCCTCAAATATTGCATTACCGCTACTGGAAGTTAGAGTTGCATGACCAGAATTATCTCGACGGAATCGATTGATTAACTCCAATTCTCTTTGTAGCTCAACAAGTGTCCTTACCTGTGGTGGAAATTGGGTAATATTTGCAGCACCATAAGCTGCTTGCCGCAAAGCATCGCTGAAACCTGGATTTACACCTTTAGTATTTCTCCCCCCACTTGGAGCATTAGCAATTAGACGATTCTCATCAATATCAAAGCCGGCTTTCTTCAAAATAGCCCAATATATTTGAAACTTTCTAATTGCTTTTATCTGATCGCCAACATCAGAAAGCGCCTTAACCTCTTCAATTGAAGGCAGTTCAACACTGGTAAATGATTGGATGTATCCAGAAGCTCTATTATCCTGTCTCAAAAGACTGGCAAGAATGGGAAGACACTTATCAGGTTGCTCATAGAAGTTTAGTTTTAAAGGATTAGAAGGTGTATTCTTACGAGGATTCAGAGCATAGATGAAACAGCGATCAGCATAACCACTTCTGAGAGAAAGATTCCCATCTTGAGGATTATCGTTAGCATACTCACCATTAATGTCGAAAATTAGTTGTCCTACATCTCTTGCTTGCTCAGTTGTTTTTATCAAACTTTCAGCAATGAGTTTTACAACATTACTTTTACCTAGTCGAGTCTTGCCAAACATCGCCGTTCTTGTGCCCTTGAAGTCATTTGCAGACACAAAGACTTTAACTCCGGCTTGCTGTCTCTTATAGCCGAGCCTACATTCTGTTAGCCTTAAATCACCAAGTTGAAAGCGATTTTCATCAGGAACAAGAGAGTTGATGATAAGATCCAGCAACTCATTGTCTGGTGCATAGACCCTGTATTTATGGGCACTGACAAAACTATTCACATCTCCGGAGAATTCAACTGCATTTTCTCTATCAAGATGTTCGTAAAACATGCCAAGGATTCCAGTTTTCAAAGCTCCCCATTGCAATTCGCTTTGAGTAAAAACATCTAATTCCGGCATGGACTTCTTCTGCAACTCAAAGTAAGTCTGTTGAACCTCTTTAGAAAGTGGTGTTGGAGCAGACTCTAGAACTCGGAGCATTGTAAAGTGCAGCGGGAGAGATTCAAGATTTGAGGGGGTCATTATAAGGAGGGAATTTCTTGGAACGCCTCCAACGTTTATCTTGAAGCGATCTGCTGTGATAATTGTGGCAGAATCATATCCAATATCTAGAACGTAGCCGACAAATCTTAAATCGTCGTATTTCTTAGCTTGCTCATTTGCATATTCTTGCTTAAGAAACTCCCTGAGAATACGCAGTGGATGATCTTGAGTTGCCGCTTCTTCTAGAAATGTTTTCACGGATTATGTTTCTCCTGAGTAATTACGAATTAAAACTTCCCCAGAGCCTTCAAGATCATCTCTTAGGCGCTTGAAAGGATCTTTAGGTAAGTCAATAACGTCTGTATCCGGGAATAAACTAACAATGTCGGGATGGGAGGATGTTGTCACAGCCCACCTTACACCTCTATCGGAAGAACTTCTCAGCGTTTCTGCCAAACGTCTATGACTATCGTACCCAAATCGACTGTGAACATAATGTTCATGGCTCATGCCTCGCTCACCAGGTTGGTAAGGCGGATCTGCAAAGACAAAATCACCAGATTTCGATGAATTTATGACATCTTCAAAATCTCCGTCTTGAAGGGTCACGTTTTCTAGCTTATGAGAAACTGCGATTAGATCTTCTTTAGTGATAGCCCATCGTCTGCCTTGTCCGCCATAGCCAACATTGAATTGACCTTGAGCGTTATAACGCCACCACCCCCTAAAGCAAGTCCGGTTTAGATACAATGTTCTTGCAGCACGAGTAATCAGACTTAGCTCAATCTCTTTGCTATTACGAATTCTGTAGTAATCGAGTTTTGTTGATGGATAGCTCTCGAAAATTGACCAAACCCCGACGGGATCTTGCTTGATAGCTCTATATAAATCCATCAACTCTTGGTTGATATCTGATAAGAGAGCCTTGTTAAAATCTAAAGATAAGAAGACTCCTCCCCCTCCTACAAATGGGTCTATGTATCTCCCAAAAACTAAATTAGGAGGCTGCAAATAATCTTTCATATAGTTTATCAACCGCCTCTTACTGCCTGCATAACGAAGAAAAGTGATTCGTCTGCTTTTCATATTTCATAGCCTGATACCGCTTTCAATCTTACGCAGCCTAGACCGTGTAGTAAAGTTATGCGGGGAATCAGCATAGGATTTAACCTGCAACCATTTGTAACAAGTAGCGCCTTTCAAAGTGCTACACAAGTAAATTTATGTTCACTGCCTATATCGAATCGAGGCTTGATTCAGAGCGATCGCTTCTACTTTTTGCGTGATTTGCTAGTGGATTGAACCTAAGCGGTGCGATCGCTTGAAGGCTGTGGGGTTATGTAGCTGATGACAATGCGATAATCTGTCTTAATGCATAGATCCGATTAGTTGATGTTTGAGTTATCATTCACCCAGCTTAAATGTCCAGAATCGGAAATTTTGCAATTCAATGGAGGTAGTTATGGCGGGTTGCCCACTAGGGCAAGGGGGTAAAAGACACAGACGTAGCGCTCTGCATCTTCCCTTCCATCGTTGATGGAACCGCTAGTCACGTATGAATAACTTAACTGACTCGCGCCGCTTAAATTATCATCAGCAACATTCACACCCACTGAGGAAACAGCGACGGCTATCTGTTCCCTCACCCAAGTCACTTCGGCACCAACGAGGTCGCCCGCTCATCCAGAAATCCCGCGATCGCTGTTCACGCTCCTATCAAGTTTTCAGTCGCAGTTGGATTCAAAGGGCACTCACAGGATTTTCCCTAGCTTCATTGACGCTCTCCATTGGCTTTACCGCCGCCTGGTCTCATCTCAGTTTTCGACCTGATGCAAACCGTCAATCTTCTATCGCACCAACACCTGCTCCATCAATGACGGTAGCCGATCAGTTGTTTGCTACACCGGATAGTCTAGGCGCGATCGCGATTGGAGTGGCGGAGGGCACTCGGACACCCGATGGGGGTAGAACCTCAATTTGGCAGCAGCATATTGATCCAGGTAACGATGCCAAAAATCAAGGCACATTTAGCTGGCAGCTTGGAGCTACTTCCGTCGATGATGCCGAACAACAAGGGCTTAATCGTATGCGCCAAGATGCAATTCCCCATTTACTCCAAGATGCTGAGAATATGGGTGTTTCGCTGAGCCGTGCCGTTCTGGTGCAAGGTGCAGATCTATGGAATCAGTCTCCCCAAGCCGGTGCAGACTTTGTTGAGAACTTAAAGCAGTGCCAGCAAAGGGAAGAGCAAGAATTCGCAGTCGTGTTGTGTGCCCGTGTGCAAAGTTATGTCAATCCCAGCACCGGCAAAGTGGAAGCTGCCGGATTTGCCAACGATCCGATCGTATTACGAGACGACCAGCAGCGACGGATGCAAGCGATTCAATCGACTCTTCAGTAGGTACATATAGTTTAAATAAGCTGCCTATTTTAAGGGTGGAGCAGAATAGCAATCTGTCGTACATCAAGGAGTGAGAGGTGTTGATTCTGCTCTGCCGCTCTACTTTGTGCGTGATTTGCTAATGGACTGAAGTTGTGTGAGGCGATCGCCTTACTGCATAGATGTGGGTAATGAGAGGAAATTAGGGTTATCTTTGCTTTAGGGGCAGCTTGAAAACTTTAGCAAAGTAGAACTAGGAGGGCGTTATGCAGCTTGTTCAGCAGAGAATCTTAGAAGCGTTACAAAATCTATCTCCACTGGAGCAGCAAGAAGTGCTGGACTTTGCAGAATTTCTTGGTAGCAAGCGGGAGACACAAGAAAAGCTGCGTGTTCATTCTGATCGTGGCAACCTTGTAAATCATCGAGCGACATTTGAGCAGCAACTCACCGAGATGGCAAACGATCCTGCCATCCAGGCAGAGTTAAGAGCTATTAATCAAGAATTTGCAGCAACCGAAATGGATGGCTTGGGGACATTTTTTAAGGTTGTAGATCGCCGATTAACCCAAATCAATGCCGAGGAAGCGATCGAGGAAGCGACTTCGCCAGATTGCTCGTAGAATCAGGCACCACTCAAATGCCACAAAGGCTAGAAACACGTAGCTCCAGGGGCTAAGTGGCTCTAGCTCAAAGAAGTTGCGAAAAGGCGGCACTGCCAAAATCAGGAAGTAGATACCGAGAAGCGCGATCGCAACGATGGTATAGCGCCAATCACCACTTAGGGGTTCACCGCCTACCCAAAACTCTGTCGGCGGCTTGAGGAAGGGCAATAGCAACAGTTCGCCCATGATCAAAATGGTGACCAAGGCGCTGCGTGGCGTGGCGTAATCGACCTGCAACAAGTTAAGATTAGGCTGCAAATCGAGAATGGCGACGACGAGATAGAACAGGTAGACGAAAAGCGCGACTAGGGTGAGCGTCAGCGTGGCGGGAATGACGAAATGGAGAATCCCTCGTACCATGCTGCGACGGGGAATGGCTCCGGCTTTTGCCCACACGGGAATAAACATGGCGGGAAACCCAACCCCAATCAACGCCACGATCGCGCTTTGTTTATTTTGCAGCGGAAAGCTATCGGCAACGATCGCCGTGGCAAACACCAGCAGCGTCACGCAAAACGTTCTGACTAAAAACAGCTTCATTACGTCTTGAATGCCATTGCGAATCCGCTGTCCTTCCAAAAAGGTGTGGGGCAATGCTGCAAAAGAATCCTTCAGTAACACGATATCGGCAACGCTGCGGGTGGCTTTACTGCCGCTTTCCATCGCGATCGCCAAATTCGCCTGCTTCAGCGCCAGCACATCATTCACCCCATCGCCAATCATGGCAACGTATTTTCCCCGGCGGCGCAACCCCCGCACCAAATCGGCTTTTTGGTCTGGCGTAATCCGCCCAAACACCGTACTCGTCAATGCCGTTTGGATAAACTGCGCTTCATCCATCAGCGCTAACTCTTGCCCTGAAACCACCTCAATGTTTTCTCCCAGACCTGCTTGTTTGGCTAAAGCCGCAACCGTTGTGGGATTGTCTCCCGAAATAATTTTGACCTCAATTCCAGCCTCTGCAAATCCATCCAATGTCTGTTTGGCTTCGGGTCGCAGTTGATCGCTAAATCGCAACAATCCGAGTGGCTTTAGATCTTGAGGCAATTCCGGTTGCGAGTTTTCTTCCAGTGGTAAGCTTTGCGGACTGTGGGCAAACATCACCATCCGTAACCCTTGTTGAGTGCCCTCTTCAATGTAGGTAGCACTGTCAGGATCTAAGCCAGCTAGGGACATGAGAAATTCTGGCGCACCGAGAACATAAGTTCCAGGTTTTAGATGAGAGGTGTCTATAGCAACATCGAAGGCTAAAGCGCTCCACTTGCGAACCGAGGAGAAGGGCACTTCCGCGATCGCCTCCATGACAATGCCGGGACAGGTGTTGGCGATCGCATCATTGGTTTTGTTGCCTGCGATCGTGCTGGCGGCGTAGATTCCTAAGAGCGATCGCAACTCCTCCTCGCCAATATCCACTGGATAAATCGCTTGCAGTTCAATTTGATTTGTGGTCAGGGTGCCCGTTTTATCCAGGCACAAAATATCCACATTGCTCAGCGATTCCACCGCGTTTGCCTGCTGAATCAACACATCTTCGCCAATCATTTGCACTGCACCCAGCCCATACGCCAGAGTGATTGCCAGCAAAAGCCCCGCAGGCACCAGACCTGCAATCACTGCCGATCGCTGCACCACGTCATTCAGCGAATAGGAGCGACTTAAGAAACTAATGCCTACCAAAATCCACAGGAAACAAGCAATCAGCAAAAACACTCGAATCACCACATTGATCTCATGCTGCACCGGAGTCAGCACTTGGCGAAATGCTCGTGCGCCCGTCATTAGCTTGTGCGCCACCGTATCCGTACCGACTTTTTCAGCTTGATAGCAGGCGGTGCCGCTGACGCAAAAACTGCCGGAGTAGACCGGAACACCGACCATTTTGGGAATAGAATCAGACTCGCCCGTGAGCAACGATTCATCCACCTCAATTCGCCCATCGCCGATGATCGCGCCATCCACCACAATTTGGTCGCCGGGACGCAGCACCAGCACATCACCCAGCACAATCTCACTCGGATCAACGTTTTGCTCTTTCCCTTCGCGAATCACGATCGCTTTGGGGCGATACAACAGCGCGATTTCATCCAGTTTGCGTTTTGCCCAAATTTCTTGACCAATGTTGACCAGTACGCCCCCAAAAATCACGACCGCAACCAAAATGCCATCGCCGACTCGCCCTAGCAAGAACATCACCAAACTAATGGTGAAGAA
>JBGTAZ010000144.1:0-3515 GCA_041749615.1 Leptolyngbyaceae cyanobacterium | reverse complement strand
CTGGAAAATTAGCACAGGGGCAATCAAGTCTTGAAACGGTACATTCGCCGCCACTAATACTACCGACCCATACTCACCTACCGCACGGGCAAACCCCAGCGCCACGCCTGTCAACACCGCAGGCATCAAAGGGGGGAGCACCACCTTCCAAAACGTTTCCCACTGGGATGCCCCCAGGCACCAAGCTGCCTCTTCCACATCGTGCTCTATCCCTTGTAAAACGGGCTGCACCGTGCGGACTACAAAAGGCAAAGAAATAAACAGCATAGCGATTCCCACGCCTAAACGAGTGAAGGCAACTTTAATGCCGAAAGGAGCTAACAGCGAACCAATCCAACCATTCTCGCTGTAAACCGTGGCGATGGTTAGACCTGCAACAGCGGTCGGCAGGGCAAAGGGTAAATCGATCGCGGCATCCAAGATTTTGCGAAAAGGAAACTCATAGCGCACCAACACCCAGGCGACCGCAACCCCCATAACGCCATTAATCGCGGCGGCAATAAATGCAGTGACAAAGGTGACATTATAAGCAGAAAGAGCCGTGGGGCTAGTTGCCACTCTCCAAATATCAGCCGGACTCAGAGTTGCTGCTTTTAGGATCAAAGCAGCCATTGGCAGGAACAACATGACTGTGAGATAAACCCAGGTGACTTTCCAGGGAATGGACAAGTCAGCTAACTGAGCTAACGGATTCTTGCGATGCGATCGTGAACGAGAAGAAGACTGTGAAATCGACATACAATTTAGCTACATCAGTAAGTATTTTTTGACGTTTCTAGAGGTTTGGTTTCCCGTGTCATGAAAACAAGTTTCTCTCGGTACTCTCATGGTTTTACCAACTTTCGTTTTGGGCATCCGAGTCACACCAAATCTCTAGATCAAGATCATTAATATAAAGGAGTGCGGCACGAATTTGAACGATAGACCCTTGCAGAAGTAGGTCAAACCAGCCGTCGCCCTCAGCATTAGCACCCAGCAATGCGGCTGTAATCGTTACGGTTAAATGATGCTGGGTAATTAAGCTAGAAATAATAGGTTCTTGGTGATACTGTTTAGGAATCCGAATCCTGATGCGAGTTTGAGTGTGCCTTGGGTCATCATTCGACTCATTCAACTCAGCAGGTAATTGAAAAGATCTGAGATTTGCCATAGAAGCCTCCCGTTAAAATTTTTAGCTGACTGTTTAACGTAGGAGAGCCATCTTGGTTGCTATGGTGATGCAGCCAAAATAGCTATCCTACGAAGTGAGAATTTTAAGATTTACCTACCTGAGCCTGAATCTTGTCAAAGATTGACCCATCGTCAAAGTAGGCTTTCTGAACCTTGTCCCAGCCACCTAAATCGGTGATGGTAAACAGTTTTTTAATGGGAGGAAAGTCCTTGGCGGTATCCTTCGCTACTCCCTCATCTACAGCGCGGAAGCCTGCCTTGACAAATTCCTTCTGCGCCTCTGGGGTAAATACGAACTGCACAAACGCTTCTGCCACCTCACGGGTGCCATGCTTATCAACATTCGCATCCACTACGGCGATCGGGTTATCGATAGAAATATTAGGGCTAGGAACCACAAATGGTAGGACTTCTCCCTTCTGTTTTGCCAGGAGCACTTCATTTTCGTAATTAATCAAGACGTCCCCTTGTCCTTGCTTAAAGAATACATCGGTGGCTTCGCGAGCGTCTTTGGGTAAAATCGGCACATTCTTGAAAACGCTCGTGGTGAACGCCTCAGCTTTAGCGGCATCTCCGCCCGTTTGGCTAATGGCACCCCATAGGGCTAAGAAATTCCAACGAGCGCCTCCAGAGGTTTTAGGATTAGCGGTAATGACTTTCACATCAGGACGGCTCAAGTCTGCCCAGCTTTTAATATTTTTAGGATTTCCTTCACGGGTGACTAGGGCTGCGACTGACTTAGTGACGATGCTGCCATTGGGGGCTTCTTTTTCCCAACCGGGTTCAATCAATTTCGCCTTCTCAATCTTTTCGGTATCCAGCGCCAACGCTAGTGCTACTACATCAGCTTCCAATCCATCGATCACGGCGCGGGTTTGAGAACCAGACCCGCCATAGCTTTGGTTGAAGGAAACTTCTTGGTTGTGTTCTTGTTTCCACTTTTCAGCGAACAACGGCACAATCTTCTCGTATGCCGCTTGGGTTACGGCAAAGGAAACCAGAGTGAGTTCAACAGGCTTTGTGTTGGTCGCTGCACCTGTTGAGGCAGGAGAACTTGTAGTGCTGGTCGAGGTAGTGCAGGCTGCAATTCCCACAGTTAAGCCTACGCCCACTAGGAGCAGTGCCAGAAATTTGTTTAATGAGCGAAACCTAATTTTTTTCATTGTGGATGACTCCTTTGCAAAATCTACGGTAAGTGGGTCAAGATACCGATCTATAGTTACTTAGTTAACCGCATTTTGCGATAAAAGTACAGTATCCCGACCAAGATGCCGTATTTTACAATGACCAAACTCACATAGCGTTTTCCACGCTATAAAATGAATCATCAATGCGCTCACCGTAGCCGACCCTCAGCATGAAGCTGTTTAGCGAGTCGCCTAATCTCGGTTTTACCGCTCTGTCAGGCATCTGGGCTATTGTGAACCGGGAATGTCCCAAGACCAAAGGATGGGGATGCTTGCTAGAAGAACCCAGGATGAATAAAGTATCGCCTTTAGCAGCAAACTCGATCGCCGCTGTAGATTCCTCAAAAACCACCAATTCACCTGTGGTGATCGGTTCACCCACCTCCAACCCGCCCGCCTGTACTGCGACCCAACAGACAGTATGCGCTGGACTTGGCTCAAAGTGCCAGCGATCGCCACTCTGATTGACACGGATGATCTCAACCAAAAAGAACGACTTAAAAGCTTGATGAGTTGGAAGTTTCAGTCATTTACAAAAGTCCAATTCTTATCCGAGTAGAGTATAGCTATCATTGACGGTCTTTGTCAGAAACGACGATGTTTCGCTTCAAGACAATCTTTGACGACAAGCTTTGACGACAAGCTCAGTGCACGCAAATTCGACAATCAGGCGGTCGAGCTATTCATCAAATGTGCAGCACTTAGCCATATGAGCCAAGCCGCGAAACCTCAAAGCTTCAAATTTGAAGCTTTGGCTCGAACTCCCTCAATTCTGAGGGAAAATAGATAGGATGAGCTGATATTAACCATTTAGGTATTTGGGTATGGCATCTTCTACACTTGAGCATCTACCTGAACGGCAATGGCACCAGATATCGACTGCCGATGTTGCGGCACATCTTAAGACAGATCTAGCAACGGGGCTGTTGAGTGCAGAAGTGCCTCAACGCCGGGAACGTTATGGCTTCAATGAACTTAAGGGAAGAGCCGGGAAAAGTCCTGTTGTTCGCTTTCTGCTGGAATTCAATCAACCTTTGATTTATATTCTGTTGGTTGCTGGCATCGTGACTCTGCTGCTACGGGACTGGGTGGATGCGGGGGTGATTCTTGGCGTCACGTTGATTAACGCTGTGATTGGGTTTATCCAAGAATCGAAAG
>JBGTAZ010000143.1:0-15084 GCA_041749615.1 Leptolyngbyaceae cyanobacterium | reverse complement strand
GCGCTGCGCGAGATTCTGCAATGGGGACTCACCGATGGACAACAGTTTGCCTCAGACTTAGGCTATGTCCCTTTACCAGATGAGGTTGCCAAGAAAGCGATCGCGGTCTTGAAAAAAATTCAATAGGGCGAACAAGAAAAGCAGTAAAAGGGGGCAAGCTTGGTTATCAAACTTGCCCCCTTTTAACTAACACTTTGCATTGGATTGATTAGGCAAAGTGTTCTAATTCCGAGGACCTACATTCGATAAGTTCAACCCATTGTTAAAGATATCTTCAGCGATCGTAATGCCCAGTGGAACCCCACCAACATTCTGTGAAAGATCAGGATTGCCTGCGCTATCGACTGCAAAAGCATCGAATACCCAATGCACTCCTAAGAAGACCCGACTGAGTCCATTTTCCATAATCATTTGCCACAGCCCACCCGGAAAACTGCGGGCGTGTTTTGGTCTTACAGTGCCCTTATTGTCTTGGTTAACGCCATTAAACTCATCAGAGACAAAGGTTAGACAATCAAACAAATGATCATCGCTGCGGCTGTTTACCTTATAAAACAATCGGGTAATATGCAATGCCGCTGCACCAAAAGTGGCGTGTCCAGAAGGGTAAGCGGGGAAGGGCGGCGTAAAGTTTTTTCGGGTGGAATTGGTGCTAGGTGCGCCTAATGGCAACCAAGAGGGGTCAGAATCCCCAGAAATGTCATTATTGCCAATTCCAGTTGGACCCAAAGACGGGTCAGATTCTCGAATGCCCACAACGGGTCGCCATACATCATAAATGTATTTCTGATCCCACGCTAAAACGCCAGCATCTCCCATTGCCGCATTCACTAGCGCGAAGAGGCGAGCATTTTGATCCGCCGTGTTGTTTTGAGCGATCGCCACAGTCCGAATAATTTGGTTATATAAACGGGGGGGTGTCCCCAATTTAGCCACGCCATCATAGCCCCAGTAGATGCCGATCAGTGTTTCATTGGCAGTCCGAGGAGAAGAACCTGCGGGTAAAGTTCCCATCAATTCAGGGGCAATCCCTTTTTCGCGTACCTGTTGCAGGGCGTTAACATAATCAGCACTGCCGAGTTGAGGGGGATCATTCAACACATGGCGATCGGTGACAGCAAAACATCTTGAGTTTGCACCATAGAAAGGAGCATGAAATCCTTGACTATTATCTGGATCAGGGCGGTGTGCGCCACGAGCCATCGACGCGGCATAGCCATCATCGCTAGCATTTGGATCATCCTGCCGCTTTTCGAGAATCTTCCGCGCGACCAAAAGACCAAATTCATGACCGTCCTGTAACCCGTCTCCTTTTAAACCTGCTTGCGTATGCTTTAAATCAAAGAAGGGCTTTTGACTCGGAAACAACTTAGACAACGTAGCGTGAGCCGCCGCCGCAACAGCCGCATCGATTGAAGCATTGGTTTTTGGGCTGGGTAAGCCAGGAAGATAAGGAGATAAGTTGATGTTCAGATCTAAATCGACTAGATTGCCCCGCACTCCTGCATAAGCGTCATACATTGCCAAGTGAACGATCGCTAAAGCACGAGAACTCAGAGTCGGACCCGTTTGCTCGTTCTTGCCATTGGTATGGCTCACCCGATTAGCTTCGAGTGCGACTTCATTCCAATATAAAATTGGATCCATTACATTTCTCCTGGGTAAAGTTAGGTGTGGCTTCTGGCAAATGCCAATCCATCGAACGATAAAAAGGGCGATTTTGCCGAGTTTAGTTGCAGCCAATTTCAACGTGAGAACACCCTTCACTTCAGTTGATGTAAGTTCAAATTGTTGATGGCTTCGATTCTGTTGAGTGGAGTGCAAACTACAACCTCCAGCAGTTATTCCCTTGACTATTCAAAGGTAGAGTTTGCACTCAGGCATTCGCAGTACCCGCGCGGGTACTCTTGAAAATTCTGCGATCGCGCTTCAGATGATTCAGAGTTTATTAGATGAGTTGACTAAACCGATCGCTCTATATCAACCCATTAGACGGGGATAGACCGCCACACGACATAACCCCGTGTAGAAAATGTAGAGTGATCCACTGAGGCAGCCGTTATTTGATCACACTCTAGATATGGAGAGGTGGATAGGGGGGAAAGGAGTCCAATCTTACTGGTTCCTGACTCCCCAATCCCCCAAATCTCTGTGCCCTACCTTCTCGAACTCCACCAAGATTGACTAGAATTGCTGCCAATCAGTTGTTGCGCCTTGGCACGAACTTGAGCATAGCGGGTGCTGCTGCTGACATTAACTAGATTACTTTGGGTGTAGCCAGTGGTAGTTAATAAGCGAGTGCCGACTTCTTGAGCTTGGCGATTCATTTGAGATGTGTAGTTGGGCTGAACCGCTTTACTGATGACGTTGCTTAACAAGCCAGTCATCACATTGCCGACCAAGCCGCTATTGAAGCCCAGTTTGGGTGCCACCAGATTGCCAAGGGTTGGCAGGAGGCGAGTTAGCGTATTGGTAGAATTTGTGCGATTGACCAATTTCATCGGGTGTGAGAGCGATGCGTGCCCGATTTGACGCGCCAGAACGTTTGCCAGGGAGGCTTCGGAGTCAGCATTGGCGATCTCGCCTGCACTGATAAACACCTTGCCGCCCGGAAGCGCTAGAGCGCCAGCATCGCGATCTTTCACCACATAGAACTCATAGGGTAAATCGGATCGGTTGGATGCCTGTGCCAACTTTTGCCCAATCTCGTTAATGTAGCTCGTCACCTCAACATCATTGACCAATTCCACTTTGCCCAGCAGTTCTCGTGCCATTTGAGCGCCAATGGAGGCTTCGCTTTGGTTATTGCTAGTCCAGGAAGGGGTTTGCCCAGAAGTCACGGGAGAGGACACCTTGCCTGTAAGTAGATAACCCAGACCCGCCGTCACCACGTTCCCTAGTAAACCGTTTCGAGGCTGACTTTGGCTGATCCCTGAGGTTTGCGGCAGGTTGTTTCCGATCAAACCTGCCAATTCCGTGACGACAGGGCTAGTGGGATTTTTCAGGGCAAATTGACGGGCAAGCGAGTTTGCTTCCGTCCAGCGATTGGCTTTGCCGTAGGTTGCCACCAGCGATCGCACTAAATCGGGCTGATTGGGATTTTGAGTTAATGCCTGCTGCAAGGTGTAAATTGCATCTTGACGGCGATCGCTCGCTTCGAGAGTTTGCGCTAAGCGAAGATGACCTGGAATGAATTGGGGATAGCTCTTCACCAACTGCTGCAACAGCGACAACGTTTGACTGTCTAGCGTTTGGCTATTAGAAATCTGCTGCCAAAACGCTTGTGCCGCTGGAGGAAGCCCATCAGCATTATTGCCAAACCCGATACTGGGTTGAGTCCATGGCATTGTTTGCGAAGGTAGTGTTTGCGGATAGCCGACAGCGGGATACCCCGGAGAATACACCGGAACTCCATACCCTGGAACTCCATAAGCGCCCGGTTGCATCACTGAATATCCCTGGACAGGCGCTCCTTGGGTGGGAACTCCAACCGGGTAGCCCTGAGTTGGATAGCCCTGAGTTGGATAGCCTTGACTGGGAATGCCAATTTGGGTCGTTACCTGTACTGAAAAACCGCCGGGAGCATTCTGTGGAACGCCATACCCAGGAGCGGGCGCGCTGTATACGGGAGCATTCGACGGATAGCCATATTGGGGCGTTGCTACTGGGTAGCCATATTGAGGTGAACCCACTGGAGCATAAATGGGCACTTGGGTTGGAGCGATCGCAGGTTGCACAGGAGCCGCGATCGCGGTTGGAGCCGGGGTAGTCGATACCGCAGGGGCAGCAGTTGTGACTGGCGTTGTTACTGGGCTAGAAGTAGTCGGGGTCGTAGTATCGGTCGGGGTGGATTGAGTTTGAGCCGACGCGATCGTGGGTGCAAAAAATAGCAGAACTGCGCTCAATGGCAGGGTTCGGGTAAGCAACAGAGAACAAGAGTTTTTCATAGAGCGTGGAGAGTGGTTGTCAAAGGTGATTAAGGTTGGTAGCCGCACCCTTCGACAGTTTTGAATTTTGAATTTTGTTCGCGTAGCGTCTCCGTAGGAGATATTTTGAGTTCTAAGATAAATAAGCATTGCTATTTTCTAAGAATCATCCGTCGCGTTTCAATTTCAAACTGGTATGTTCTTTTGATGGGATGTTGACGAACAGAAATGTGCCAAACCATTGAATATGGCAGGCGCACTAGACTATTTGCTGAAAGCAATGGGCTGAGGATGGTCAGCCAGCCGCTTCCTTGGATAAATGCTGTCAACTGACTTAGCTGTCTACTTTGATAGAAAAATCTTGGTAGATGTTCCGCAATCTCAGATTTCTCTCTAGCTCAATGGCACAAGCGATCGCGTTAAAGGGTCTGTGGTGCAGGTTTTAATCAAACCCTCGACCCCGTTGACTGCAATCACTTCGATTCCTAATTGGGTGGCAAGGTCGTCCACGGTCATATCGTCGAGGAAGCGGGGATCATCGTGCTTTAACATCACACTGGGCAGCAGAAGCGCATCCCCCAGATCCTTTCCCTCAAGCGCATTGAGAATATCTTGTCCGGTGATCAAGCCCGTCACGGAAATCTCTTGCCCCCAATAGTGGCTGGCGATCGCCAGCATGGTTACCTCCAGCCCTTCCACCTCGTTCAGGTGCTTCAGCATTGGCTGAAATGCCAACTCCACCGCATTGCCCACAATCCAGGTAAACCGCCGGGTTGGAGACACCGTTTTGGGTAGTTTTTTCGCTGCCTTTTGAAATGCTTTGAGAAACTGGCGAATCGAGCCAACGCCGTTGCCAATTTGGGGATAGTCTTCATAATGTGACTCTGGCGGCAGTTCGCGCCCTGCAATCAAAAACCACTCATCCGCTAGCCACACAAACGTAGAGCCTAGTTGCTGTCGAAACGTGGTTTGCAGTGCTTGAACTTGATCGATGACTTCCCGCGCTTTGTCAGGCGTAACGGGGATTAGCTCATCGTCAGCCGGACGAAAACGGGTCAAACCCACGGGCACCACGGCAACCGAAGCGATCGCAGGCAGATCGCCTTGATGAAACTGGGCTAAATCCGTCAGGGTTTGAGTCAAGTGTTGCCCATCATTCACACCGGGGCACAGCACCACTTGAGCATGGATCTGTAACTCTCGTTCTTGAAACCAACGCAAATGATCCAGCAGTTGTCCGGCACGAGGATTTTTCAGCAACCGAGTCCGCACCTCTGGCTCTGTCGCATGAACGGAAACATACAAAGGCGAGAGGCGCAGTTGCTCAATTCGATCCCATTCTCGCTGGGTCAGGTTGGTGAGGGTGAGGTAGCTGCCATAGAGGAAACTCAGCCGATAATCATCATCTTTGAGGTACAGCGTTTCTCGTTTACCAGGGGGCTGCTGGTCGATGAAGCAAAAGGGACAGCGGTTGTTGCACTGAATCAGCCCGTCAAATAGGGCGGTTTCAAACTCTAAGCCCAAATCATCGTCATAATCTTTTTCAATTTCAACTTGGTGCGCTTTGCCGCTGACATCCAGCACTTCTAATTCCAGCACTTCGTCGGCGCAGAGGAAGCGATAGTCGATTAGGTCGCGGGGACGCTCACCGTTGATGGAAACGAGGCGATCGCCTGCTTCAAACCCAATTTCTGCCGCGATCGAGTCGGGCAAAACAGCCGTGATTAAAGCAGGACGGATCGACAAGTCACTCATGAGAAAAATAGTTTTAAGTTCTTAGTTTTGAGTTGAGAATTTATTTAAAACTCATCCCTCACACTGATTACTTCTTTATTCTTACGTGTTTTTGAGCCAGCCGATCGCAACGGATGCCAAGAGCGTGATGCCAAATGCCAATCGATACCAAACAAACACCCAAGTGCTTTGACGTTGCAGATATTTCAGCAGCCACGCGATCGACAAATAGGAAAAAATGAACGTAGAAAGAATCCCTGCCATCAGAGCAATGATGCTGTCAATATTGCTAAAGGCTTTACGTGCCTGAAATAACGTGGCGATCGTCAGAGTGGGAATGCCCAGCAAAAAGGAAAAGCGTGCGGCGGTTCCTCGCTGTAATCCTAAAAACATTGCCGTTGTTAAAGTTGATCCAGAGCGCGAAGCACCCGGAAGCAGCGCGATCGTTTGCCCTAATCCAACTAAAATTCCGTCCTGAATCGTGAGTGAGTCAAAATCCCGTTTGCGACTGCCAATTTTTTCAGCCAACGCTAACAACAGCGCCATCACAATCGACATGACCGCAATCAGCAAAATGGTGTCTGGCAAAACATCCTTCAACAGAAATCCAAAAAACAAGGCGGGAATAGTCCCTACCGTAATTCCCACTAAAATCTTCCATTCTTCTCGCTGCCAGTCTTTTTGCCGATAGGCAGCCCATGCGCCCGACAGAATTTGAACAATATCTTTCCAAAAATACATCACGACTGCGATCACGCTACCAAATTGAATGGCATCTACGAAGTATTTTTGTCCCAACGCATCCCAACCCAAAACTTTTGTGAAAACTAGCAAGTGAGCCGTGCTGCTGATGGGCAAAAACTCAGTAATGCCTTGCACCAATCCCAGCACGATCGCCTGAAACACTTCTACAACCAACCCAGGGGATTGAGCCGATTTTGTTGCAGTTTCCGTCACTGCCAGCAACATTGTTGAAACCAAGATCAGTCCTCCGCTTTCACTAAAGCTTGTCAATTTTAAGCTGCTAACGGTCTGGCACCCGATCGAGTCATTCACTGACTAGCCAACATGGACTGTGCAGCAACGGCTCATGTTCGTAGCTAGTATGGCATTCGTTCAGTAAAGATTCGCCACTTTCAATCCGCTCAATGCTTATCCTGACATTTGATTTGCCAGGGTCAGTGAGTAAATCCAATCTCTAGTGTTCCCGTGATCGACAGAATTTTCCGATCTTCAAGCGATTGGATGCCTTGCAAAACCTGATGCCCGCCACTTTTACGGAGAGCGGATTAGAGAAGAGAAACAGAAGCATTTGCCAGTCTATAATTGAAAGATATGCCCCCCATGGGGATAAATGGATTCCCGTGCTATGTTAAATAAAGTAAACTAAATAAGAAATATTACTCAACTTTACTAACACCTTATTACTTATTAACCTACTTTGATTTCCTACCCTCCCCCTTCCACCAGCAGCTACGCGCCGGAATCGCCCTTTTTACCTAAGGGTGATGGTGACGTTGAGAGTATCTCTTTTAATGAAGCAGTTAGTACAAAAGTTATTGCAATAACGGGTCAACACTGGCGTTTATTTGCCGTGGCGGTGTTGTTGGTATCGGTGCCTGTGTTTGTTCAGGCTCCCTTAGTGCGATCGCTCCCCCTAATCAGCTTGCTGGCAACATTGGCGGGGTGGGCAGTGTCCAAGCGCCTATCGTCTCAGCCCAAAACTCAGGTTTGGGGAGATTTATTACTGGGGTTTACCTGGACTTGGCTAGCAGGTTCTCTCTATTGGGGCTGGTTTCGCTGGGAGCCTTATTTTCACTTGCCGATTGAGTCAATCGGTTTACCGTTTGCGGTTTGGGGCATTGCTCGCAATCAAGGTAAAATCGGTCATTTTTTCTACTTAGGGTCTCTTTTAGGGACTGCCATTACCGATGTTTATTTCTACCTAGTCGATTTAATTCCCTATTGGCGCGCACTCATGCAGGTAGACGAAGAGTTTGCCCGTCCTATTTTTCACTCGGCGATCGCTCAAGTTCAAACGCCTTGGGGAACTGGCTTGGCTTCAGTGCTAGTTATTTCGCTCCTCTCTTTCAGCTTCTTGCCTCTCCGCTCTTCAAAGCTACATTGGTGGGTGTTCGGGGGTGCTGTTTTGAGTACCATCCTAGTAGACGGTTTATTTTGGGTAGCCGCTTGCCTAGCCTAATTAACGAGCAGTAAACGTCGTTCTGAGTTGAGTCGGGGGGATGCCTATTAGCCCCTTGTCAGAGTACACTCGGAATGAAGAGTGGTCAGCCATTCTTCGGCGCTATACTGACACTGCTTTAATGTGTCGGAATGCATCATAGGGGAAGTTTTTCTTTAAATGCAGTCTGTGTTGACTACACAACCTACTCCTCATCTGTTGCTCCGTACTGATTCGGGCTACCGTCGCTTGCCGCTGACCGGAACACACTGCTGGACGGTGGGTCGCAGTGAGGACAACAATTTTGTACTGCCCGATCGCTGGATTTCGCGCAATCATGCCATGTTGCAGTACATGGAAAGTGGCGAGTTTTATTTGATTGATTTAGGCAGTCGCAACGGATCGTTTGTTAACGGTCGCCGCGTTAGTATTCCCGTCACGCTCAAAAATGGCGATCACCTCACCTTTGGACAGACTGAGCTTGAGTTTTATTGCCCGTCCTCTAGACATTATGAAGAGGTGGAGCCAGGAAGCGAAAAGGACTTTACCGCAACCGCAACCTTGCATGTGCGACGGTTGATTTCGGTATTAGTCGTAGACATCCGAAACTTTACTGGATTAACCCGTCAGCTTGATGAAAAAATCCTTTCTGAAGTCATTGGGACTTGGTTCCGTCATGCGGGAGAGATTATTCGTGAAAATGGCAGTTGGGTGGATAAATATATTGGCGATGCGGTGATGGCAGTGTGGATTCATGGCGCACAAGAAGTGGATAACCATGAAATGCTGCAAATTTTGCAGTCCCTCAGCGCGATGCAAAAAATGACCAGTGATCTTTATAATCACTATCCCCTCCCGTTTCCGCTGCGGATCGGTGCTGGCATCAACACGGGCTATGCCATGGTTGGTAACACGGGCAGTGGCGACCGCCCAGATTACACGGCTTTGGGGGATACTGTCAATGCTGCCTTCCGCTTAGAAACGTCCACGAAGCAGATTGGTAAAGATATTTCCGTGGGTAAAACGACTTTTCAGTATATTTCAACCTTGGGAAATGGCTCCACGCCGTTGTCAGAACATACGGTGACGATGCATGGCTATGAGGCACCTGCGATCGCCTATGCTTGCACCTTTCCCGACCTAGAAGACTTTCTCAAAAAACAAGAACCAGTGGCTTAAACAGGTTCCTATTTTATTTCCCCTGATTCGGTTTGCACGGGTTCTGTCCACCAGTGCCCCGCTTGCACTACCGTATGGACTTGCCATTCAGGCTGCGTGTGTGGATAGTCTAAGCGGTAATGTCCACCCCGGCTTTCAGTACGGAAGTTTGCACTTTTGAGCATTAACACAGCCACTTCCAGTAAGTTCTGTGTTTCTCCCCATAGCCGGATCATAGGCGCGAGATCGGGCGAGGGCAATTCAAGCGTCTGCCCAGGATTAAGCGCTTGGAGCGATCTACTCATAGAAAGGGCTGCAAACTCCTGTTGCCAAGTTTCAACTTGAGCGATCGCGGCTTCCATCTGGTCTTGATTTCGACAAATTCCAGCACTCTGCCACATTAAACGCGGTAGTTCCCGACGAAAAAGTTCTAAAGCCTCAATTTCTGAGGGAAGAGAGAAGAAAGAGGGAAGAGGGGAAGAATTGCGCTCATCTTCGCCCTCCGCCCCTTGCCCCAACTCCTGCGGAGACGCTACGCGAACACCCCTCGCCATTTCCCTAAACTGAGCACCAAAAACCAAACATTCCAGCAACGAGTTACTCGCGAGGCGATTGGCACCCTGAACGCCAGTGCTAGCGGTTTCACCCACCGCATACAAGCCTGCAATAGAAGTCTGGTTGGCAATATCTGTAGTGATGCCACCCATCCAGTAGTGGGCGGCGGGTGCAACGGGGATCGGTTCGTTGAACAGATCAATTCCCCACCGTTTGCACACTTGAATGATGTTGGGAAAACGGTGCTGAAGTTTATCAGCGGGGATGGAGCGCAAATCGAGCCAGACATGGGCAGTCGCGGAGTCGGCTTTAGTCGCTTGCAGATAGCTAAAAATTGCTCGGCTGACCACATCTCTTGGCGCGAGTTCACCATCAGGATGATAGTCAAAGGCAAACCGCCGTCCTTGATCATCCACTAAATGGGCACCTTCGCCCCGGACTGCTTCACTAATCAAAAACCGAGGCGCACCCGGCTTAGTCAAAGCAGTGGGGTGAAACTGGACGAATTCTAAATCGCGGAGAGTGGCTCCAGCACGATGGGCGATCGCCACTCCATCGCCCGTACTCAATCCTGGATTTGTGGTTTGGGCAAATACCTGTCCGCCGCCGCCAGTCGCCAAAATCACTGCTTCAGCCCGAATCCAGGTAATTTGAGTGCCGTGGGCGATCGCGATCCCCAAACAGCGCTGAGTGGTGTCATCCATCCAGAGATCAAGCACAAAGCCTTGCAGCACTTGAATG
The DNA here is from genome assembly GCA_041749615.1 of Leptolyngbyaceae cyanobacterium. Taxonomy (GTDB): domain Bacteria; phylum Cyanobacteriota; class Cyanobacteriia; order Leptolyngbyales; family Leptolyngbyaceae; genus ULC077BIN1. The sequence goes on along the minus strand of JBGTAZ010000143.1, from coordinate 4,788 downwards.
TTTTTTTGGATAAGCACCTGTTCCGCTAGCGTACTCACTAGGGCGTGCCCCGTAGTATCAGCGGCATGAAGAACCCGCCGCCGAGAGTGAGCCGCTTCTAAGGTTAACGCTAAGCTGCCGTGATCGCGATCGAATCCTACGCCCATTTCCACCAGCGACTGAATACACTGGGGCGCTTGCTCTACCAAAAACTTGACCGCATCATAATCGCATAAGCCCGCCCCCGCGCTGAGGGTGTCCTGAATATGCAGAGCCGAAGAATCGTTTGGATCCGTGACCGCCGCAATCCCGCCCTGTGCCCAATCGCTTGCTGACAGGGAGACTGGCTCTTTGGTAATCAGACCGATGCTTAAATGTTTTGGCAAGCAAAGAGAGGTATATAGCCCTGCCGCACCCGCGCCAACAATCAGCACATCAAAGGTTGGGGGAAGTGACAGGGATTGAGGCGTTGCTGCAAAGCTTGAAGACAAGGATTAACCCCACAAACGTACTTTCTGAGCGAGTGATAGATCAAAAAAAGTTGCTCTATATCTACTTTAGGCATAGATATTGAGCAACTTTTAAGATAAGCGGTAGGAAAAGTGATAGTTAGTTAACAGTGATACTTAGCGATAGATGCCGTTGTTAATTCGGTCTGCACCTTCAACCAGTGCTGATTCTTGAGGGGTTGCGGTAAAGTTGTCTAGATTTGTACGCAAAGTTTCTTTTTGGCGATCGCTTAACCCATCAATCTCTAATACATCCTCTACGTTTTCGTAGGGTGCATTCTTCACGATTAAGCTTGCTAAAGTCGGATACATCCCTTGATACAACCGAAATGACCGCATGTTGGTATTGTTCAAATCGATTTTGGCACCCAACTCGCTCATTTTGTCGCTAACAACATCCCGAAGATCGGCTTCTACTTCGGCTTTTGCAAAAAATCTAGGTGCTGAGGCTGTAGAGTTGAGCCAGTTAAATTGAGCGATCAAAAGTTGGCTTGCTGGAGCATTTTGAGTGGCAGCCAATGCAGTTTGGCTTAAACCTGACCAACTCAAAATGCTAACCATGCAGGTTACCAACAGGCAGAATAGTCGTTTCATAAAGTTCATACCTCCCATTGCATCCCACGGAATCTATGATGTGTGGCGTTTCTTAGAGCCTATCATTTCCCGGCAACCATCTATCATTGCTCTAAGCTGAACAGCCCACTTCTACAAAAAACGTGATATTTGCGTAATCTTTTTCACAGCTTTCTCATCACTTCTGGCAAAAGATTGGCTGGAATTTTGGAAAGTGCTAGGGTTTGCCCTTGGATGCCAAATTCGCTGTGAAAAGCACGGGCAGTTTGGGTGATGTAGTCTAAAGTCGCCTGATAAAAATCGGAGAGGGGTTCCCAGCCTTGGAGCGCTTGTAGATGTTGACTGAGGGAAGATTCTAGAAGGGTTTGGCGCTGAGTAGAAGTTAGGCTATTGTGCCGATCGCCCGCGAGTTGGTAATAAGACAAGCCCAAGTTATTGAAAGTGGCGCACACATCAAACGTAAGCGCAGGGCGGTGTTCAGTGTGGGCAGAGAGTGCTTCTACCGCCGCGATCGCCGCTTCATATGCCTGGATAGCCTGCTGTAACTGCTGTCCGCGATCGTTCGGGGCGGTTGTTTTCTGGTTTGCCAGGTTCCAATAAGCAGTACCCAAGTTGTTTTGGGTTGCCGCAAAAGACGCAGGGACAGCTTCCAAGGTGCGGTAGTGGAGGGCGGTGTGGTAGGCGGCGATCGCTAATTGCAACAGCCGAGTTGGAGACACCGTGGACTGAGCCAGCTTTGGATTCGGGTTGGGTTTAAGATGCTGTGCCAAATTCCAGTAGGCGGTGCCTAGGTTGTTTTGAATCATGGCATAGTGCATTGGCTCACACTGGGGGCTGTAGTGCTGGAGGGCAGCGTGATAGGCGGCGATCGCCTGATTGAGTCGGGCGATCGGCTGTTGATGTTGCGCTAAATTCCAACAGGCAGTGCCCAAGTTGTTCTGAGTGGCAGCATCACGAGCCGTATCTTCTTGCGGAGTGCGATAGCGCAACGCCGACTCGTAGGCTTCAACCGATTTCAGTAAGTTATGGGCAGGATCTTGATATTGAGCCAAATCTCCGTAAGCTGATCCCAAATTGTTTTGGATCATGGCGTAAGTATGAGGATTGGCTTGAGGCATGGTTTTATCCAGCGCCAAGACATAGGTTTGAATCGCTTTTTGCAAGCTGACAAGCTGTTGATCGGCTGCAACTGAACTATGAGACTGCATCCAATACAAATTGCCTAAATCATTTGCCCCATCGATCCATTCAGGGGTGTCCTCTTGCAGCCATTCCAGGGTCGCTTCATGCACCGCGATCGCGATGCTCAAGGTTTCTAGCGATGGATTGCCCTGCTCTAGTCGATCGCGGTAAAGCCGACCCAAATTGAGATATGCCGCCGCGATCGTTTTTTGGGTGGCTCGCTGCTCTAACAACTGATCGATTTGCTGCAAACCTCTTAGCGCTGTTTGATGGTCTGCAAGGGTGGGTTCATGAGAGATCGCCGCGAGAACCTGATCGGTTAGACGAGAAGGGACGGGGAAAAAAGTTTTGAGTTTTGAGTTTTGATCCCTTGCTTGCTTCCTCCCTTGATCCCCGGTATCCAATTGCGCTAAATCGTAGGTCAGCATGTCCCACACCGATTCTTCTACTGGGGCAGTTTCCGTGAAGGGTTCAGTTAAAGGCTCAGGGTGATGAAGAGGAATGACGGGAGCTAGATTGGAGGATTTTGAGTAGCTGAAATGATCGGTGTGGCTAGTGGCTGGAGGCGGCTGAAACGGGGCGATCGCAGAATCTAGGGGGCGATCGCTGCTTAACCGAGCTTGACGGGTGATTCGTGGCGGCGTGGGGTCACCCTCAAACTCAAATAATGCGGTGTGCCAATCCCAAAAGGCTGGAGCCGATTGCTGGAGCGATCGTAGCCACGGACGGGGCAACCACAACACCATCGTGCCGTCGATTCCTGGCAAATAATATTCAATGGCTTGGAGATGGGTCAAAAATCGTTTTTGCACGGCAGCGGGCTGTCGGGTGAGATGCTCTACCCCCAGAATTTGGAAGCCCAGAGAAAAGCCCAAAGAATGGCTAGTATCGGCTGTCTTCCCATGCTGCGACAACCACTGAGCCACTTGAGCCATCGGGTTAGGATCACTCAGATTGAGATTTAAACTCACAAAGCGCGGAGAGCGAAGAGCCGACTGCAACTGAGCGACAAGATAACTGCGTAGCTCTAGATCGTCACAGACTGCCAAAAAGATTTGACGACGCAAATTAAGTTGCAGCGACGTTTTCAGCCGCGAATACAGCGTCTGGTTTGCCCCAGAAATAGAATAAGCGGCAGCGTTCATCACAATGGCAGGCGTAGGGCAGTCAGCAAATGGCATGGTTAAAAAAATCAATGCCAGAACCTCTCAAACAAAAGGCTCTGGCTGGCACCTGGTACATATCACCCTCTTTCAAGGCTTTTCTGACTTCTCAGGAAAGTGAACCGTAAATTGTGGCGTTAATCTAAGAAAAAAGGAAATAGTGAAGAATCGATACAACAGCATCTTGTAAAGATCGCTAGAATGAAGAACTGAGATTCAAACGAATTTGCGTTAAACAAATTAATAGTTTGAACTCGCTTTCCTTTCAGCGTCTTCACCTATGCCATTACCTATTGTTGCCATTATTGGTCGCCCAAATGTGGGCAAGTCTACTGTTGTCAATCGGTTGGCAGGGGTGCAAGAAGCGATCGTCTATGACGAACCGGGCGTAACCCGCGATCGCACCTACAAGCCTGCCTACTGGCGCGATCGCGAATTTATGGTGGTTGATACAGGCGGTTTAGTATTTGACGACGACACCGAATTTTTGCCCCTCATCCGCGAACAAGCCCTGACTGCATTAGCCGAAGCGAGTGCCGCGATCTTCATTGTGGATGGCATGACCGGACCGACGGGCGGCGATCAGGAAATTGCTACATGGTTAAGACAGCAGCCCGTGCCTGTGTTGCTGGCAGTCAACAAGTGCGAATCGGTTGATCACGGCATCATGCAGGCAATGGAGTTTTGGGAACTGGGTTTAGGTGAACCTTATCCCGTATCGGGGATTCATGGCAACGGCACCGGGGATCTGCTGGATGAATTATTGAAGCATCTGCCGCCCCCAGAAGACATTGTTGAAAACGACGAAATTAAGGTGGCGATCGCCGGACGACCGAATGTGGGTAAATCGAGCCTCCTGAATGCGTTTGTTGGCTCAAACCGTGCCATTGTCAGTCCTATTTCAGGCACCACCCGCGACGCGATCGATACCCTAGTCGAGCGGGATGGCAAAACCTATCGGCTGATTGACACTGCTGGCATTCGCAAGAAAAAAAGTGTGGAATACGGTCCCGAATTTTTTGGGATTAACCGTGCCTTTAAGGCGATCGCGCGGGCAGATGTGGTTTTGTTTGTGCTAGACGCGATCGATGGGGTGACCGAACAAGATCAAAAACTAGCGGGACGGATTGAAGAAGAAGGACGCGCCTGTGTGTTGATCATCAACAAATGGGATGCCATTGAAAAAGACAACGAAACTATCTACGAATACGAACGCGATATTCGTAGCCGTCTACATTTTGTCGATTGGGCGGAGATGATTTTCATCAGTGCTAAAACGGGGCAGCGGGTAGAAAAGATTTTGGATCTCGTCAATGTTGGCGCTGAGCAACATCGTCGCCGGGTTACTACTTCCGTGATCAACGAAGTGCTGGAAGATGCCG
>JBGTAZ010000142.1:0-16181 GCA_041749615.1 Leptolyngbyaceae cyanobacterium | reverse complement strand
TGTTGAAGTTTACTGAGATTTTGCTATGCGTTTAGACTTGCAAACACGCTCAGATCAATACTCTATTCAGGCTGATTCTGATTTATCAAAGGGCATATCAAAACTGCTGGCTGCGATCGCTGAAGACATCACGTTAGCCGCTGCATTAAGCCAATCATTGAACCCATTAGACAAGGTCTTTCGCCTGCAACTTGGCGAATCACTCCCCCAAATTGCATCATCCCAAATTGCATCATTGCAGACCAATCCGGCGGTAGAAGTGTCTGCTGGCAGTTATTTGGTGTGTCGGGGGCAAATTCGCTTATTGGGGCAAGATTCTAACGATCGCGCATTTTCGATTCAGCTATTGCAGGCGGGGGATGTTTTTGGCGGCGATGGTGCTTTGTATTCAGCCGCACTTCCCTATCAAGCGATCGCGGCAAGCGAAGCGGCGGTGATCCATCTATCTGCCGCAACGTTGACCATTTGGCACTCTCAAATTCCCTCGTTGCCAGCTTGGTTGCAGAAACAGGCAGTGATGCGGCAAACCCTACTGTTTTTCAAAACGGCAACAGCGCTCAAAGCGTTGCCTAGCCACCAGATTCAGGAATTATTACCTTATCTGAATGAAACTAAAATTGCCGCCGATTCCTCGTTAGATCAGGCTATATCAGGCGACCAAGCTCATTGCTGGCTGCGCCAAGGCACGATTAAAAGTGAAGGGCACAATCAAAATGGGCAGCATTCGCCGCTGCCAACCGTGGGGCAAAGCTGGGGATATCCCTCTGACACGGTGACGCATTGGATCGCGGCGACTGAGTTGGTGGTGTACCAATTACCAAGTGAACACTGGGGCAGCGCGATCGCGATTGCCCCGATGCTTGCGCCGGAACGGGATGTCAGTCCCGCTAGCGCATCGCCTCATCAGCCTGCACCTGCGGCAAAAAAAGCACCTGTAAAGAAGCAACTTAAAGTCGGGGCGATCTCCCCCGTTTCTGACGCAGCACAGCCTCAGTCGGAAGGGGCGATCGCCTCCCCATTAGCGCCTGCTGGCAAAAATGTAATTGCGTTTCCGGCTCCAGCGCAGCGCTATAAGCATCATCGCCTGTGGCAACGCTATCCTTTTGTAGAACAGCAAAGTTCCTCCGACTGTGGCGCGGCTTGCTTGTCAATGATCAGCCGCTTTTGGGGCAAACATTTTCCTTTGCATGTCTTGCGAGAGCAGGCAAAAGTGGGTCGCAGTGGTGCCTCCCTCAAAAGTTTGGCAAAAGCAGCAGAGGAGTTAGGCTATCAGGCGCGTCCGGTGAGGGCTAGCGTTGGGCGGATGGCTGAGCAGCCTAACCCCTGGATTGCCCACTGGGAAGGCGATCACTATATCGTCGTCTATCGGATTAAACGCGGACAAGTGCTGATTGCTGATCCGGCGGTGGGGCGGCGATCTCTGCCCATTGCCGAATTTCAAACCCATTGGACAGGCTATGCACTGCTGCTAGAGCCAACCGAACGGCTGCATGACACCGAAAACCAAAAAGCATCCCTAGGGCGCTATTTGGGAACTCTGGTGCCCTACCGCACCTGGATTTTTCAAGTGTTTCTGGCATCCCTGCTGATCCAACTGTTTGCGCTGGTGACCCCGCTCTTTACGCAGATTATTTTGGATCAGGTCGTGGTGCAAAAAAGCCTGACTGCGCTGAATGTGTTTGCGATCGGGCTACTGCTGTTTACGATTTGGGGCGTGGGCATTAGCGCGATTCGCCAGTACTTACTCAGCTACTTATCCAATCGGCTCGATCTGACTCTGATTAGCGGTTTTATTAACCATACGCTGACCCTGCCGCTGAAGTTTTTTGAATCGCGTCGCGTTGGCGATATCATCACTCGCGTTCAAGAGAACCAAAAGATTCAACGGTTTTTGCTGGGGCAAGTCGTGGTTGCCGTGCTGGATTTTGTGACGGGCTTTGTGTTTTTGGGGCTGATGCTTTACTACAACGTGCAGTTGACGCTGTTGGTGTTAGTCCTGATTCCGCCGATTGTGCTGCTGACCCTAGCAGCCACGCCCCTGCTGCAAAAAGTATCTCGTGAAATTTTCAAGCACGCGGCAGACCAAAACTCTTATTTAGTGGAAATGATGACTGGCATTTCTACGGTAAAAACTGCCACGGTAGAGCAGGAAATGCGCTGGCAATGGGAAGAACATTTAACCAGTCAACTCAATGCCCAGTGTCGGGGGCAACGGTTAGCGATTAATTTGCAAACGGTCAGTGGTTTGATTAATGCGATCGGAACTACCGTGCTGCTGTGGTATGGAGCCACGCTAGTGATTCAAAATCAACTGACCATTGGACAGTTGATTGCCTTCAACATGATGATGGGCTACTTGATTAATCCGGTCGTGGCGCTGGCAAACCTCTGGGATGAACTCCAAGAAGTGTTGATTTCTGTAGAGCGGTTGAATGATGTGTTTGAGGCGGCTCCGGAGGAGTTGCCGCACCAAGCAAGGGTGGCAATGCCTGCCTTAAAGGGACTGGTGCAGTTTGATAGTGTGACGTTCCGCTATGAGGTGGATGAAGAGCGCAACACGTTAGAAGCGGTGTCGTTTGAGGCTCAGGTGGGTGAAACGATCGCGATTGTGGGGCGCAGCGGCTCTGGCAAAACTACATTAATGAAACTGCTGTCTGCACTCTACAAGCCAACTAAGGGGCGCATCGTGATTGATGGACACGATATTATTCAGGTTTCTCCGACCTCTTTGCGATCGCAGATTGGGGTCGTTCCCCAAGAATGCTTTTTGTTCTCCGGCACCATTCTTGAAAACATCACCCTCCATCGCCCAGAGTTTTCGGTAGAGCAGGTGATTGAAGCTGCCAAGCTCGCCGAAGCTCATACTTTTATCCAGGCGTTACCCCTCGGCTACAACACAAAAGTAGGGGAACGCGGCTCGATGCTATCGGGTGGGCAACGTCAGCGGATTGCGATCGCGCGGGCATTATTGGGCGATCCTCGCATTCTCATTTTGGATGAGGCAACCAGTTCTTTGGATACCGAATCGGAACGCCGCTTTCAGCAGAACCTTGCCCAAATACGCCGCGATCGCACCACTTTTGTGATTGCCCATCGTCTTTCCACGGTGCGAAACGCCGACAAAATTCTCGTGCTAGATCGCGGTGTTTTAGTCGAACAAGGCACCCACGATGCTCTCATTGCTGCCAAAGGATTGTATTTTTACCTGGCGCAACAGCAGCTTGATCTCTAGTAAAAAAGCAGTAAAAAATCAACTCAATCAAACTTAACTCTTCACTAAAAAGCAGAACTTAACACCCCTATGAGGGACTTCTGCTAGTCACTTAAAACACAATGAAATCTAGGTATTCACAAAATGGAAACTTAATCACCCATACGAGTTATTTCTAGAAATCACTTTAAATGCAATCAAGATTTTCTGCTAGATTGCCATCACAGAAAGGTCGCAACTGATCTAGTTTTTCGGATTCATCAGAGGCATCTGCTGAATGATTTAACCAATGAAAACAGCGCTTACTTCGATTTGTATTTATATATTTGGAGCACCAGTATTTGAAGAATAAATGAAACTAAAAAATCTGCCAAATTGGCAGATTTTCTCTAAACACCTGGCTAGTATAAGTACTGAGATTATTGCCACGAACCATCACGCAGCTTCACCTAAACTTTACCTAAACTTCATTTAGCGGTTCGTTTAAGTAAACAAAGCTGATATTCATCTGAATCTGAATCTCTTAAAAGACAATCTCCTAAAACGTCTCCAGCAAGCGCATTGCGGGAATCTATCTAAAGGTAGATTTTAGACAATGAAGTTAAAACTATTTGACTTCAATCTGCATATAAAAGTAGATTGCCACTGTAGATACACTTAAGAAACACTTAAACCAACCTGCCGCCAGCCCCGACTAAGAAACCGCAAATATTTGAGGTTTATCTCCGATGCATCGCCCCCATGCTCAGGATTCGCAATCAACTTTTCAGATACCTCCGTCTGATGACTTAGAACCCGCTAAAGCCGCCCCTACAACGTTTGAGCCTTTAGACGATCAAACGTCCCCTTATCTCTACGGCGGCACCGCACACCGGATTCCAGCAAATTTTCCTAAGAGTATCCCCCCCAGGCAAGTCTCTCAATCTACTTCCAGCCCTTTTGCGTCCAGCCCTTCCGCGTCCAGCCCTTGGAGTCAATCCGTCCAAACGTTGCTGGATCACCCGCCAGCCACGCTTCCTCAACGGCTGCTGCTGGGTGGATTAATCTTTACCAGCGCCTTTGTCGCTTGGGCGTGGTTTGGGCAAATATCGGATGTCAGCCATGCCAGTGGGCGGCTCGTGCCGGAAGGGGAAGTTTATAAAGTGCAGCCTGTGGTGGAGGGAGAAGTTGCAAAAATTTTGGTTAAAGAAGGGCAACAGGTTCGTGCCCAGCAGGTGATTGCTGAACTGGATACGCGGCTGGTTGCTGCCACGGTTGAGCGATTGGAGAAAAGCTTAGTGGATAGCCAATTAGAACTGACGCAAACTCAAGGGTTAGTTGCCAAAACTCAGTTAGAAAAGCAAACTCGCCAAGCGATCGCGAGTGCCCAAGTCGATCTTCAGCAGTCGGCAATTCATCAGGCGGCAGACAATGTCACCACCCATCAACGGTTGTTGAAGCAGCTTCAAACCGATATGACTGCTTATCAAACGCGGCTCGATCGCATTCAACCCTTAGTCAAAGAAGGGGCGCTTTCTACCGATCATTTATTTGAAGTTGAGCAAGCGTTGCGCGATCGCCAGCGCTCAATGACGCAAACCCAAGGCGACCTGCAAAAAAGCCAGGGTGATGCCGAGCAACTCCAAGCAAAACTCGCTCAAGCCGAAGCAGAAGGACAGCAGAGCCAGCTAGAAGCCCAGCAGCAGCTAGGACAGCTAGACGTAAAAATTGCCGAACTCCAGGAAAAGATTAACACCGCCGCTGGATTGCTCAAAGAAGCCCATACGCGCCTAAAGCAAAGCTTTCTCCATGCGCCCGTAGCGGGTGTGGTTTCTTCCCTCAATATGCGAAACACTGGAGAAGTCGCAAAACCCGGTCAAACGGTTGCCGAAATTGCCCCAACGAAAGCACCCCTAATTTTGTCTGCGATCGTGCCGAGTCGGAGTGCAGGGCTGCTGAAGCCGGGAATGCCAGTCAACCTCAAGCTAGATGCCTTTCCTTATCAAGATTACGGCACGGTATCGGGCAAGGTCAGCACGATTTCATCGGATGCTAAAACCGATGAGCAAGCGGGAGCCGTGTACCGAGTTGAAGTGTCCCTCGATCGCAATTACGTGATCCACAATCAGCAAAAAGTTTTTTTCAAAGCGGGGCAAACGGCTAGCGCCGAAATTGTGACGCGCCAACGCCGCATTGCTGACATTTTATTAGACCCGATTCGCAAGTTGCAGCAAGATCGTCTCACCTTGTAGGCGATTTTAATCCGCGATCGCCCGTGTGTTCCACCCTGATTGAATCAAAGCTCCGAGAACCCAACCCTTAACTGAGAGTTTCAAATCATGAGTGCAGGCTTTAATCCCAAAATCGATAAGGCAATGACCACTGAGCAGTTTACGCAAGTGGTCGATGCGATTCTAAATGGCAAATACTCTTGGGCGTGCCTTCTAATTTTGCGCTTTGCTGGCTACAATCCGCTGCACTACATTCCCTATCGCACGTTTAACCGCTTGATGAAAGAGAACGACATGGGCGATCGCACCCATTCCGATTCCAAAAAAGAGTCGCTGCTGGCTCAATATCGCCCTACACAACCCGTTGCGTCTGCAATACGGTCTAGCGAAATTCGCGACCTCAATTATTTAGAACCGCTCAACCAAGGCTCATACAATCCTAAAGGTGGCAACCGGATTAACTGGCTTGAGTATCTTCTGTAGCTCCATTAAGCGTTATCCAGCTTATTTATCTAAAAGCCTCAACTGAATGAGGCTTTTTTTAATGTGCGACTCAATTGAAGACCTTAAATAAGTTTGAAAAAAGTGATTTATATACTTTTTGAATCTAGGCTCAGCAACTTTAATTACAATCCTAGACTAGATACAAAACATCGCATAAATAATAACTCCGTTAACACAGTTTTTTGAAATTTACTTAATTCAAATTAGCTTGTTCATATCTTCATAAAAATTAAGTTCTTGTTTTTTGAAGTAGCGATCGCGCCCTAATTAAATCCCTATAAATCTGCCAGAATGGCAACCAAAAAAAAACCAATCTTTTATTCTATTAATAACAACTCAAACAGAAGAGTTGGTCACGCAAAAAACAGATAAAACTAGGAGAAAATCATGGTTATTGCAGATTTGAACTACTTGGAAATCGCTACAGTTAACGTTGAAGGCGGCAGCCGTCGTCGCTATTCTCTTTCTAATGTTGCTTATGCTAACGCTGATGCTGATGCTCTAGCATTGGGATTCAAGACCACAACCTCAACCTACAGCGCAACCGGAACTGCAACAACCTTCTTCTCTTCTGCTTCTGGATCTACCTCTTCTTCCTACTCCAAAACCTACTAATTCATTCGTTGTCAACGCACATTTTGTGTTGATTTACTTTTGGAATAGCAGTTTTTTGAATTAGCAGTTTAGCTATATTGGCACACTGAAATTAACGTTCAATGTGATTTCCTAGCTTCACTTCTAAATTGATAAAAAGAGTCGCTGAGAATCTACTCCTCAGCGACTCTTGAATCGCTAATAATCCTGTTCTCATTCTTGGGAGATTACAATGCAGACACTTAATATTTTAGACCTAGAGTTTGTATCCGATCAGTTCGATAGCTCTGATCTACAAGGTGGAAGAGTCGCCGTATCAGTTGCGGCTTCTGTTAGCGTCGATGTTGCTGTGGATGTCAATGTTTTCACCCAGGTTTCTTTTAGCAAGAAATCTTACGCTTTTGGATCTGGAACAGCATCAGGCTACGCGGCGGCAACGGCGAGTGCAATTTCCTTTGGTGGAAAGGCATATGCAACCACTTCTGCCTATGCATCCGCAAGTGCTTCATAGAAAGCGATATCAGTCCAAGCATCAACGCCTAAATTTTTAAGGAGGGATTCTCCAATGAGCGAACTTCATGACCTTACTATAAGTAACGATTTGTTTGCGGGTGTTTTGCCTTCAGGTATTTTGTCTTCAGTCAATGCAAACTCTAGTTCTTTTGCACTGGGGCAAAGCCAATCTGAACTGCCACCTGCGATCGCAGGTGGCAGTTCCTCTTCTAGCAGCAGTAGCAGTTCCAGTTCCTTTGTGAATGATGAAGGCGCGGGATCTTCGAGCAGTGCGGTTTCTACTTCTCCAAACGGCACCGTGAGCAGCAGTGAAACGGTTTTCACTCCGGGCGCAACGTCGAGTAGTGCCAGTGCTACCGCGATCGCGTCATCCACAGAACCGGGAAGCGCGATCGCAACTGTCGATACGTCTGATAATGGCAATATCTTTGCGATCGTGGCTGCAACTGTTGATCAGCCTGTTTTAATTGTCAACGTCACACCGGATATTCCGTCTGGGTTGACAGATATTCAGTTAATCGAGCAATCGCTTCTAATCGTCAACGTCATACCAGAGATAAAGTTTGAGTTGGCAACTGGAGAGTTTCGCGATCGCATTAACGTTCTGTTTGAAGTTGATTTTGATACGTTCTCCGCATCGTTCAATTCGTCTACGTCTCAAAGCTCCATTTCAGTTCCACTTGAAGATGTCAACGTCAGTATCAGCCTGATTCAACAAGAATCGAGTCAATCTGCGTTTACCATTTATGAAGTGGTTGGGGTCTCTGATTCGGTAGGGTTTGATCCGCTATCGTTTGAGTTTAGTCTTGAATTAAAATCATTACTTGACTTGACATAGTCACTATTGCTGATTGATCCAATTTTTGTTTAAAAGCCTGCTGTTATGGCTGAACTAATTGAGTCTGAAACTCAAAATCTAGAGGTGGATTTCCTTGGGGTGCCGATCGAGGCGCGTGAAATCATCGACGTTTTGCGCTATGGAATCGGGCTGAAACAAGTCTGCCAGCAGGTTCTGGCGAAAAAAGCCATAGAGCAAGCGGCTCAAGAGCGAGAGATTATTGTTTCGTCGGAGCAGATTCAGACGGAAGCAGATCGGATGCGGCACGAAATGCACCTTGAGCGCACATCCGATACTTTAGCGTGGCTTTCTGGTCAGCTATTGACTCCAGAAGATTGGGAAACGAGCATTCGCGATCGCTTATTAAAACAGGCGCTCCAAGAGGCACTGTTCTCTGGAGAGGTGGATCGCTATTTTGCCCAAAATCGATTGGATTTTGAGCAGGCTATTTTGTATCAAATCACCGTTCCCTATCCCCAGTTAGCCCAAGAAATTTATTATCAAATTGAAGAAGCCGAAATTAGTTTTTACGAAGCGGCTCACTTGTATGATGTGAACCCCAATCAGCGCTACCAATGTGGCTACTTGGGAACCGTTCATCGGTGGGAACTTCACCCCGACCTGGCGGTGCAGGTGTTCTCAGCCAATCCGGGTGAAATCATCAGTCCCATCCAAATTGAAAATCAATACTGTGTATTGAAAGTGGAAGAGTTTATTTCAGCCCAACTTACGGCTGCAAATCGCCAAACCATTCTTTCAAAACTGTTTGAGGAGTGGTTGCAAAGCGAGGTTAATTATTTACTGCATCAATAAAATTTACCCATAAAATCACCAATAAGGTAAGACTATGCGGCGGCGAATTTGGGTTCAACGGGCAGTTTCAGCCGATGGCAGGGCGATCGCCCAAGCCATCAGCAGCGTTAGTATTCCTGATGGAGTTGAGGCACGAGTCTACCGTTCCGCCACCGTTCGGGCTGACTCTGATTGCAACGGCAGCACCTCTAGCAGCCATTCCAGCGTTCAGGTTGAGTGGTCAACGCAGATCCCTGACCCCTGACATCCGAACCCTGCTATAAGATTTCAGCCCGTTTTCGCTTAAGCAGCCACCCGATCGCCCCTGAAATTGCTGCTGCAAGAGCGGTTGTGGGTTCCGGAACGGCTTCAGCGCTGGCTGCGTCACTGGCTTGGTTGCTAGCGGTGTTAGATTTTGCTTCTATCAAAGTAATGTAGGTTGCCCCCTCAAACAGGCGATAATACGAACCCTTGATGGCTGCATTCGCGGACTCCTGCAACCCACCAAAATTGCTGGAGAGAGTGTTGTTCGCCAAGGTGATATTTGCGGATTGATCAAACTCTAATGAGTCGTTGTTGTTCGCCGTGTTGACCAATGCTTTAACCGTCAAAAAGTCTAACAGGCTGAGATTGTTAGGGTCGGAGCCGCCGTATATCCAAAACGCGATCGCGCCGATCGCATTGGCAGACTCAAAAGTAGCATCATCAATTTCAGTGGAGAGGTTTAAGTTGAGGGCAAAATCGAACGAAAATGCTTTGTCTTTTGCATCTTGAGGGATAAAAAAGCTGCCCAGCACTTGCGCTTGGCTGGCGGCGGTTCCACGATAGTCCAACCCATCGCCATCCACTTGACTGAAGGAAAAGTTAGCCGCTTGGGGCGGTGTTGCAAAAAAGAGTGCTTCAGCATCGCTGTCCGAGAACACCTCTCCATTCGTGGCGATCGTCTGGGTATCCGTATTCGTGGAGACTTCCTGGAACTCAGGAATCACATTGAATCGAGTAAATTCTGCACTGGCTTCAGATAACGCAAACGTCGCTGCACTTGCGGCGGGAGTAATCATCACAGAACTAGCCACAACGGGGGCAAGCATCGCGAACCATCGTCCTGTAAACCTTAAATTTGTCATAGGATGTTTCCTCAGTGGGGTATTGGTATCCAAAAAAATCTGCTGTCCATCGCTCAAGGCTGTGGACACTATTTGACAATCAATAAAAATTACAGTTGAGTGGCTAGAAATACTGGCGATCGCCCGTTCTAACGAGTCAGCTATCTAATTCTTTAAAAAGTTGCTTATCGCACCCGATCCCGCTTAAAAAGGCTTTCAAGTTGTTTTAATCTTAAGCGGAGTTGTATAAAGATTCAGGGGGACTACGGGGATGATCTACAAAGAAAGTATAAATATTGCGTCAATTCACGTAAGTATATTTAAGGAGTTACGCCTTAGGTGTTTTGGCTTACCTATCAATCGATTTTGGTAAAGGCACACACTCGCCGCCAAACTTGATCTACTAAATTTGGGGCATCGGCATCAAACCATTCAATTTCTGGATAGGCGCGAAACCAGGTACGCTGGCGTTTGGCAAATTGGCGCGTGTGGAGAACGGTGGCTGCGATCGCGTCCGTTTGAGAAACTTCACCTGTCAGAAATTGCTTGAACTCGGCATAGCCCAACGTATTCAGCAACGGCAAGTCAGCCCCATACTTTTTACACAGGCTCTCTACTTCAGTCACAAAGCCATTGGCAACCATTTGGTTGGTGCGCTGGATGATTCGGTGTTGCAGTTGTCCCCGATCGCCGCACTCTAGCCCAATCTGTAAAATTGGGTAATTCGGCGGCTGTTCGCCCTGTTGCGCTGACATCGGTTGCCCGGTCACATAAAACACCTCCAGCGATCGCAGCGTTCGCACTTGATCATGGGCATGAATTTTGGTCGCTGCCGCCGGATCAATCTGTTGCAGCATGGCGTAACACTGGGGCTGCCCTAAGGTTTGCAGTTGCGATCGCAGTTCCGGCTGAGGCGACACCCTCGGAATCTTGAGTCCTCTCGTAATCGAACGAATGTAAAGCCCCGTTCCACCTACCAGCAATGGCGTGATCGATGGCTGTTGATGAATGGTTTCAATTAACCTCTGCGCTTGCATTTGATACTCTGCCAGCGTCAGCGTCTCTGTCGGCTCACAGATATCCATTAAATAGTGAGGAACGTTTTCCTGTTCAGCGATCGCAGGTTTCGCCGTACCAATGTTAAATTCTCGATACACTTGGCGCGAATCAGCGCTAAGAATGACACAATTCATACGCTTTGCCAGGGCGATCGCCAAGCTCGATTTCCCCGTTGCCGTCGCGCCACAAATCACAATCAGCATTGGTACTAAGGTATTATTTACTGTCAAGTTTTTCATGGAAACAAATGTGGGATGCTAGGGACTGGTTAAAGTGATGGTTAAACCCCACCGTAAACAGTTCGGGAAACCTATCTAAAAGCGGTTATAAGCCTTTTATGCTACAATCTTAGACAGTTTTGGTCTTTTGAAGCTTAAATGCAGTTTTAGACCACGTTATTTCGGCTGGAGCGCTAATTGCATGTCAGATAACTACGGTGCGGAGCAAATTCAAGTCCTTGAGGGAATTGAACACGTTCGTAAACGTCCGGGGATGTATATCGGGAGTACGGGTCCCCGTGGGCTGCACCATATAGTGTACGAGGTTGTTGATAACTCTGTAGATGAAGCACTCGCAGGGCATTGCAAAAATATTGAAGTAACGCTAAACGCGGATGGCTCAGCAACCGTAACGGATGATGGACGCGGCATTCCCACCGATATTGTGGCTCGTACTGGAAAGTCTGCGGTGGAAACGGTGCTGACGGTGCTGGGTGCGGGGGGTAAGTTTGGCGGGGGTGGTTATAAGGTCAGCGGCGGTTTGCATGGGGTCGGGGTTTCGGTGGTTAATGCCCTCTCCGAATGGTTGGAAATCACCGTTTGGCGCAACCAACATACGCACACCCAGCGTTTTGAAAGAGGCGTACCCATTGGCACGTTGACGGCTCAACCGGGGGCTGGCGATCGCACGGGCACTTCGGTCACTTTTCTGCCCGACAACACCATTTTTACCACCGAGACCGCGTTTGATTATGTCACCGTGGCAGGTCGCTTACGGGAATTAGCATTCCTCAATGGCGGAGTTCGCATCACCTTCACTGACCATCGCTTAGACCTGCTCAAAGCCGACGAGCCTCACATCGAAGTCTATTTTTATGAGGGCGGTATCCGAGAATATGTTACCTACATGAATCGTGAGAAACAGCCGCTTCATGATGAAGTGGTGTATGTGCAAGGGGAGCGCAATAATGTCCAGGTAGAAGTGGCGCTCCAGTGGTGCGCGGATGCTTACAACGACAATCTCCTCGGCTTTGCCAACAACATCCGTACGGTGGATGGCGGCACCCACTTAGAAGGATTGAAGACGGTTTTAACCCGCACATTGAATTCTCTTGCCCGCAAACGCAACAAGATTAAGGAAAATGAGTCGAATCTGGCGGGAGAAAACATTCGTGAAGGTTTAACGGGTGTGATTTCGGTGAAGGTGCCCGATCCGGAATTTGAGGGTCAAACCAAAACGAAACTGGGCAACACGGAAGTGCGCGGCATTGTGGATTCCTTGGTCGGCGAAGTGCTGATCGAGTATCTAGAGTTTCGCCCCGGTGTGGCAGATGCCATTATTGAAAAGGCAGTGGAAGCGTTTAAGGCAGCGGAAGCGGCTCGGAAAGCCCGTGAACTGGTGCGGCGCAAGTCGGTGTTGGAATCTTCTACCCTACCCGGCAAACTGGCGGATTGCAGCAGCCGTGATCCTGCGGAATCGGAAATCTTCATTGTGGAAGGGGATTCTGCTGGCGGCAGCGCCAAGCAAGGACGCAACCGCCGTTTTCAGGCAATCTTGCCGCTCAGGGGCAAAATCCTGAATATTGAGAAGACTGACGACGCAAAGATCTATAAGAACACCGAAATTCAAGCGCTGATCACGGCTCTGGGCTTGGGAATTAAGGGCGAAGATTTTGATGCGGCGCAGTTGCGCTATCACCGGATTGTGATCATGACCGATGCCGATGTGGATGGTGCCCATATTCGCACGCTGATCCTCACCTTTTTCTATCGCTATCAAAAGGCAATGGTGGAGCAGGGCTATATCTACATTGCTTGTCCGCCGCTTTACAAGGTGGAGCGGGGGCGCAGCCATAACTACTGCTATAGCGAACGCGATCGCGACCAAGTGATTGCCACCTTCCCCGCCAACGCAAAATATGACATTCAGCGCTTTAAAGGACTGGGTGAAATGATGCCGACGCAACTATGGGATACAACGATGAACCCAGAAACTCGCACCCTCAAGCGCATTGAAATTGAAGATGCTGTCGAAGCCGATCGCGTTTTTACGGTGCTGATGGGCGATCGCGTTGCCCCCCGCCGCGAGTTTATTGAAACCTACGGCTCCAAGCTGAATCTAGCTGACCTGGATATTTAAATTCAGTCTCCTGCCAATCTGACACCCTTTGCCCTGATATAGAATTCAAGCTAGACGGATTGAGACAGTTTGACATGTTTATCCATATCGATCCGGATGCGCTATGACAGTCACCCCCTGAGGTGTTCCCCACTATCGCCAGACCAGTACGCACCTTAAGAGAACTGATCCGGAAAATTTGAAACTTTTTTGGTCATTCACAGTCTTAAGTGGAGTGCGGAGTAAAAGGTGCGGAGTTTTGAACCCGGAACCCCGAACTCTAACACCTGCCCCCTATCCCATGCCCCTATGAATATATCCACCTGTCGGGTTTTTGCCGCGATCGCAGTGTCTAGTGCGATCGGCACTGCCACTCCTGCCCAAGCCGTCTCTCTAGAGCTTGGCGGGTTGCGCTTCAGTGAAATTTCGGGAAACTTCAGCATTACCAATGGCAGAGTCGATCCCGATGGGTTTTATACCCTCGAACAGGACGTGTATGGACCTGACACCAACCTATACATGAGCATCGACGGCTTTCCCAGGCTATGCCCAAGATGTTCCTTTGCGGGAATTGGCTTTCAGTCGGTTCTCACAAATCGGACGGGCACTCCCTGGATTTTTGTAGATCACGAACTGCAAGAAGTGTATGGCTTCCCCAGCCCCGAAGCCGATGGCTTATCCTTTGGTCAGTTTTTGCCGCAGTATAGACCGTTTACCTCAACCCGCTTCAGCACCTCAGAAGAAGAGATTGATGTGCGAGATTACGTCAACTTCTCTGGCGGCGTTGTGGCTCCCGGAGATAGCGTTGTCTTTCGCTACATTTTTACCGATACCAGTCCGCTCAACCGTTTTTTCTTGTTGCAGCGTCCTAACTTTCAGCCGCGAGTGGGCTTTATTGATCCCACTCCGCCCCCACCGCCCCCACCGCCTGTAGAAGTGGTTGTAACGAATCCACCGACTGTTCAGCCTACCCCCGTTGAACCCACTCCTGTTCAGCCCACTCCTGTTGACCCTATGCCTGTGGTCGAACCCGTTAATCCGGCGGGTGAAGCTCCAGTGGAAAACAGTTCAGCAGCGGTTCCAGAGCCTACCACTATTTTGGGGGCGCTGATGTTTGGGGCGATCGCCCTCCATCAAAGACTTCAGCGGAAAGATTGAGTCCAGTGCAATCAAGCGCTAGCATGGAAAAACTTGTTGACCACACGCACCCATGCCTTTGACGACCGGAAATACGCTTCATCATGGGAAATATTTGATCAATCACGTTTTGGGGCAAACTGAAATCGGTGTGACCCTTCAGGGCACTCAGATTCAGCAAAATCGACCTGTCATTCTTCAGGGTTTGCTGCCAAACCCTGATTTAGGCGTAGAGGGTGCCCTGCTAAAGCAGCGATTTTTTGATCAGATTCAGCGATTTGCTCAGTGTAAGCATCCTGGGTTGGTGCGGCTAATTGAGTCTTTTGAAGAAGAAAACACGGCGATCGCTGTTTTAGATGACACCGCTGGGCAAACGTTGCTAGAAGTGGTGCAAACCCAGGGCGCATTGTCAGAATCTCAGGCAGTGCAATATATTCAGCAAGTGGGTTCAGCCTTAACGGAACTGCATCACCAAGGACTGATTCATCGGCGGATTACCCCCAACAATATCATTCGTCCGATTGGGTCTAACGTTGTCGTGCTAGTCAACATTGGGCTGTTAGAGGCAGCCGCGCTGGGTGTGGCTGCTGACAGGATTCAATCGCCAGTGGATGGGTATGCGGCGATCGAACAGTATCAGACGGAGTTCGCGCCCACTCCGGCAACTGATATTTATGCGTTGGCAGGCACGCTGTATTTTTTGTTGACTGGATACGCTCCGTTGGCGGCTCCCCTGCGCCATAGATCGCCCCTACCATCGCCTCGCCAGCTATGCCCTCATCTCACCGTTGCGGTGGAATCTGCTATCTTGCGGGGATTGGAGCTAACTCCAAATTTCCGCCCTCACGCGATCGCAGAATGGCTGGCATTGTTACCTTCGTCTCTTAGTCCAAGCGATCATGATTCTAATTCTGGCTTCGAGGCTTCAATCTTCGAGGCTTCAATGGCTCCAGCCGCGATCGCAGCCTCCTCGGAACCGAACCCCGTATCCGCAAAATCTACTTTCCTGCCGACCCAACGATTTTCTTCTCAACCCAATCGAAGTATGACCCCTTCCACGCTGGCGCTGAAAAATACATTTCCTAAAACGGTTCTGGCAACTGCGGCGATCTCTGCTGCTGTCGGCTTAGGAGCCGGGTTAACTTTACGAATTACGGCAAACTCTACTGGACCGGGCACCTCTATTTTTCACACCGAACAAGCCTTTCCCCCCTTTGAAAATTGGCCCGGTGCTGCGCCCCCCATTATTCCTTCTCGTTCCTATTCGCCCCCTGTGGTTGAATCCCCCAACAAACAAAAGGAAACAGATGCACGCAATCAGCCGCCTGCTCCTGTTGTTGACCAACCTTCGGTTGAAGCCGAAGTTAGCCCCCAGCAAGCGGTTGAAGATTTGGTCCCTCCCGCATTAACGCCCCAAGTTCCGATCGCGAATCCGCCGCCCAGTGAGATCGCGCCCACCCCAGTCGCCCCTCCGCCCCCTCCACAAGACCTGCCCCCTGCGGTCATCCCGCCTCCGGCTCCTGCCGAGATTAGGCAAGAGCCAGAACCGGTTCCCCCGTCCCCAACGGTTGCACCTGGCTCTGGCGAAGTTCAACGGCAATAGAGTAGCCACGTGAATAGAGTAGCCACGTGAATAGAGTAGCCACGTGAATAGAGTAACCACGTGAATAGAGTAACCACGTGAATAGAGTAACCACGTGAATAGAGTAACCACGCTATAATTCAGGCGGAGCGTATTAGGAATTTTCTGATGAGTAACCCCATTGTTCATGCCTTTTTTGTTGGCAGAGCGCTAGCAGACACCTTATATGATCATGCAGAACTTGCGTTTACAGATGGGTTAAGTGAGTTAGGCAAGTTGGATGCAGAACTCCGAGAGC
>JBGTAZ010000141.1:0-22339 GCA_041749615.1 Leptolyngbyaceae cyanobacterium | reverse complement strand
ATGTGAATCACCTGTACCTCAGACTTAAATCCGACTTCTGCTGCGGCTGCACTTTTCAGCCAGCGATAGCTTTCCTTCTGCTCAATCGGCACTTTGCGTCGGTGCTCCCGCTTGCCACTGCGCTGCGCTCGCACCCAGCACGATTGACTCAACACTCCTAAGGGTTCTCCATCTCCACTCACCGCTAGGCAACTATGCACCTTGATACCCTGCTGCTCGGTCTGATTGATGTACCCCAGTCCTTGAGTGTGACTATGACGGGTAAATTCAAAATCTGTTGTGTCCTGGATAGCTAACACGACCCCGGCTTGCTGTCCTCTTGCCACCACTGCCGCTCGGTGACTCTCTAATATCGCGCTGCTCTTCACCTGTTCATTCGACCAGAACCGATAAATACTTTGACTTTCTGACGCACTACTTGCCGCTTCTGGCACACTTTCACTTGGATGCTCACTCAACACTCGCACCACTTTCGCTAACCGTTTCGCGTGCCGCAAGTCCTGAAAATACTTCGGATTCACTTCTTAGCTGACCCAATCGCCCATCGATTTTTGTCCTCTTCAGCTAAACTGACTCATATAATCCCACAACGGCTCCCTAAAACTCAAGCTCACTCCTGCTTTTACCTACTTCTGCCTAACGGATAGCCCCAAGGAGAGGGACTGTGAATCTTGCGCTCTTCTCCTGGGGGAGAAGGGTGGGAGATGAGGGGCTTTTATATTGCACTTTGTCAAACCGAAACCGTGTCTTCAACTTCCCAACCTGCACCAGAATCGACCCAACGCCAGCAACTAGATAAGCTGCCCAAACTCCTTTTTGATGAAAAGAACTTTGATGACCAAAACAGTGCCGACCCGTCCCGTGTTTTTTCCTTCTCGCCCAATCGAAACACTTTGGGAGGCACGGCTTATTTCATTGTAGAAGAGGTCAACATTTTAATAGATTGCCCTGCGTGGAATGACATAAACCAACACTTTTTACAAGAGCAGGGCGGGGTGCATTGGCTCGTTTTGACCCATCGGGGCGCGATCGGTAAAGCCAAAGAAATTCAACAAACCTTCGGCTGCAACATTCTCATCCAAGAGCAAGAAGCCTACCTCTTGCCAGGGTTAACCGTCACGTCTTTTCATCAGCGGTTTGAACTAACCTCCCAAACTCGCGCCCTTTGGACGGCGGGGCACTCTCCCGGTTCATCCTGTCTGCACTACGGTGGCTTTGGCGGCATCCTGTTTACAGGCAGACATCTATTACCCACGCCCCAAGGCACTGTCATGCCAATCAAAACTGCCAAAACCTTTCACTGGGGCAGACAGCTTCAAAATTACCAGAAACTTGTGGAAGAATTTACCCCTGAAACCTTGCGCTACCTCTGCCCCGGAGCCAACATAGGATTTTTGCGCGGTAAAACCCATGTTGACCAAGCCTATCAGCACTTGCTAGAAATCAACGCCGCGATCGCACATCCCTCGTTAAAATAGAATATCCCAGGCTTTTAGAGGAAGGTTCCAGATTTATACTCGTCCCCTTGCTCGGTTGATTGAGCAACTTCAACATTTACCGGGCATTGGTCCTAAAAGTGCCCAGCGGTTGGCGCTTTATATTCTTAAGCGTCCTGAAGAAGAAGTGAAAGCATTGGCGATCGCCCTGATGGAAGCCAAAACTCAGGTAGGGTTTTGTTCGGTCTGCTTTCACCTATCCGCCGATCCAGTTTGTGAAATTTGTCGATCGCCCAATCGAGACAGCAGCTTGCTTTGCGTTGTGTCTGAGTCCAAAGATGTGATTGCCCTAGAGAAAACCCGCGAATATCGCGGTAAATATCATGTATTGGGTGGAACAATTTCGCCCATGGATGGCATCGGTCCCGATCAGCTTCACATTCAGCCCTTGGTGCGGCGAGTCAGTCAGCAAAAAATTGAAGAAGTGATCATCGCCATCAGCCCCAGCGTCGAAGGAGAAACTACGACGCTGTACGTCGGGCAATTGCTGAAACCCTTCACCAAAGTCACCCGCATTGCCTTTGGGCTACCCATGGGCGGCGATTTGGAATACGCCGATGAAGTCACCCTCGCAAGAGCATTAGAAGGGCGACGCGAACTCGATTAAATAATTATCAACCTGTAGTCACAGGTCTTGTGCCTAGCCGCCAAGATGCCGCTCACGATTAAGGGCACCCACAAGAGGTGCCCCTACAAGGGAGGTTGGATATTTGACCCAAACAAACTGGGCTACTTCATCCTTTGCTTGATGAAATTGAGAATTTGACCCATCTGCTTTTTCATCCCGTCAATTTCTGCTTGCATACTAGCGATTTTTGCATTCAAAGCCTGAATATCGGCGCTAGAACCTGCGGCAGTTGCAACGGCGGCTGCGACGGGTGCCACAGGTGCCACTCCTGCGGGTGGGCGACGCTTTGCCTTTGCCATTGCGGTTTTAATCGCCGTGATTAGCTGAGGCTGATCAAATGGCTTTTGGACAAACTCAAAATATTCAAACGGTTCTTGAAGCTTTTCAGTCACTTCTTCTTTGCGCCCCGACATGAGCACTAAAGGAATCGCTTGCAGTGCCGGTTGGGTTTGAATATTTTGAAACACTTCCCAGCCGCTCATTTTGGGCAGCAGGAAATCCAACATAATCAGGTTGGGACGCTCTTGTTGAATCAAATTTAGCCCCTGAACGCCATCTTTCGCTTCGAGTACTTCAAAGTTACCTTTGGGTAACATGTCGCGAACCATTGTGCGGATAACGTTGCTGTCGTCGATAACCAGGATTTTGTGAGCCACAGCTTAACTCCTTGGTGGTCTGCGGAATGGTAGAGAGAAGAAAAAATCTAATGACTTGCTAGAGCGTTTTTTGAAATTAACCGAAACAAATCAACTGAAATAAATAAATTAAACAGGCTGATTATTACCAGAATGTCGATCGCATCAATCTAACTCTCAGTATTGTACTCATGCTGCACAATTACGCCATAGCCGAATAAATTAGTTTAGCCTTTGCACAACTTGAATGATCGTTCCAATTGGAAGGATTATAAACGGCAATAACGACCGCCGCATGATGAATAGAAATAATCTGGCGATCGCCGATCCACTTTTCTCCTTGCCTGCTTTTGAAGAGAACGTCCTAAAATCGTTATCATGTCGGTTTTAATGAATTATTTATTGCGCTAGTCACGGTAGTGTTCCCACTTTTATGCCTGTTGAAACCCACTCATCCGAAATTTTCTCTGCTCAAGGCGATCGCGCAAGCGCTGACTTGCCAGTTCGCGCTCAACTGGTGAACCTGCCAGTGTGGTTGCGTCGTCCGGTCGGAAAAGCCAGCGAACTCTCCACGGTGCAGCGCATCATCAAGCAGCGGCAAATCCATACCATTTGCGAAGAGGGGCGTTGCCCAAATCGGGCAGAATGCTATGCCCAAGGAACCGCTACCTTTTTGTTGATGGGACCGACCTGCACCCGTGCCTGCGCTTTTTGCCAGGTGGATAAGGGGCACGCTCCTATGCCGCTTGATCCAGAAGAGCCAAGTAAGGTGGCGGAGGCGGTTAGTCTGTTAGGGCTAAAGTATGTTGTTCTGACCTCTGTAGCGCGGGATGATCTGCCTGATCAAGGCGCAGGTTGGTTTGTGCAGGCGATCAATGCAATTCGCCAAAGGAATCTTAATACCCAAATCGAAGTGCTGACCCCCGATTTTTGGGGCGGCAAGGAAGCAGATTTTTCATCTGAGGATCTTCAGCAGCAGCGCGTGGAAACGTTGGTCAAGGCTGAGCCTGCTTGCTACAACCATAATATTGAAACTGTGGAGCGACTTCAGGCAAAGGTGCGACGAGGTGCTAGATATGAGCGATCGCTGCGAGTCTTGGAACTCGTGAAAGCGGTGAATCCCTCTATTCCTACAAAATCTGGCTTGATGCTCGGACATGGCGAAACTGAGGATGAAATTCTGGCAACTCTCCAAGATTTACGCGCTGTTGAGTGCGATCGCCTAACGCTCGGTCAATATATGCGACCCTCGCTGGAACATTTGCCTGTCCAAAAATATTGGACACCGGATGAATTTACTCGGCTGGGCGAGATCGCTCGTGAACTGGGCTTTTCCCATGTGCGATCGGCTCCCCTGGTCCGCAGTTCATACCATGCGGGAGAGGAGAGCTAAGAAGAGAGAAATATCCCCTACATTCCACTTAATTTGCCTTGTGACGTTAAATTTGACCTTAGAGTGTCGCAAAGCGATCCATTTTTTGGTATTCCTTAGGATGTCAATCCTTTTGGAGTAATCCTTTATGGCAACTCAAGCACCGACCAAAAAGCCTTACACGTTCCGCGCCTTCTGGGCGATTTTGCTGTTGGCAGTCAACTTTTTAGTGGCAGCTATTTACGCTCACATTGTTAATATCTAGGGCGGTGAGGGGCAAAGGGCAAGGAGTTGGAAATGACAAATGAAAAACTTTGCCCTTCGCCCTATAATCCCAATTGTGGTGCGTTTCGCAAGGCTCAATACCCCCTACGCGATCGCCTATTTTTCCCACTCACCTCTTGCCCTTGTCTTACATTGTTCCTTTAAACAGACCTTGGGGGCGCACGAGCAACACCAGCATCATGATGACGAGCGCAATGGCGAGTTTATATTCGTTGCGGATGCAAAGCTGGCTTAGCCAGGATGGTAGCCATGCGGGACAGTAGGTGCTGGCTTCTTGAGCAATGCCAATGATGAAGGCTCCCGCGATCGCGCCATAGGCGTTGCCAATTCCGCCCAAAATGACGGCGGCAAACATCGGTAAAATCAAAAACCAGCCCATATTGGGGCGCACGGCTTCGACTAAGCCCAACATACTGCCGCCTAAAGCTGTCAGCCCGCCTGAAATAATCCATGTCCAAAAAATCACGCGATCGACTTTGATGCCTGCCACTTGCGCTAGGTCGAGATCATCTGCCACGGCACGCATTGCTTTCCCAATTTTGGTGTTTTGTAGCAAGTAGTGCAGCCCGATAATGGCAGCGATCGCCATGCCAATCACCACCAAGTCATAGCGCGGCAGCCGCAGGCTAGAAAACTCCAGCGCTTCGGCAACCGGTAAGTTATAACTCTGGTTACTGCCACCCCACATTAAAATAATGCCGTTGCGAAGAAACAGCGCCAGCCCAATCGAAATGATAATCAATGTGGCAGGCGTGGCGCGGCGAACCCGCATGGGTGCCCAGATCAGTTTTTCGGTGAGCAAGAAAGCGGCGATCGTCACCCCTGCTCCCACCAGCATGGAAAGCCAAATGTTGATGCCCTGGCTGTTTACTAGCAACGTGGCATAAGCGCCTAGGGTCATAAAGTCCCCATGGGCAAAGTTGGAGAGGCGCAAAATGCCGTAGGTGAGAGTTAAGCCGACGGAACCAAGGGCAATGATGCTGCCCAAAGAAATGCCATTGAGAACCAGTTGGGCGAATTGAACAGACATCCGGCACTGCTTTTAGGGGAATTAGTCTTCCCGATTGTGCCGGAATTTAGGCACCGAAGCAACTTACTGATTGAATCAGCGCGATCGCGTTTCGGGCTGTTTACCATTTTGCTTAGGCATCACTCCAAAGGCGAAGTCTTCGCAGGAACGCCTGAAGCACCGTTTCTTGGCGGGAAATGATATCGGCACGGGCTTCCATTCCCGGTTGAAGTGGATAGCGGCGATCGCCTTTGGCAAAATAGGAGCGCTCTGGTTGAATCGTCACTTCGTAGTAAGGAGCCGTTGAGGTAGTGCCATCGACTGGGGCAATCACATCGGGGGCAATCACATCCGGGGCAATGGTTTGAACCGTGCCCAGAAGCGTTCCATAATCTGGGTAGGGATAGGCAGACACGCGAATTTGGGCGGCTTGTCCGATTTCTACTTGGCTAATATCTTGGGCGGCAACTCGCGCTTTCAACACAAGCGGCACCTTGTCTGGCACGATTTGAGCCACAATCTCGCCTTGGCGAACCGTTTGTCCTGAATTGCGAAGGGCGAGTTTGAAGAGGGTTCCATTGATTGGCGACTGGATGACTTGCTGATCGATCGCAGCATTAAGCTGCTGTAAAGACGTGCGATCAAGTTGGATTTGATTGGTTAAGCCAGTGCGCTGCTGGAGCAGGCGATCGCGCTGGCTTGCAAATGTCTGGGCAACCGCTGGTGCAATTTGATTCAGTTGTTCCAATGTGCCATCTATCAACCTGTTGGGAAGTTTGGCTGGATGAGAATCTATTTGATCAACCGCTGCGGATAAGGACTTTGATTTTACCAAAATCTCCTTTTCTAACGCTTTGAGAGTAACATCCACTTCAGTGTTTTGCATCTCATACTGATGTAAAAATGTCTGGAGGCGATCGCGGCGAGCTTGCAAATTACGCAGCCGCGATCGCTCCAAAACCCCAAATTCTGCAATCACCTCACCCTGCTGAATCGGCTGATTCTCTTTCACAAGCACCTGTTGAATAATGCTACTCGCTGCCGCCTGCACAATGCTCACATCCTGCACCGGGCGGACACTCGCACCCGCCTGCACCGTGACGTTGTATTCCACCACTGCCGCCGCGCTCATTGCCCCCACAAATAGCCCAACCAGTAGCAGCGTTCCCCCCTGAATCCAGCGACTCATCGGAGGAAGAAATTCGTCTAATTGCAGCGGATGAAGTGCCGTTAGATTTGACTGAGTACGCATTGCCATAATGAGATCTCGAACAATGAGGACGATAGTCCTCTTTTCGGTATCTTTCGGCAAAATCCGTATGATTGCAGCTAATCCGTTAAAGAGATGTCATTCGGATAACTCTGGGAGAGGGAATAGGGAACAGGGTATAGGGAATAGAGAGGAAGCTAGGGTGATCGGGGTTTTAAGGTTTAAACGGGTGCTTTTTTAAGATAAAGCGATCGCATTTGTTAAAAAAAGCTGATATGCCGTACCAAAATCCGGATAGCAGCCATCTCTTCAGAAGACAAGAATAGACTTCGCAAATTAGAACCCTGATCCGGATCGTTTTGATTGCGTTTTTCTAATCCAATTCACCTAAAAGGAGTCCGTTATGAAGACTGTTGCTAAGCAAAAACCTCTGTTTGAAACTTTGTCTGCTGAAGAAGCCGCAAATGTGAATGGTGCTTGTTGGTACTCTAACCCTTGTGTGAATCCCTGCTGGTCATCCGGTGGCTGGAGTGGCGGTGGCTGGAGTGGCGGTTCATCCTCAGTGACCCAAACCACGAACGTTAACGTGTTGATCAACGACTAAGCTGAATGGCACCATTGCAATTCATCCCTTGATCACGCTGTGCTTTATGAGCCTCATTGGTTTGTTTGCTCGGCTTTCCTCTGGTGTTTATTTTGACTGCGATCGCAAAAAAATATCCAGTCAGAGGATCTTGGCTTAGGCACCCGCTTTACGGTGGGTGCTTTTTCCATGGGAGCTACGGGGCATCCACTCATCAGCGTATATATCCGACAAAACAGGGCAGTGATTTTCTTAAGAAATCTGAAGAAGCTGGCAACATCATCCGGATAATCACAGCCGTTCTAGAAACTTTAATTAGTTTCGCAGTGTGACTCTATCAATCAGGACAGATTTTGAAATTGTGCATAATTTCATTTCACTCAGCCTGCTTTTGAGCTTGATCATGCTGCTAATGACGAAGGTTCGGTCAATCCTGTTCCACAACTCAAAATCTTTTATGAGGGCGATCGCCCTCGCTTTGTCGGTGCATCAAACCAACCATCCTTCAAGGATGGGTCAATTTACACAATGACTTAGGAGATAACGAAAGTGGCTCAACAAAACGATCTGTTCACGACTCTTTCCACGGCTGCATCGGAAACGGTGCAGGGGGGATGGCGCGGTGGATGCCGCTCTCACAGACCATTTTATTACTACAGCCGACCTATCTATTCCTCCCCTAGCTATGGTTATGGCTACGGTGGCGGTTGGTCTGGTGGTGGCTCCAGCAGTGCTGTGACTCAGACTGTAAATGTGAATGTGCTATACAACGACTAATATCGCTGTGCTCAGGGCTTAGGTCAGTTACCTAAATCCAAAAAAATAAGGTTGGGGTCGCGTCTCAGTGCAGCGTAACCCAACCTTATTTTCCTCCTACCGCTTTCTACTGTGCCAGGTGGGTGATGTTCTGCCTGGATGATAGGTTTATCTTCAACATATTTCACGCGCTTCACTCGTAGCCCTGTTCACCAAGCAGTTGGAGTGAATGGGCAGTTCTTTAAAAAAGACCGCAGGAGCGTAAAAATAACACTCCCACGGTCGCCTCAAATCGCTAAGCACTTAAGCCTCTACAAATTGAAATCTATCAGTTTTTCTAACTCAACCAAAAAGCAGCTTTTACAGGCGGAGGTTCTTTCTCGTTCATGTTAGTGCTGTGAGGTTCAACAAGTTCTTCTAAGGTCTGCAATTCTAGTTTTTCTTCAGCCTGCGTACTCCAAATCATGTTAGTGAGCAGCCAGTTAGAAAGTTCGAGCGTTACTGGGTGAGGAGTTTCTTGCATAAATGACGATTCCCCTTTTGCATGGGCTTGTACTAGATTCACAACCCAGGGCAAAAAATCTAGGAGTTGATCAGGCAAAACGGTTAGTTCCAATTGCCATTTTTGATTTACACCTCGAAAAGCCTGTGCTTGTCGAGCAAAACCCATGTTGCCAGCACCTTTATTAATTGCAACCCGCAGAATAAAGGGTCTCTTAACCGCCAACTCATCGGGAGCGCTATAGGCATAAATGTTGAGATAGTTAAGCTGCTCTCGGTCATTTAGCCAAGACGCAACAAATGAGATGCTGTTATAGGAACTGCCACTAATTTTGACAGGCACTTGCATTGCAGACACGAACTGAGTGTAAAACTCAGTTCTAAGACTGGAAAGAACACGGATAGATTCTGGAGTCATATCGTGAAAGCTTGGATTAGCTCGATTAGTACCACCCAGACTGATTGCCCGTTGAGTCTTTCATTGGCTGAGGTATGGATGAGGCTATATATAAATTAAGGCAATGAATAAATTCAATGCGGCATCTACTTGTAGCGAAATAGAGAGTTCCGTTTACGCTGCTTGTGTTTAGCAACGGCTTTGCGCTTTTCTTTTTCTAAGGGTGTTTCAAAATGCCGATTTTTCCGCATGTCTTGAAAAATTCCTGCTTTTGAAACTTGTCGCTTGAATCGGCGCAGAGCAGATTCAATTCCTTCATTTTCCCCTAGAACTACTTGAGCCATTCTAGATATCCCTCGTGTGACTGTGAACTAAAAACTAAAAAAAGCGAAAAAGCTCCAGCAGAGTGATGCAGTTAACTGGCTCTGCCGGAACTCTAAAATTTTGTTTGAGGGCTAGACCTTAGAAGCGGCGATCGCGACTTCTGTTATTGTCGCCACTCCAGCCACCCCCAGAAGAACCTCGGTCTTCCTTGGGCTTTGCTTTATTCACTTTCAAATCGCGACCCATCCATTCAGCACCATCTAGTGCTTCAATTGCGGTTGCTTCTTTGGCTTCTGTTCCCATTTCCACAAACGCGAAACCACGAACGCGACCCGTCTCGCGATCCATGGGTAACTGAACACGCTTGACATCGCCATACTCAGCAAAGGTTTTTTTCAAATCTTCTTCTGAAACCTGATAGGACAGGTTCCCAACATAAATCGACATAGAAAGCTTCTCCAGAACTTAGAGGAGGGTGTGAGGGTTAAATTCGGAGAAACACTCATTAAACAGAAGCGCTTTGGACAACCGAAAATAATTACCTATTGGGCAATTGTAGCACAGTGGTAAAAGACAGCTTTATTAAGAGATTTTAGTAAAGGTTGATGCGAAAAAGCTAACGCAGTCTACTTTTCAACACTAGGAATTACTGACTAAGTATATTTTACTACGGCTTACCCTAAAAATGTCATGAAACTTTAAGGGACTTTTGTGTTCTGATACCGTTTTGAGTTTTGAATTTTGTTCGCGTTCGCGCAGCGTGTGCCTTGCACTCAGCGTCTCCGTAGGAGATATTTTGAATTGTAGAAGCGTAATCAAACTTAGTTTATGGTAGAGAGATGAGTGCACCTCAAAAAATAATCCAGCCAACCAAAAATCAAGGCATCAATCCGCCGACTGTGTGGAGCGAGAAGCCTTGGTGGTGCCAACCATGGTCAATTTTGCTCACGGGTAGCAGCTTGATTCTAGGCAGTTGGGGACTGTTTCATCGCATCTGGGTAACGGCGATTGTGGCAATGCCTGTACTAGCGTGGATGGGATTTTTCCTCTTGGTATATCCTCGGTTAATGAAGAGTGAAGAAATGGGGGAGGATAAAACATGAGGGATGTTACGCAATCGATAGCAGGTGAGCCAAACTGGGAATATTAGGGAAACGTCTTGGGTTCCTGTGCGTTCGTCATGTTGTTTCAATGGCGCTCTTTTGCCATGCCTATTCAAACTATTTCGCTTGATTCTTGTCAAAAAATTCGACAGCATATTGCCAATGCTTTGATGGTGCCCAATGCGGAAAATCATCCGCGATCGCGACTGGGGCTAGACGATGACGAACCCCCAGAGCCAGACTCTCTCAGTGATTTGGGTAGTTTGTTTGGTATGGGTGGAATGCCGGAACTAGAAACTTATGCACCTAACTGTAATGGGCAATGGTTTATTAGTTCTGCGAATCCGGGATCTGCTTTGATGAAATTGCCTGGGCTGAAGCTAAAACCGGCTTTGCGGCTCGTGACCTATTTACTGCGATCGGGAACGGATGGCATGGGAACGATTTGGGCAGTGCCAGAAACGCTCAGTACTACGGCTCATCTGCAAAAAGCACTCCTTGGAGGAGGCAAAGGAGTGTTGCAAGTTCCTCAGCCAGCGGGTTCTCTAGCCGATGTGATGGAGGGTTTAGAGGGCGATCGCTCCCCGCTATCGTTTGTGATTGCCTCCATTTTGCGGCGGGAATTAAAGGAAATGGGTGCTCTAGGGAAATCGTGCGATTGGTCTCACCATCGCTTGATCAACGCTTTGCCGAGTCAGCGAAACTGGCAGTGGCGAGTGCAAACTCCACCCAAAGACCTATCCCCCAAGGTGCTGATTTATCCAGACAATCGAGCCACTACGGAGTTTTTCACCTGCCGAATCACCGCGCCTGTTGCAATTTATCAACATATTGATCAGTATGGAGCCGACCACTACAAATCCAATAGTGTTAGCCGCGCGATCGCCATTCCCCAGAAAGCCTAGGAGAGTGCGGAGTGTGGAGTGCGGAGTGCGGAGAAAGAATATCAACTCAAAACTCAAAACTCAAAACTCTTAAAACGCTCCATCCCCTAATCAACCTGCCACCAGCCTAAAGCAGGACCAACAAATCGAACAGTCAGCCACCAAGCCACGAGTAGCACAATGCCACCCCAGGCTCCGCGACTGCTCCATTTTACAAAGTCGCCTGACTGAGCTTTCGTGATGGGCAGCCAGGGAAGAATTCGAGGAGATTGTCCATATTCTTCACCTAAGCTGTCTTTCCGTCGTTTTGCTTCGCCCATGATCTGTTAGCCATTTATCAACTCTATCTATTCAGTCTAAAGCGATTGGTCTCAGACTTTTAGTCTAAAACGGAATAGTCTGACCGAGAAAATAAGCCGGCATCGATATAGTTGATCCGCGCCATTGGGTTCATTGCTGCAAGCACATGATGCCCATAGCTGCGATGAATCACGCGGCTATCGAGTAGGGCTACCACTCCTTGTCGTTCGCGAACGGGGGCGATCGCCCGTTGCAGTTCACTCAAGGCGGTCGGCAGCAGATATAAACGGAACCAATCTTGGCGCAACTTTTTGTAATAACTGACTCGACCGGCAACCAGCGGATCTTCTAACGAGGGAATGGGCAGTGTGGCGATCGCCAATAGATGGGGGGATGGCAACACCTGCTGATGCTGCCGCCAAAAATCCCATCCGGTGACCAACACGCCGTTATCATCCAAGCAGGTTTTTTCCACCTGCACTCTTGAACCAAACTCCGAGGCTAAAAGTGAGCCTACTTGCGCTTTGAGTGGCATATCGCCGATTAACAACACCGTTAACCCTGGAGTGCCGGAGCTTACCCGGAGCAGCGTGTGCATTTCTTGGATTAATGCAGTTTGAAACTGGGGGGTATTGGGCAATGGCAATTTTTCAGGTAAATAAAGCTGAATCAGTTCTTCTTGGCGATCGGGCGAAAACTTGAGACAAGTGACATCGCCCACGCCCAACCGCTGGCGGTAAACCGTTGCCTCTGCTTCCAAATCTAGGGCACCCCCCACCAACACAATCGGCTGCTGCTGCCAAATCGGCTCCATGATTGCGGCAATATCTGCCAAGCCACAATGTAGAGAAAAAGAACCCTGTTGTCGGTTTGGGGTTGCCCAAGTGAGTGCTTCTTGGCGCTGGAGGGCATCTCCAAATGCTTGCCATGGAGCAGGTAAGCATCCTGCGACCATACAAGAATCGGAATTGGTTGAAGTGGCTGGCAACAGGGTTTGAAAAAAGCTGTGGAGCAGAGCGTGTTCGGGTGGCTCAATTAAATAGCAGTGGTAAGGATTGGCAGGATGCTGAAAGATGGCTTTCGTCAACTGCACCCGCGTATCCCGAATGACATCGCGCTGTTCGGGGCAGGCAAGCATGAGGGCATCCCAATCGGTGGGTTGGAGGGCGTGAGTCAGTTGCGATCGCGCCCAGCTTTCCAAATCATCGGCACCATCTAGAATAGTGGGAATGCCTTGAGGAAAACGCCCTTGGGGATTGAGGCGATCGCTGAGCCACGCTTCAGGAGTGGTCAACAGCAAGCCTTGAAAGTCTCCAGCAGGAAAACGATCGCCCGTTTGAATCGATTTAGGAAAGCGAATCCACTGGCGTAGCTGAGGAATTTCTACCATGAGCAACCGCTGCTGAACGGCTTCAGACGCGACCACGATCACGGGGGCTTGCCACATTAAAACAGGCACCAAATAGCTCAGGCGATAGCGCTCGTGATATCCAGAAAATGCACTGGTTTGAATCAGCGCACTTCTACCCAGCCGCAATGCTCGTGCCACTAACCGCGCCATCGTTAAATGATGGTGCCAATAGGGTTCACCCTGCTGCCGCAGAAAGGCGCGTAACTGCTGATGGACTTCTACCTCAATCACAAGCGATCGCTCTTCTGAAATGAATGAACCTCAATTTTGACATATGCAATCTTCAATCATTGTGAGGGTAAGCCGCATCCCAAATGGATAGCCGTATTTACCTCATTGTTTCTCAGTCTATCTTTATTGGGGAGTCACTCCGCTAACTCTGTAGCAGCTTGGGGCGATCGCTCTACTCCTATTTCCTGAAAGCTATGAATAAACTCTGCCAATAGCCCGATGGTGGGTAAGCCCGGTTGGTTTTCTTCGGGCGCGATCGCGGGGAAAGCATGGCTTGCTTGCTCTAGCCGTTTGCCAAAACGGGGATTATTATAAATGGCTAGAGATTGATTTGCCGAGGTGATTAAAGTCGTTTGCGTCGGTAAGTCAAAGAATTTCACCTTAGCAAGCAGTGTGGCTAGTTCAGATGAAAAAGTGATTGGCTCAGCGTTGCCTCTAATCGTGCTCAACGTTCGATCAACCCAACCAACCAGGCTAGAGTCTTTTAGCTTCTTGCCACCATTGGCTGATTGCAGAATATCTAAGACCGCAAGTAAGTTACTTTGCATGGGAACGGCATCATTAAACGGGCAAATTGCTAAATAGGCGGTCATAAATAACTGCGTATCATCTTGCATTTCAAACGTTAGCGTGGTTCGTCGTCGTCCAATCTGGATGTTGGGCGGCTCCATGGTCACCTGATAGTGCGTTGCTAACTGCCGATAGGCGATCGCCAAGGCATAGTGAGCCTCTTGGTCGAAGGTCGCATCCACCGTCAGGCGAACCGTGGGCGGTGTCTCATGGAAAAAAGTATTGATGCGTTCAGCCGTGAGCTTATAAATTTTGCTTTGATCGCCATTGGGGCTGAGATCTACCCATTCGCAAATCATGCCTTCCGTTTTAATGCCAAAGCGCAACACCCCATGCAACTTAGCGCCGCTGAGGGTTGCACCACTCAAGTCGGCTCCCGCCCAATCCACATCAATCAAGCTGGCGCGGGTCAGATCCGCATGAACTAAAATAGTTCCCAAAAGATTGGCGTTGCTCAAGTTTACGCCCGTCAGATTGGCACCGCTCAACCGCGCCCCGCTGAGATCTGCCCAGCTTAGATCTGCCCCGCTGAGATCTGCCCAGCGCAAGTTAGCGCCACTCAAGTTGACCCCCTGAAGGTTCGCCCGACTCAAGGTGGCTTGGCGCAGTTCGGTATGGCTCAGGTCGGCACCGCTGAGATCCGCGCTGCTCAGGTCAGCACCATGCATATTTGCCAGCGCCAGATTGGCACCTGTAAAGGTTGCCCATTTCATGTCTGCCCGGCTCAGATTGGCATGGCTCAGGTTGGCATTTCTCAACTTGGCATCTTTCAGATCTGCCCCAGATAAATTGGCATAGCTCAGATTTGCTCCGCTAAGATCTGCCCGTGCCATTTCGGCTCGAACTAGAGACGCTCGGCGCATTTCTGCTTTGCTGAGGTCTGCTAAGGTCAGGTTGGCAACGTTGAGATTGGCTTCATATAGGTTGGCTTTAGTCAGATTTGCGCCGCTCAGTTTCGCCACATTCAGCTTGGCTTTGCTGAGATCAACGTCACTCAAGTTGCTGCCACACAAGTTTGCTACGGTGAGATTGGCACCACTGAGGTTGGCTTTGCTCAGATTAATTCCACTCAAGTTCGCTTCAGTCAAATTTACAGATGGAAAATTTCGTTCTCCTGTGGCGTACTGATTTAAGATTTCCTCGGCGTTCATCGGGCATTCCTCTGCAATTATCCCTGGCTGTCTTTCATCAGGATTCCCTAACCTGCCTATTTCACACTCCTAAGCACGGATTTATTCAATGGGTTTAGAGCGGATTTGGGAGTTAAAGGTATCTATCAATCATGCCTGTGGAGAATAAATTTAGCGCGCTTTTTAGAAAAAATCCGCTTTGTGGAATCGCGATCGCGATCTTTTTGCATCCCCCTATTGTTTAAACTAAAACAGCATGATTATTGGAATTGTAGGGCTGGGATTGATTGGTGGCTCATTGGGGTTAGATTTTCGATCGCAAGGACATCGGGTTTTAGGAGTCAGCCGCAAGCCGGAAACCTGTGAACGAGCGATCTCGAAAGGTGTCGCTGATGAGGCGAACGTCCATCCTGAGATTTTGCGAAAAGCGGATGTGGTGTTTTTATGTACGCCGCTAGGCGTGATGGAAGCGGCAATGGATGACATTCTGCCTTACCTGTCACCCGATGCCGTGTTAACCGATGTGGGATCGGTCAAGGGTTGGGTGATACAGGAGATCGCGCCCAAGTGGGCAAATTTTGTGGGGGGGCACCCAATGGCGGGAACGGCAGCCAGTGGCATTGAGGCAGCCCAACGAGAGTTGTTTGTGAATTGTGCCTATGTGCTGACCCCCCTGGCAACGACCCCGCCGGAAGTGGTGCAGCGAGTGGAAGATCTAGCACGATCGCTGCAATCTCAGGTTTATAGTTGTTCCCCGGAAGACCACGATCGCGCCGTTGCCTGGATTTCCCATCTGCCAGTGATGGTCAGTGCTAGCCTAATTTCTGCTTGTATCGGCGAGGCGGACAAACCCGTGTTGGAATTGGCAAAAAAGCTCGCTAGCTCAGGGTTTCGGGATACTAGCCGAGTGGGGGGTGGCAATCCCGAACTGGGCATGATGATGGCGAAATATAACCAGGAGGCACTGGTGCGATCGCTCTATGCTTACCGGGAGCAGATTGATCGGGCGATCGAGCAGATTGAACACTCTGATTGGGCAACTCTAGAACACGATCTGCAAGCCACTCACCATAACCGACCCCACTTTGTTGCATAAATTTCTTGCCGATAGTGGCTGAAGTGATAACGAATGGTGTCAGGCATGAACATGATTGGTGTGGGTGACTTCTAAGTAAATATGTTCTAGGCAAATGGGTTGTCGGGCGATCGAACTCAGGGGAATATTTTCAAACAATGCCACAATTTCCTTCAGTTCCAGGCTTTGCGGCAACCAAAAGGCAAGGTCTCCCCCATATCGACGATGGACAAAACCAAGCTCAGTCGCACGAGCGATCGCCCTAATTTCGTCAGTCGTTTGCACTGTAACGACTTCTTGAGCCGGAATCCACTGCCGCAGTTCTGTCAGGGTGCCTTCTGCTAGTAATCTGCCCTGTTTGAGGATGCCAATGCGATCGCACAACCGTTCGGCTTCATCTAGCAAATGGGTGGTCAGCAAAATCGTGATGCCCTGATGTTTAAGCTGGCGGATCAGGTTCCACAACTCATATCGAGCTTCCACATCCAGCCCGGTCGTCGGCTCATCCAAAATCAACAGTTTGGGTTGATGCACCAGGGCGATCGCCAAACTGAGTCGGCGTTGCATTCCACCACTCAGCGTTTCGGCTAGACTCGTTGCCCGTTCTGCTAAGCCCACTGCTGCTAAGCAAGTTTGCACCCGCCGCCCTCTTTCCTTGCCTCGCAATCCATATAAACTGGCAAAAAAGCCAAGATTTTCGGCACAGGTGAGCGATCGATAGACTAACGTTTCCTGAGGAGCCACGCCAATCCAATATTTTGTTTTTTCAGAAATGGATTGTCCATTCACCCGCACCGTACCGCGATCGGCTTTCAGCAAGTTGCAGAGAATATTGATTGTAGTAGTTTTGCCAGATCCATTGGCTCCCAATAGCCCATAAATTTGCCCAGACGCGATCGATAAACTCAGGTCATCCAAAATCACTGTTTGACCGTAGCGTTTGTGGAGGTGCTGAATATTTAACATGGCGAACTCAAAATTCAAAACTCAAAACTCAAAACTTTTCTCTGACTCTTACAACCTTCTCTCTACCTGAATCATGCGGCGATAGGAGAGCCAGCCAAAGCCAACCATCAGTACAGCAAACACAGCAAGAAACCAAAAATGTGGGGCGATCGCAGGTAAGTCTCTGCCTTCTGCTAACACTTGGGTCAGGGCTTCTGTCATGTGATAAATCGGGTTGAACTGAGCTAAGTCGAGCAAGGTTTTTGGGAAAATGAAGGCTGGAACGAAGGCACCGCCCAAAATCAGCAGGGGCACCCCAAACGCAGCAACAAGAGTATTCACGTCCTCGGTGCGACGGGCAAGCTGAGTGCCCAAAATAAAGCCCACACCAACATAGGACAAAATGCTCAGCAGGATAATGGTGACGGCAAGCAAGGGTGATCCTTGGAAGCTTGCACCCAGAGAGATCGCGACGATTCCCACCAAAAAAGTTTGGGCGATCGCGATCGTGCTGAGTGCCAACCCAATCCCTAAAAAGTAGGAAATACCGCTCAAAGGGCTGAGAAATAGCCGCTTTAAGGTGCGCTGTTCTCGCTCTGAAACGACCGTAGCAACGCTGCCGCCCAAACAACTAAAGAATAGTGCTGCTCCGACTAAGGTGGCAGGAGCCGATCGCTCTAATGCTTGCCCCAAAGTCAGCGGCTCTGGTAAAGCCGTTTTGGAACGCTCCGCAAAAATCAACCCATTCAGCAGCAAAACCGCGATCGGGAACATTCCCCAAAAAATCAGGCTGCGTTGCCGTCGTCCTAGTTCAGTCAAAATGCGCTGGGCGATCGCGATCGTTTCGTAAACATATCTCATGATTCAAACAATCGCATCCATTTGCTAAATCTTGATTGCTTCGAGTTCTAGCCGCACCATTTTGACATCCCTGAAAACTGACCCCAAAAAAGTAGGGCAAACATCGCTCACCCTACTTTAGATATTAGATTGGCAAATTTGGATTAATTAATTAACCCAAACTGCTTAGAACTCACAACTCAGTCCTAACGCCGAACTAAGTTAAGAAGTTCTTTAGGCGATGCCAACAAGTCAACTGCCACGAAGAAAATTTTGCCTTGAGGATCAAGCAAAAAGCGCCACGCAATGTTCATGCCAACGCTTGCACCAAACCAAGGCGTTTGCACCTTGCCCGTCACCTTAACTGGCGTGTAACCTTGATCAGGGTCTTCAGCAACGCCCCGTTCTGGCATCATTTTCAGCCCTTGGCATTCTTCTCGCATGTATGCCAAGATTGCCTGCCGACCCACAATTGGTTTCTGAAACGGAGGCTGCAACGCGCCTTCAGAATCAAATAGCTCAACTGCTGCTTCAAAGTCATTGGCGTTCATATTGTTGATGTAGTCAAAGACCGTCGAGTTCTCGATGCCTTCAATCTTGACCTGAGTCCGAGATGCCATCTCTGTAGGCACCACCACGGGGTCTTCAACTTTCTTGTAGCTACCGGGCGCGTTGGGATCAAAGCCCATGTCAAGAACCATGTTTCTTAAGATGGTAATCTGTTGACCCGAATCAGCGTCCCGAACCGCTTGTAGCACACTTGCCGCTTTGGTTGAAAGCTTGTAGCCCTCTGGAATGGGGGCAACTAAACCCTGTGCCATCCATTCGCCAAGCTGGAACCAAAAACCCAGCTTAATATTCATGCTGAAAGATGCATAGGAGCGGCAAATGGGCGTATCAGCCCGGTTTGCCAAGTCACACATGACCTGAGTTTGCGCCATTGGAGGCATTTGCTTGATTTGCTCAAGAATACCCTGTGCCAAAATCATGTTGGCAGCCCCAGGTGCAGCAACAGTAACGGTTTTTCCCATTTCAGTGTAGACAAACCAAATCAAGGCTAGTTGATCTTCTGCGCCCAGTTGATTGAAGGACTCAATTGTGGTGGGAACAACGTTAGCCGCTAAAGTTCCTGAAAAAATAGAACGAGCAGACTCAATATTAATTGCCATGTGTAAACCTCCAAAGCGCTCTCAGCGCAGAATGTTGCGAACTGTTAAGAATTGTATCAAAAACTACTGCGGAACTAAAGTGAGGTTTATTTTTCAGTGCTCAAGTTTTACTGCTATGAAGGCTGAAAGTACTTTCTACCAAGCACTTGGTAAAGTGGCACAGCTCTGTAAAGTGCAAGAAAATAGCTCACCCAAGATGAAGGATAACACTCTAATGTAACGGTTAAAGTAATGAGTTCTAGAGATCTGGGCGGATTCCTTGGGGGAACGATCGCCCTAGCCATATTAGTTTTAGGGATATTTGGCGTTCTGCAACTGCTACATATTCCATCCGGCAATTTCTTAGATTGGCTCGTTGGTGCGGCTAGTTTTTGGTGGCTGTTGGTTATCGTGACAGTGCCCTGGAATATTCACTTTGGGGCAAAAGCAGTGCTGGCAGATGTGGCAGAGTCGCGCAACAAAGGAATTGCTGTGGATGAGTCGCAACTACAGTACGTGCAGCAGTTAGCCCAGCGATCGCTGTGGGTGGCGATCGCTCTACATCTTCTCTCTGCGGTTGGGTTGTATGCGTTGGCAGTCAGTGGGATTAGCGCCATCGGCTACATCAGTTCTGTGGCAGCGTTGCTGTTTACGATTTTGCGCCCCGCGATCGCGCTCTATCAATATTTAGCAGATCGGCTGCAAACCATTGGGCGAACGGTGCGCTATCCCCGTGAAGATGTGGTGGAACTACGCGATCGCTTAACTTTGGTAGAAACGAACTTGCAACAATTAGAGTATCAATTTAATGTTGAAAATTTGGATAGCCAAGCCGCTGCTTTTCAACGGCTAACAACTGCTCTGCGACAAGACTTGACCCAGCTTGCCACTGCCTACGAAGACCTAAAAGCCACGAACCAAGCTGATCACGAGCGGTTATCGCGGGAAGGAAGAAACGCGATCGCTCAACTGAGTACCGATGGGCAAGTGCTTGATCATGTGCGTGAATTAATCCGCTTTTTCAAAGAAGCTTAATGAGCTGTGTCTCTTGTGCATCTGATTAATTGCGATCGCGGCGCAGTTCTTCCAAGGTGCAATCCATTCTATGGAGTGCGGCATTGGTCACCTAACGAAACTCTTGCAGCGTTCCGCCATCTCAAATATTCTTAGCAGCTAAGCTCATCATAAACGAGCGCGATCGCCTAACTGGGTAAAGCTATGCCTGATTCATGCCCAGCCGCTTTTTCAACTTTAGCCACAGCAGCCTAATCTTCCAAAACTTACTGCTTTCCATGCCAGCAATGGTGCTGTTCAATAATTCAATTTCAGCGCGTAGCTGCTCTGTATTCAACTGATAGTTAGATGACGGTTTGTTTAAGTGCCCGTCAAAATTTGGTGAGGTGAATTTTGGAAAATGAATCGGCGCACTCTCGCTGGTTTCATTCAGCGAAAACCAAAACCAATGAGCATTACGAGAAAATAGTTCCTCTCCTAATAGGTCTCTCAGAACATTATCTTGATCGTGGCTCAACTCAGTATAAAAACTCTCATCGGCTGAATGCAAAGGTAGATGATTTCGGGAGGTAAAGTCTACGAGGGCGATCGCTTGCTCGACTGCCGAGGAAAGATGCCCCAACACAACCCTCACAGAATGGTCGCTGTAAACATCATCGTTTCCTGCTCTCCACAGCGGCTTATCCCCATAGCTTTCTTGACCCGCATGGTATCTCAAATCAGTGATGTCATGCACCAAAACAAGATGCTGACGGTTGCTCAGCAAAGGCAGCAGCGAACCCAGCACGTACTCCGCCACATCAAAGCCGTGAGCATCCCACAGCACTAAAATTCGCTGACTATTCCCTAAAATCGCCTTCGCCTCAATCTGTAAAATATCCGCGACTCTCGCATCCAATGGCAGAAACCATTCCGGCGGAACCACTTGGCTGACTCGCGATCGCGTAGACTCTTGCCAGTTCGTTGACCGACACAAGCTGACTACCCGACAATTTCCAATCTGGTTTGCCGCCTCTGTAAAGGCGCAGGTAGAGTTACCCACATTTCGCCCTAACTCCAACACCAAATCCGGCTTAAATTCCAAAACCGCTGCATACAAATGAACCCACTGAGGCAGCGCTAACGATTCTGGATCGTTAACCGCGTGAAACAACGATTGCAAGCGATCGCGCTTTTGCTGAAGGACTTGACGTTGATTCCAAACCGCAAAAGCAGGACTAAAAAGAGAGGATTGCATACCTAGAAACTCACGCATTGCACGTTCAAAAGTATGACAGCGATCGCTCAACTTAGCACCGATGGTCAGGTTCTCGATCATGTGCGTAAAATGATTCGCTTTTTCAAAGAAGCTTGAGGGGCAGCCTCTCTTAACAACTTCGCTGAGAGAGTATTATGCGGAAGGAGTCTTGATAATCTCCTGTTTATGAAGAATATGGAAAGAGTCTGACAATCTTCGATCTGATGGTTATTATGCGGAAACAGTCCAATGAATTAATAGTTAGAAAAAATCAAACATTCAAGCTGTTCAATTAAATTCTGAAACAAAAAATGCCTGTCCCCACTAAAGTATCCGAGAGATTCATCACCGGAATTAAGAGATTTCAGCCAATTGTTGCTTCTGCCAAAAGTCGTGATGTTAACGAATCGGATACTGTCACCATTATCAAAGATATTTTATCTGAAATCTTTGGTTATGATAAATACGCCGAAATCACGTCGGAACATGTGATAAAAGGTACCTATTGTGACCTTGCACTCAAGCTAGACGGTGAACTTCGCCTCCTAATCGAAGCCAAGGCTATTGGGCTTGAATTGAAGGAGGCACATGTGAAGCAAGCTGTTGACTATGCTGCCAATCAGGGTGTTGATTGGGTAATTCTCACTAATGCCGAAACTTGGCGGATTTACCGAATTTCATTCACAAAGCCCATCGACCAGGAGTTAGTTCTTGAGTTCAATTTTAGTGGACTGAGTTCTCGCAAAAATAGCGATCTAGATATGCTTTATTTGCTCTCAAAGGAGAGTTGGTCTAAGTCACTACTTGGCGAGTATCATACGCAGCGGCAAGCACTCAGTCGTTTTTTGATCGGAGCGATAATTCTTTCAGATCCTGTGCTTGAGGTCTTACGTCGTGAACTGCGTCGTATTTCACCTGGCGTTAAGATCGAAACTGAGGAGATTTCTAGCATTCTGCTTACAGAGGTATTAAAGCGTGACATCCTCGAAGGCGATAAAGCAAACGAAGCAAAGAAGAAAGTTCAGTCTTTTTATCGAAAGCTTTCTAA
Source organism: Leptolyngbyaceae cyanobacterium (assembly GCA_041749615.1). Classification (GTDB taxonomy): domain Bacteria; phylum Cyanobacteriota; class Cyanobacteriia; order Leptolyngbyales; family Leptolyngbyaceae; genus ULC077BIN1. Next base: position 207 of record JBGTAZ010000141.1, on the reverse strand, counting down.
GGAGCGTGAGAATACATCAAAGGCTTCCTCAACTGTTGATGATATGCCAGCGTCTAGCTAACTGAATAACATAAAGAAATGCTAAATTCTGTGCATATAAAGCTCCAGAATAATGATAACCGTTCAGTTCTGCACAATGCACCAGTCTAATCTACTGCATGCAGGCGGAACGGAGCGTCACGCTTATTTCACATCGCCATCCGCTGA
>JBGTAZ010000140.1:0-4724 GCA_041749615.1 Leptolyngbyaceae cyanobacterium | reverse complement strand
GATTTTTAGTAAAAAATTAGTAACCCGCTATGCTGGAAGTGGATCGGAGCATCGGCAATGTGGGCTTATGGGAATGAAAATGTGGAACAGTTTGACTGTGAGTAGATTGGTTCTTACAGGGTTCGCTTCAGGTTTCGCTGCGGGACTAGAAACTGCAAATGCTTATCCGCGTGTAGTGCCCACAGCGCAGTTGCAACGGATCTCCGCCGATTTGACGCGATCGCAGACTCAAGACTTTTTTAGGGTGGGTCGCATGAAGCTAGAGCAAGAAGTTCAAATCATCAATCAACCGCGATCGCACTTCAATAGCGACCTGCTAATCATTGACCCAAGCCTTCCACTGCAACCCGATCTATCGCTATTAGAAACACCAAACTTGCAACGCTTAAAACTATTAAAGCGTTAACTTGCGATCGCAAAATCTACTCCTTATTAATCATTCAGGCATTTTCTTTCGCACCCATGAGTTTTTATTTAGGGATTGACTTTGGCACTTCTGGCGCACGAGCCGCCGTGATCGATCAGGAACTGCGGTTGTGTGTGCAAGTCAGTCAACGATTTGCCTCAGTGGAACCGCATAAGCAGGCGACCCACTGGCAAGATGTATTGTTTCGCTTAATTCAACAAATCCCGGCAGCCATTCGCGCCCAAATCCAAGCGATCGCCATTGATGGCACCTCTTCTACCGTGCTGTTGTGCGACAGGGCTGGAGTGCCGCTGGATGCGCCGATTCTCTACAATGATGCCCGTGGCGGTTCAGCCCTTGCCGACCTACAAGTATTTTTTGATCAGGCAAATTTGCAGGGTGCGCCAGGGCAGGATGTTGTGCTGAGCGTGACCTCTAGTTTAGTGAAACTGTTGTGGTGGCAGCGACAACCTGTTTATTCCCAAGCCCGCTATTTATTGCATCAAGCCGATTGGCTCGCCTTTTTGCTGCATGGTCAACTGGGCATTAGTGATTATCACAACTGCCTGAAGCTGGGTTACGATGTGGCGCGGCTGGAATATCCACAGTGGATGGGAGGGTTGGGCGTGATGCCGCTGCTGCCCCAAGTGAGATCGCCCGGAAGCGTGGTCGGCACTATTATCACCGCGATCGCCGATCAGCTAGGGCTACCCACCGATTGCCAAATTTGCACCGGCACCACCGATAGTATTGCCGCTTTTCTTGCCAGTGGCGTAACCGAGATCGGGGAAGCGGTCACCTCTCTCGGTTCAACGCTGGTACTCAAACTGTTAAGCGCCACTCCGGTCACCAATGGAACCTACGGAATTTATAGCCATCGGTTGGGCGATCGCTGGCTTGTCGGTGGAGCTTCTAATACAGGCGGCGCAGTGCTTCAGCAGTTTTTCACCTCCCAAGAATTGTTGGAGTTGAGTCCTCAAATTCCAGTGCAGCAAGCCAGTCCACTTATGTACTATCCGCTGACCCAACCGGGAGATCGCTTTCCGGTCAACGATGCGACATTACTGCCTTGTTTAGAACCCCGTCCCGCTAATCCCGTAGACTTTTTGCACGGACTGCTCGAAAGCATGGCGCGCATCGAAGCACGCGGCTACCAACTGCTGCAAGAGTTGGGCGCGTCCCCTCTAGTCCAAGTTTATACCGCTGGCGGTGGTGCGGAAAACCAAGCCTGGACTGCCATCCGGAGCCGCCAATTGCAGGTTCCAGTCCTCGTTTCGCCCCACACAGAAGCCGCCTATGGAGCGGCACGATTGGCGAAGGGCGGGAGCGAGTGATAAGTGATACCAATTTGAAATTGAAACACGACAGATGATCGGCTGGAAGCGGCAATGTTTCTTTGTCTTGCAACTCAAAACTCAAAACTCAAAACTCAAAACTCAAAACTCAAAACTCAAAACTGTATGACTCTACAAAGCATACAATGCTGCTGCATGATGGCGAATATGATCGGCAATGAAGGTCGAATTAAAGTAATAGCTGTGGTCATAGCCCGCTTGACGGCGCAAAATGAGGGGCTGTCCAGCCGTTTTGCAGGCTTGCTCAAATAGGTCTGGCATGAGTTGATCGGCGAGAAATTGATCGGCTGTTCCCTGGTCGATCAAAATGGAACTGGAAAAGTTAGCGGTTAACACCAGTTCGCTGGCATCGTAGTTGCGCCATTGAGTTAAATCATTGCCCAGGTAATGGGTGAAGGCTTTTTGACCCCAAGGGCACTGCATCGGGGCGCAAATCGGCGCAAAGGCAGAGACGGAACGGTAGCGATCGCGATTTCTCAAGGCACACACCAACGCCCCATGCCCACCCATGGAATGCCCAAAAATTCCCTGGCGATCGGGCTGCACTGGAAAGTGTTCGGCAACCAGTGCGGGTAGCTCGTCTACGACATAGCGATACATGTGGTAATGCTGGTTCCAAGGGTCAGCCGTCGCATCCACATAAAATCCGGCACCTGCGCCCAAATCCCAATTATCGGTTTCACCGGGAATGCCCGTATTGCGGGGGCTAGTATCGGGAGCCACCACCACTAACCCATGCTCTGCGGCATACTGCTGCACTCCCGACTTTGCCATCACATTTTCTTCTGTGCAGGTCAACCCTGATAGGTAATACAACACGGGTACTGGATGCGCGATCGCTTGGGGCGGCTGATACACCGAAAACTTCATCTCGTTATGACAGCTAGAGGAAAAGTGTTTATAAAATCCCAAAGTTCCCCCAAAGCAGCGGAACTGGCTAATCAAGTCAGGAACAGAAGACATGGAATACATTTTCTGGTAGGTCGATTTGTATGTACACAGTAGCTCTATAAAGAGGTCTGTATAAAGTAGCGCTGTATCAAAGAGAGTTATTGGAATAAAAGTGATTGGTTTCACGTCGCATTACGTTACCATCAGCTACGACACTGCAATTCTGACTGCTTTTTCTGTTTCCCAGCCTTTGGAAACAGTCCGCACGAATAAGGAGTATTTCATGACAACCCCGCAGGAAATTCTGGAATGGATCAAGCGTGACAACATTCAGATGATCGATCTGAAGTTCATTGATACACCCGGAATTTGGCAGCACTTAACGCTGTACCAAGACATGATCGACGCAGACAGCTTTACTGATGGCGTTGCCTTCGACGGATCGAGCATCCGGGGCTGGAAAGCCATCAACGACTCAGATATGGCGATGGTGCCCGATCCAAACACAGCTTGGATCGACCCCTTCATGGAAGAGCCAACCCTGAGTATGATTTGTAGCATTATCGAGCCGCGCACCGGGCAACCCTACAGCCGCGACCCCCGCTCCATCGCCAACAAAGCGATTGAAGCGGTCAAAGCAGCCGGATTAGGCGATACGGTCTATTTTGGACCCGAAGCAGAATTCTTTGTGTTTGATAATGTGCAGTTTGACCAGACCCAAAACGAAGGCTACTACAAGGTCGATAGCGTTGAGGCAACCTGGAACTCTGGACGGGAAGAGACTGGCGGCAACTTGGGCTATAAGGTGCGCAACAAGGAGGGTTACTTTCCAGTCTCCCCTACCGACACGCTGCAAGATATGCGAACCGAGATGTTGCTGACGATGAAGAAGTGTGGGGTGCCAATCGAGAAGCATCACCATGAAGTGGCAACCGCAGGTCAGTGTGAATTGGGCTTTCGGTTTGCGCCGTTGGTGCAGGCAGCCGATTTTCTGATGACCTACAAATATTGCATCAAGAATGTGGCTAAGAAGTATGGCAAGTCAGCCACCTTTATGCCCAAGCCGGTGTTTGGTGACAACGGTACAGGGATGCACTGTCACCAATCAATCTGGAAAGACGGGCAACCCACTTTTTTTGGCGATCGCTATGCTCAACTCAGCCAAACCGCGCTGTGGTACATCGGCGGCTTGCTCAAACATGCGCCTTCCATTCTGGCGTTTACTAACCCAACCACTAATTCCTATAAGCGCTTAGTGCCTGGGTTTGAAGCTCCGGTAAACCTGGCATATTCCCAGGGCAACCGCTCCGCCTCGATTCGGATTCCTCTAACCGGGGATAGTCCCAAGGCAAAACGATTGGAATTCCGCTGCCCCGATGCCTCTTGCAACCCCTACTTAGCTTTTGCCGCCATGGTTTGCGCCGGCTTAGATGGCATCAAGAATCAGATTGATCCCGGTAGCCCTTTGGATGTCGATATTTATGAGCTTAGCCCTGAAGAACTGTCAAAGATTCCTTCCACTCCAGCTTCTTTGATGGATGCGCTGAAGAATTTGGAGCGAGATCATGAGTTCTTGATTTCTACTGGTGTTTTCACTGAAGATTTCATCGAAAACTGGATTAGCTACAAGCTCGATCGCGAAGTGATTCCCATGAGCATCCGTCCTCATCCCTATGAGTTCATGCTCTATTACGACTGCTAAATCATTCTCACTGGAGTTGAAAAAAAGCAGCGATCGTGCGATCGCTGCTTTTTTTTGGAGACCCTGGAAACCCGACCCCTGAAACCCGACCCCTATTTTTTGAACATTTGCCCTAATACGGAATTGAGCAGGGGAGTATCATTTAGCAAGATGAAAAAGGTACTCTGGCAATGCCTCGACCCCGCACTCAAATTAGCCCTCATCTAGACTACGCAGCTCTAACTCAACAGTATATTCAGTGCCAAGATGCTGGCGAGAAGAACCGTTGGTTGGTGATTCGATTGCTCAGTCATCCGCAGACTCCAATGAGCATTGAACAAACCGCTGAAATTTGTGGACTCAGTTGTAGTGGAGTGCGAAAAATCGCCCG
>JBGTAZ010000139.1:0-9710 GCA_041749615.1 Leptolyngbyaceae cyanobacterium | reverse complement strand
GCTATGACATTACGGAATATACGCTCTGCTGTTTCGGTGGTGCCGGGGGACAACATGCCTGCGAGATCGCCCAAACTCTCGGCATTCAGCACATTTTCATTCATCCCTATGCCGGAGTTCTATCTGCCTATGGGATGGGCTTGGCAAACCAAAGCGTCATTCGCGAACAATCGCTAGAACTCCCTTTGACCGATGCGGCTCTGCCCGATCTGGAAGCCGCGATCGCCCAACTCACTACCACCGCCACCACCGAACTAATCCGCCAAAATCCCGACTTTGCAGCATCCACACACGCTTCAGCCCAAGCCCATTTGCGCTACGAGGGGACTGATTCTGCGCTGATCGTGGAATCCGGCAGCATAGCGGAAATGATCGCCCGATTTGAAGTGGCTCATCGTCAGCGCTATGGCTTCATTGCTCCGGGCAAACCCGTGATCGTCGAAGCGCTGTCCGTAGAAGTGATCGGCAGTGGGGCAGTGTGGGATGAACCCATGCCCAAACCGTCTCGCCCAGAGCCGTTGCAGCCGATCGCCACCCGTCCCATGTACGTTTCCGGCAGTTGGCAACCTGTGCCCCTCTATCAGCGCGATCGCCTCTCTCCCGGTGATACCATTCCTGCCCCCGCTCTCATTTTGGAAGCCACCGGCACCAACGTCATAGAACCCGGCTGGCAAGCACAAGTAATGGCGCAAGGAGAATTAATCTTGACCCGCATTCAACCATTCAAAATATCTCCTTCGGAGACGCTACGCGAACAAAACTCAACTCAAAACTTAAAACTTAAAATATCTCCTTCGGAGACGCTACGCGAACAAAACTCAAACCCCGATCCCGTTTTGCTGGAGATTTTCAATCATCTGTTTATGGCGATCGCCGAGCAAATGGGCGTGACCCTACAAAACACCAGCTATTCCGTCAACATCAAAGAGCGGCTTGATTTTTCCTGCGCCGTGTTTGATCAGCAGGGCAATTTGATTGCCAATGCACCCCACATTCCAGTGCATCTCGGTTCCATGGGCGAAAGTGTGCAAAGCCTGATGCGTCATTCGTTCCACGTTAGCGAAGCTATCCAAAGGACTCCCAAAGGGAATCGCGGCGATACGTTCTGCCCCGGCGATGTCTACATCTTGAACAATCCCTACAACGGCGGCACTCACCTACCCGACCTCACCGTCATTACCCCCGTTTTTTTAGAGGAATCGCCACCAGCCAATAGTCTTCCCTCTCACCTCCCACCTCTCGCCTCTTGTCCTCTCTTCTTCGTTGCCTCCCGTGGACATCATGCCGATATTGGTGGCATTACGCCGGGTTCGATGCCGCCCAACAGCCGATCGATTGAGCAGGAAGGAGTGCTAATTGATCATTTCAAGCTGATCGATCAGGGAGCTTTTCGGGAAGCGGAGTTGCTGGAACTGCTGACAACTGGAGAGTATCCGGTTCGCAATCCCGCGCAAAATCTGGCAGATCTAAAAGCACAGGTCGCCGCCAATGCCAAAGGAGTGCAGGAGTTGCAGGCGATGGTGCAGCATTTTGGCTTGGAGACGGTGCAGGCATACATGCAGCATGTGCAAGACAACGCTGAATCTGCGGTGCGGCGGGTGATTGATGCTTTGGGTCAAGCTGGGACGAATCGCGCGTTCACCGTCACTATGGATAATAGGTGTGAAATTCGGGTGGCGATCGCGATCGACCCAGCCTCTCGCAGTGCCAAAATCGATTTTACAGGCACCTCGCCCCAACAGCCGAATAACTTCAATGCGCCGCTGGCAGTCTGCAAAGCCGCTGTCCTTTACGTTTTCCGCACCCTGGTTGAAGATGATATTCCGCTCAATGCTGGATGTTTGAAGCCCCTAGAGATCATCGTCCCCGCAGGATGTCTGCTTAATCCGCGCTACCCTGCCGCTGTGGTTGCGGGCAACGTCGAAACCTCGCAAGTTGTCACCAATGCCTTATATGGGGCGCTGGGTGTAATGGCAGCAGCCCAAGGCACGATGAACAATTTCACCTTTGGCAATCAGCGCTATCAATACTACGAAACCATTTGCGGCGGATCAGGCGCAGGCGCGTCCTTTGATGGCGCGGATGCCGTGCAAACCCACATGACCAACTCCCGCCTGACCGACCCGGAGGTGCTGGAATGGCGCTTTCCCGTGCTACTGGAAGAATTTTCCATTCGTGCTCACAGCGGCGGCAACGGACTCCATCAAGGCGGCGAGGGCGTAGTCCGGCGGCTCAAATTCCGAGAACCGATGACGGCAGCGATTCTATCAGGACATCGAGTCGTGCAACCCTTTGGGCTAAAGGGGGGCGAATCAGGAGCCGTAGGACGTAACTGGATTCAGCGCCACGACGGCGAGATCGCCCCCTTAGGCAGCACAGCAGAAGCCCAAATGCAAGCTGGCGATGTATTTGTGATTGAAACTCCTGGTGGCGGTGGTTATGGATATCAAGCAGGTCGGATTTCCTGATATTCAATGGATATTTACAAACTACCAGCGCTTACTCAGTTCGTTGGGTGCTGAAGGATGCTTGAGCTTGAACTTCGGTGTTTTTCAACGCTTCTGCTGGCTCAGAATTTGAGGGTGAAACTATTGTTTCAATGGTGCTAGTTGCCAGATCGGGTTCGGCAATGGGTTTACGGACTTCAATCAGTTTAATTGCCCGATCAACACTTTCTGGCAAGATGACGACCAGGCTATTTAAAGGGGCGCTATCTAAAGCTGCTTGGATGGCGGCTGTCTCATCTAAAACCGTTTCATAGCGGCAATCGGGTTTTGCTTGCTGCAACCCTCGCGCAATCCAACGGGCAGCATCGCCACGGGGTCGCCCACGGGCATCATCGTCTTCTTTAATAATGATGCGATCGAACATATCCGCCGACAGAGTCCCCAATGTGACGAAATCTTCATCCCGGCGATCGCCCGGTCCTCCCACTACGCCAATGCGCTCACCAGGCCAATTGCGAACGAAACCGCCCAGCGCCTCGTAGCTGTGAGCATTGTGAGCATAATCGACCAAGGCATGATAGGTGCCCAAATTGAATAAGTTCATGCGTCCTGGTGTTTGCTCCGCAGAAGCGCGGAAGGTCAGCAGCGCGGCTCGAATGTCTTTAATGTCTACGCCTTGAGCAAAGGCTGCCAAGCTGGCTGCTAGGGCATTGGCAATCATAAAGGGCGCTCGTCCCGCCAAGGTTAAGGGCACGTTCTCAGCCGGCTCAATCCGCAGAGTCCAGTCACCCTTGAGAATCGACAAATATCCATTTTCATAAACTGCTGCCAATCCACCTTTTTGAGTGTGGGTTTTAATTAGCTCATTGTCAGGATTCATCGAGAAATAAGCAACTTGAGCATTGACCCGGCGTGCCATCTCTGATACAAGCGCATCATCTGCATTGAGAACTGCGTAGCCATTAGACATCACGGTTTCAGCCACAACGCTCTTCACCCGCGCCATTTGATCAATGGTGTTAATGTCGCCCAACCCTAGGTGATCAGCCGCAACATTTAAGACCACGCCCACATCACAAGCATTGAACCCCAGACCAGAGCGTAGAATGCCACCCCGCGCACTTTCCAAAATTGCCACTTCGACGGTGGGGTCTTGCAAGATTAACTGAGCGCTTTGCGGTCCAGTATTGTCGCCCGGTTCTGCCATGTAGTCACCGATGTAGGTGCCGTCGGTGGTGGTGTAGCCGACAACCTGTCCCGTTTGCCGGAAGATATGGGCAACCAAGCGGGTGGTCGTGGTTTTGCCGTTGGTTCCGGTGAGGGCAATGATGGGCACGCGGCTGGGAGTTCCCGGTGGAAAGAGCATGTTTAGCACGGGTGCGGCGACGTTGCGGGGAATGCCTTCACTGGGGCAAACATGCATCCGAAAACCGGGAGCCGCATTAATTTCGACAATCACACCATCCACTTCGCGCAAGGGACGGCTAATGTCTGGGGTGACTATATCAATGCCTGCGATATCTAAACCGATGGTTTTGGCGGCTCGTTTGGCAATCCACAGGTTTTCGGGATGGATGTCGTCGGTGCGATCGACCGAACTACCGCCCGTACTCAGGTTGGCAGTTGCTCTTAGATAAAAGATTTCATCCTTTTGCAAGATCGTTTCAACGGTATAGCCCTGTTTCTCTAATAATTGCCAACTGGTGCGATCGAGTTCGATTTTGGTCAGCACATTATCATGACCTTCTCCCCGGCGGGGATCGCTGTTGGTGGCTTCAATCAATTCTTCAATGGTATGAATGCCATCTCCGACAACGTGAGCCGGAATCCGCTCAGCTACGGCGACCACATTGCCATCTACGACTAAAACGCGATGATCCCGCCCTGCATAAAAGCGCTCGACAATCACCGATCGCGAGACCTCCTTGGCAGCATCATAAGCTTCGATCGCCGCTTCCCAAGAATTAATATCGATGGTAATGCCGCGCCCATGATTGCCATCTAGGGGTTTAATCACAATCGGGTAGCCGCCCACATACTCAACCGCTTCCTCTAACTCATCAAAAAAGTTGACGACTGTGCCACGGGGGACTGGAATTCCAGCATTTCGCAGAACACTTTTGGTGCCCTCCTTGTCGCTCGCGAGTTCTACACCCAAAATGCTGGTGTAATTACTCAACGTTGCCTGCATCCGTTTTTGATGGACACCATACCCTAACTGAATCAGATGGCGGGCACCTAGCTCAAACCAGGGAATTCCGCGTGCTTCAGCTTCTTTGACGATCGCCTCGGTGCTAGGTCCTAACGAAACATCCGCCGCCAACTGGCGCAGATCATTCAGATCTTTCTCTAATTCTTCTGGAGAGTATATCCCCTTATCAATAATTCCCTGGCAAAGGCGCACTGCTGCCCGTGCCGCATAGCGCCCTGCCTGCTCATGGACATATTCGATCACCACCTGATAGGTTCCCAGGTCAGCCGTTTCGCGGGTTCGCCCAAAGCCAACAACCATGCCAGCAAGTTCTTGCAACTCTAGCGCCACATGTTCCACAATGTGCCCCATCATGGTGCCTTCCTGCACGCGCTTCAGGAAACCGCCACGGCAGCCCGGAGAACAAAAATGCTCAACTAAGCTAGGAAGCGTCTGCGTCAGCCCTTCATAGAAACCCGAAATCAGATTAGAAGGCTGATCAGCCAATTCTTCTAGATCCAGACGCATCACCACCAGCTTTTGGCGGCGAATGCTCCAGTAATTAGGACCGCGTAATGTCTGGATTTTGAGTATTTTCATAGCACTATCCGAAAAAGTAAGCTCTACTGCTGGCAGGATTCATTCAATGATGAAATTTGCAATTACTCGCTAGCGCAAGCAATTATTTAGTTTCTTTTGCAGTGGGGGTCTAAACTGTCCATCTTGAACGATTTAATCCCTAAAACCTCAAGTTTGACCAGTCATTGGGTGACTTCATCTCATTAGAACTGTTCCTCTATTCCACAGCATCTTTACTCGTCACTTTCAATCCGCTTTGTCGTTGGTAACGCATTCGCTTCAAGTGTTGGCAGGGTGAGAATGAATCGGAATGCGCTCATGCAGATTAAAGCGATCGCCATGAACCAAAATGTGAATTCGTAGGTTGCCAATGCTGAGGGGATCGGTGGCTCCAATATGAGACAAGTTCGTGTGAGTCAGTTCTCTTGGATCAATTACTGTTACTGTACCCTTTCCCATCACTTGTAGCACTCCATCGCCTTCAAACAAAGAGCAAGTGTCTTCATCGATGCCAATCCCAAAAAGATCGGGATGCCCTGCGATCGCGCTCATCAGCCGAGCCATCCGGTTGCGGTTATGAAAATGCTGATCGACCAATAGTTCTGGAATAATTCCCAGCCCAGTGGTAATGTCTACCAGCGATCGGTTAGGCGACTCACCGCTGCCACCGCCCGCAATCATGTAATGCCCCATCACTGCCGCACCCGCACTCGTGCCAGCCAGCGTGATTTCGCCCTGCTGCGCCCGATGACGAACTAAAGTCATTAAAGGAGTATCTGCCAGCAACCCACACAGCCGAAGCTGATCACCCCCTGTCATAAATACGCCGGTACAGCTTGCGGCATACCCCTGCAAAATAGGGTCTTCACATTGAGCACGATCTTGAATATCTAAAATTTCGATGCCCTTTGCTCCCATCTCCGTAAAAATTTCGCGGTATCGTTCACCAATCACCGCAGGTTCACGAGAGGCAGACGGAATAATCGCAATTTGGGCATCGGTTGAGCCAGAGCGAACAAAAAAGCTGTGCAAAATCTCCCGCCCATGAACTTTATCCTCGGCTCCACCGATGATCATAATGGCGGTCTTTGTAGGTTGGGGCATTTCCTCTCCAAGGGACTGATACTGTAGCCGAGGTGCAGCATTGATCTCCGACATCGGATAAAACAGGCGCTCTAACAGCTTTGTAATTGCCGTAAAGATCCCACTCTCACTCATGTTTAGGTGTTCCCTAATTTTATTGAGGGAATACCATAACCGAGGCAATGCTGATGATCTCATCTAAACTAGTCTTGCTAAGTGATCGGGTAAATCAGACTTTTAATCTATTCATAAAACCCGGCGGCTTTTGCCCAAGAGCTTTTTGTCAAAGATATTTAGAGTCAAAGATATTTACAAATGATACGCATCATGACAGATCATTAAAGCTTAATGTAAATCAACTCAAAATGTTTCTTTGCCTCAGTTTCTTTGCCTCAGCCAAAGCTTTAGATAAATTCAGAGCGCTTGATTAACCGCCCCTTATCATAATCTAAGTGTGGATTCGTAGCTATGCGCTTTGATATTGTGACTCTGTTTCCTGATTTTTTTAGCTCTCCTTTAGGGTCCGGATTGTTAGGAAAGGCGCTTGCCAAGCAAATTGCGGACGTTCATCTAACCAACCCTCGCGACTTTACAACGGATAAACATCATCGGGTGGATGATGAGCCTTATGGCGGCGGCGTAGGCATGTTAATGAAGCCAGAGCCAATTTTTGCAGCGGTTGAATCGCTGCCTAGTTTGCCCCGGCGACAGGTGCTCATGATGACTCCTCAAGGGGAAACCATGCATCAAGGGATGTTTCGAGATTTTGCGGCAAATCAGGATCAGTTGGTCATCATTTGTGGACATTATGAGGGGGTCGATGAGCGGGTGTTGAATGTGGTGACGCGGGAAGTTTCTTTAGGAGACTTTGTGCTAACCTGTGGCGAAATTCCCGCGTTGACGTTGCTGAATGGCGTTATCCGACTGTTGCCAGGAACGGTGGGCAAGGAGGAATCGCTAAAACTGGAAAGTTTTGAGGATGGATTGTTAGATTACCCGCAATATACCCGTCCGCCTATGTTTCGAGAGTGGGCGGTGCCAGAGGTGCTGAGATCGGGAAATCATCAGGCGATCGCCCAGTGGCGCAAAGAACAACAGCAGCAACGAACCCGCGATCGCCGTCCCGATTTATATGAGAAATGGGAACAAGACACAAAAAGTAATTACGAGTGAAGCAATCACGAAGAGGGTGTGTTTCGACTACGCTAAACACCCCTTCGACTACGCTCAAAACACCTTCTAAATCACCCATCCCAAGCCCCCATATTGGCGATGCCATAGTCCTCTCGCAAAGACTCCAGCGATCGCGCCATCACGCGATCGGCTTGAATATACGCATCAATCTTTTTGCTAACCTGCAAGCCTTGACGAATGCCTTCTAGATAGAATTGGCAAACCTGCATCGGGTTCAAATAGTTTCCACCCCATGTTTCCCCGCGAAACGATTGCGCCAGTAGCTCCAAAAACACGCCCACGCTTTGGAGGTAGTAATACCAGGGTCGTCGCCAAGTCAGCGCCGTCAGCAAAAAGCCAATTAGCCGTAGTTCGTCATCCAAATCGGTGCTGTAGCCTGTCACCACATGCATGATGTCGTGGCGCTGCAAATCATGCCAAGGAATATGTAGAATGCCAACCTGCATATCGCGATCGCGCACAAATGTTGGATTTGCCCGATAGTAGCGCTCCAAACCTTGTTGCAGTGTCAGAGTTGCAGTTGATTCAACCATCAAATTTCTTAGTGGCTGCATCATCATGATTGCCATCCCGCTTGCGAAACGTTTATCTTCCTTTCAGCCTGCCACTTGCCGCGAAAAAACTTCCTTGGTAAGTCCAACTATTAAAAGTGTCCTACTGGAAGCAACTCTCTTGGAAATCCAGCAAAAAACCTGGACAGCTTATACTGAGGGACGGGAGAAAGGAAACGGTGACCGATAAACGCCAACCAGCCCCCAGCAGCAAGCAACACAATAGCGAAAAACCAAACCATTGATTTAGAGGTTCTCATGAGAGTGGCAGTGACAGGGGCAACGGGGTTTGTGGGTAGCCGTCTGGTGGAGCGATTGCAAGCAGACGGGCATCAAGTGTTGGTGCTGGCGAGAAATTCCGACCGGGCAACGCGGATATTTCCCACGGCAGCATTTCCAGCAGTGGAAGTTGTAGCTTATACCTCATTGCAGTCGGGCGAGTGGCAGCAGCGGATTTCGGGCTGTGATGGCGTGGTCAATCTGGCGGGAGAACCGATTTCGGAACGGTGGACGGCGACCCATAAGCAAAGCATTGTGTCCAGTCGGCAACTGGGGACGCAAAAACTGGTGGAGGCAATCGCCCAAGCAAATCCTAAGCCGCAGGTATTGGTTAGCGCTTCCGCGATCGGGTTTTATGGCACTAGCGAAACCGCCGCTTTTGATGAAACCAGCGCGGCAGGTAACGACTTTTTAGCTGAAGTTTGCAAAGTGTGGGAAGCAGAGGCGCAAACGGTGAAGGATTCCGGCGTGCGGCTGGTGATTTTGAGGCTTGGCGTTGTGTTAGGTATGGGCGGCGCGATCGCCAAAATGTTGACCCCATTCAAACTGTTTGCAGGCGGACCGATCGGCACGGGCAAACAGTGGTTTTCCTGGATTCATCGCGAGGATGTAGTCAATCTGATTGTGCAGGCATTGACTCAGCCCAACATGGAAGGAGTTTTTAATGCCACGGCTCCGAACCCGGTTCGCATGGCGGAATTTTGCAATACGCTAGGACAGGTGATGAATCGCCCCTCTTGGCTGCCTGTGCCTGCATTTGCGATCGAGGCATTGCTAGGAGATGGCGCGATCGTGGTTTTAGAAGGTCAGCAAGTATTACCCCAGCGCACTCAGACCACTGGCTTTCAATATCAGTACTCTGATTTAAAGCCAGCATTGGAAGAAGTGCTGGCGCACGAGTGATCCCTAATGAACGCCGGGTGATGCGGTTTGTTAGAATTTTGGAACCTAGTGTTTGCAGGCGTAATCTATGACCTCTCAACGGATAGAGCCATGCCAAATGCCAGCGATCGCCATTGACCATAATTCGCTGCCTTCGGCTTAACCCGAACTGACGTTACCTAATCACTAACTTCCTATTTTGCCTTATTCCCAAACAAGTCTACTGCCCGATCGTTTCAATCCCTGTAAGGGTTTTGGGGTTTTTGGAACTCCTATGAGTTTATTTGGGTCAATAAAGGCAGCAGTTTCAATCCCTGTAAGGGTTTTGGGGGTTTTGGAACAATAATTTAAATCAGCCGACTCCATCCACTCATGGTTTCAATCCCTGTAAGGGTTTTGGGGGTTTTGGAACTTGGTGGTCCTGGTCCTGAAGTGCTGCTAAACAATGTTTCAATCCCTGTAAGGGTTTTGGGGGTTTTGGAACTTTTGATAGGTGTTGGCAGC
>JBGTAZ010000138.1:0-2988 GCA_041749615.1 Leptolyngbyaceae cyanobacterium | reverse complement strand
GCCAGCCAGGAGGCGGAGCCGATGGCAAGCTACCCCAATCTACGGCTTTACGCCCACCAAACTGCGATCGATGTTCGTTGATCGTTTTGATGCCCTGCTGCACTTCTTGAAGCGATCGCGAGTAATCTTGCTGATCTTGTGGGGTGTTCGATTGAGTATAGGCAAACTCTAAATCTTCCCAGCCGCAGATTGCCCAGATGACATTTTGAGTATGAGTAGCTGCCAACTTTCTTAGGAGTGGACCTACTGCTTTGTTCTGCATCAAGTCCTCTTGGGTTTCTGCAACGCCTGACCCAATGCCGCCCGTTACTTGATCCGTGAATCCAATCATCGAGGGGGACAAGCGATAAGCCATCGTGA
The DNA here is from genome assembly GCA_041749615.1 of Leptolyngbyaceae cyanobacterium. Taxonomy (GTDB): domain Bacteria; phylum Cyanobacteriota; class Cyanobacteriia; order Leptolyngbyales; family Leptolyngbyaceae; genus ULC077BIN1. Next base: position 2,628 of record JBGTAZ010000138.1, on the reverse strand, counting down.
TCCGATTAATGCAGGTTTGCATCAACTCGTGGAACTGCATATCTTTGTTGGTCACTTGAGATAATGGCACCATCTCAAAAACTTTTTGTGCAGAACCATCTGGGTTGCGATTGGCTCGGAAGGCGTGGATGTTGAAATTGTTATCGTTACTGGTCTGCCGCATCTGAGACATAATCCCCTTGAATTGGGAATCACTCACGCCAATCACCGCCAGCAGCGCCGGAGGAATACCATTTTTGGCAAAATAGCTGTTGTTATAGTTGAGTGCGTTCAAATCAGCGGCAATGCTGATATAGGCGGTTTCAATTGGGGAGAGTCCGTAGGGCTGCCATGAGCAGGGATTTAGGCTCATGTAGGCGATCTCTTCCCATTCGTAAGCAACGTTATGAATCACGTTGTAGCTTTGCCAGTACGCCGTAGGAATGCCGTGCAGGTTGCATTCAACTTCAATCGTGTCACCTGCGATCGCGCCTAGTTCCAGCGGCAAAACATCCCCTTCAGGATATTGAGCGGTAACAATCTCGTAAGCAGCCGCATCAAAGATCAATAAATCTCGCAGCAGGCGACGGGTGAAAGTATCGAAATCTTCGTAGTTGTTCGGCTGTCGGAAGAATTCTTTAAGCCACTGGATGCGCTTCTGTTGATCTAGATACTGTTCAGGTTTGCGCTTCTTCATCCATGCGGTTTTATCTTCATCCGATGGGCGAATCATCCACGGCACTGCTGCAACCAGTTCGACCAACGTATCCACACACGCCCTGACCAACTCCGATCGCAGATACACCGCCCTCAACACATCCGTTGATAGAAACCCCTGTCTAGGCTGTGCCCGACCGCTAAGCGATGTGAATACGTTGGGGACAGTACGCTTTCGTTCTGGAGACTTCACACCCGCCGCTTTGAGCAGCGATCGCGCATCCATTAACGAAATATCCGCATCAGGGTATAAATCCAATGCGGACACTTGAGAGCTATTTAGTTGTGATGACATTTTTGGCGCTAGAAGGGATGCGATCGCTAACCTATATACAGATTAGCCTGAGTGAGAAAAACTAGCGACTATTTAGCGCGATCTCTTTTGCTCAGTCTTCTTCCCTCTCAATAATTAAAAACGACTCAAAAGCTTCAATCGAAACTCCTAAATGCTCACATAAAGCAATAAACGTTTTTAGATGAAGGCGATCGCAGCCCCCTCTACGCAAATTTGTAGCCGCACCCCGCTTCACTCCTAAAGCTTCAGCCAACTCCGCAGCAGACTCCTTGCGCTCAGTTAACGCCTTTGGATTAACTGTCACCCTTTTAACTTTCTTAGGCTTCACTGCATTGCCTCAAACCAACTTCACCAAAGTAACACACTTTCGTCTATTTGTACGCTTGACGGTTCAGCGTACAACCGCTTACTATAAGGAAGACAGCAAAAAACATTAAGGAGTTCCGACCATGATCACGACAAGCCAGCAACAAAGCCTTAAAATCACGTATCTCTCAGCGATCGCAACCACTCGCATCTGCATCAAGTGGGCAAAACAAGACTCGGTTAAAGTTGCAATTATTGCAAGTCAATTCTGGCAGAAAGTAACCAGCCCCGAAGCGATCGCCCGATACAAGTTCATCATCGGTGTAATCGGTCTAGCAGCACTGACGGTGATTGCAGCAGGAAATGAAACCTACAAAGCGGGTGCAAAGTTTTCAAGCTGGTGTGATGACCTGGTGCAGGAATGCTTGATTGAGATTCCTGATGTTGAAGATCATGAAGCGATCGCGGCATACGTCAAAAAAGTCGAAGGCATCCGCATCACAGCCGACGAAATTGTAGCGGTTGAGCCAAGCGAAGCACAGCCCGGACGGTTGATACTCTCGCTCAATACCTGCTCTTGGAACATTCCCGGCACCGTGGAGCAGTTGCAACGGGTGCAAAATCAGAAGATTCAGAAGGCGATCGCGCAGTGGTCAATCGCCCACTTACCAGAGTGGTTTAAGAGTTCCATTACCCATAATTATTTTGACTTCATGAGATCTGTAATTGCTTAGCTTTGTCCCAAGTGTTCGATACATCGCATTCGATACAGTTGTGAGGAGTGGCAATGATTCTACAGTTTGCAGCGTTGGCATTATCGGGAGCGTTCGTTTTGCTCCCCCTTCTATTACTTTCAGGAGAAACCAGTGAAACCAAAAAAGCATAATCAGCCTCAACCCAAGACCCCTGAAATTCATATCTTTTCCCCTCAACGGTATGAGGGATGGTTGCAGAACATTGAGGGGGCATGGACATTTTGCCGGGATAGCGCCACTCGGACAATCTCCAAGTCTTGGCATTGTTCCCCAGACGAGTTCAAGCGGATGAATCCAGACTGGATTTATCTAACCCTCAGACAATCGCCGGAAGGGTGTCAAGTGTTTAGATGCAGCGATCGCTTAGGAGTGGTCAGGTTTTTTGAAGGCTACTGGATAGCCTATGCCGGAACTCAGGAGCATCGATTCAACTACCGGTATGAGGCGATCGCCCTTGTGCTGAATTACCCAGAGAAAGTTTCACGAATCGCGTGTTAATTGCCCTTTCATTGCCCCTGAAAGAATGTTCAATATTTTTCTCAATCGATCCATTTTGTTGCCGGACAACGAAATCAC
>JBGTAZ010000137.1:0-5842 GCA_041749615.1 Leptolyngbyaceae cyanobacterium | reverse complement strand
CTTACGGATATGGTTAGAACCGCACTCAGGACATTGCATCAGATTTCACCTCAATTCATAGTCCTATTATGCAACGCCGGAAATGCCTTGAAATTCTGGTAGGCGATTGGCAGGAACGGCGGCAAGATTGATCGCGCGATCGCTTCCTGCTGACGATGCTTGAGCTTCGGGAGTAGAGGATTCTTGTCGGAGCCGAGCCGCTAAGGTCACTCCACCAGCCCCGATTAGTCCTAAGCCAAGATAGGTCAATATTCGACGGCGCTGTAAGAGAGAACTCATAGAAATACCTGTAAGAAGGGTTGCGTGCCTGGGCTATTTCTTCATCGCGTCGCCTTCTTTCTTCATGGCATCGCCTTCTTTCTTCATTGCATCGCCTTCCTTCTTCATCGCGTCACCTTTCATGGCATCACCTTTCATTGCGTCGCCTTTCATGGCATCACCTTTCATCGCATCCCCAGTGGTACTCATGGCAGGGGAAGCAGAAGGATTGCTGGGAGTTGCTTGATTAGCACCGCCGGAACAGGAAGCCAAACCAGCGGTAATCACTAAACTTGCTGCCAAACCCAAAACTTTTAAGTTCATCATTTTTCTCAAGCCTTTAAATGTATTTGTCAGGTAAGAACCGTTTTTGTTCTTTCCTAGTGACATACGAATGGGTTAAGCGATCGGATTAAAGTTTTTTTTGGCACGTTGTATATCTGACTTCTATTTAATACGCTCACGTTGATCCACTTGATCCACATCCAATTCTCGTTATTGGGCGTATCCGAGATAGGGAGCGATCGATACGTTTAAAGTTGTGTGTTTCTATAAGCTGAAGTGCGATGCTTGATTAAATAGCGTTTAGCCTGAGGTGGGAGATTGCCCATAGTCTTTCTTTGGCTTGCGATCGCTTCAACGTTGCTGGATCTAAACCGCTACACAATCATGGTTGATGTGAGATTTCTTCAAAAAATGTGGCTCTATGGATTTTGAGTCTTCTGATTCGTCATCAACTCCCACTGATGCTGAATTGTTTCAGGCGATGCAAGCACAACAGCACTCTGCTCTAGCGGCGCTTTACGATCGCTACTCTAGCTTGGTCTATAGATTGGCGCTAAGAATTTTGCTGAATCCACAGGAAGCTGAAGATTTGACTCAAGAAATCTTCTTAAAACTTTGGCGCAGTAGCACTTACGACGTAAACCGAGGTTCTTTGAGCAGTTTTTTGACCACCTTGACGAGATCGCGGGCAATTGATCGCCTCCGCTCACGCAGCAGCACTCTCAAGTCTCTTCAGCGTTGGGGCAACACCATGACTACTCAACCGCCGCCTATGACCCCGTTTGAAGCCGCATCGATTCATCAGCGATCGGAGCATGTGCGCTCAGCATTGGCTGACCTGCCCGAAAAATATCGCCAAATTTTGGAACTTGCCTATTACGAAGGGCTGAGCCAATCAGAAATTGCCGCCCGATTAGAAATTCCCTTGGGAACAGTGAAATCTTGGTCGCGCCAAGGATTGCTCACCCTCAGAAAAACCTTACAGACCTGGATTGAGTAATCGCGTTATGGCTGAACCCATTGATCCTGAATCGTCCTATCCCGACCATTGGCAAGAGTTAATGGCAGGCTATGTGTTGGGCAACCTCACGCCTGAAGAAGCTGAAGAGTTGCAGCAATTGCTCTCTGCCCATCCTGAATTGGGCGAAGAGATGCACAGCCTACAAAATGTGCTGGCAGTCATGCCCTATGCCCTACCAGAAGTGCAGCCTGCCGCATCCGTGCGATCGCGCATTCTCACTGCTGCTCAAAATCAAGAAGATCAAATAGTGCCGATTCGCCAACGCGATCGCCGTCCATCAATGACTCTATGGGGTGGCAGCATTGCCGCTATTCTGGCAGTGGCGATCGGGTTAGACAATCTGAATTTGCGGCAACAGCTTGCCACGACTCAAGCCAAGATTGCCTCCCAAAAAGACTTGATTGCCATGCTGCAAGCGCCTCAAACCAAATTGGTCACCTTGAAAGGCATGGATCAGATGTCGAAAGCGGCAGGCAATGTGGTGATTACGCCGGGAGAAGCAGGGGCGATCGTGGTGTTGCAAGATTTGCCCATCCTGCCAGCGGGACAAACCTACAATCTTTGGGCAGTGGCAAATGGGCAAAAAGTGTCAGCGGGAAATTTCATCGCCAATCCCCAGGGCAGAGTCTTTGTGAAGGTGCCTCTGACTTCGGCAACCAGCGATCTCGTCACCAATCTCGTCGTCACAATTGAAACCTCGCCCACACCCCTTTCTCCTCAAGGTCCCATGGTGATGACCAGCAACTTGTAGGTAGCGCCTAAGATTTGACGGGCGATCGCCCCTTTTGCAAGCGCGATCGCCCAAGTCCGCCTACCGAAATGAGCGCGTTATCACAATCACACGTACCAATCCAGTGATGCTGCCGATGAGCATTGAGATCAGGATAGCGATCGCCAAAATCACTGCTGTCGTCGATTCGGATTGGACGATGGATGTAGGATCGATGGGAGCGATCGCTGGAACCGTTTGGTTTGTGATGGTTTTCGGCTGGTGCATTTTGCTAAGTTGAAATCTACTTCTTTATGATCGAGTTATCACACCTGGAAAATAGGTCAGATTTGGCTCACTATTCGTCTCATTGCTGCCACTGAGCTAAAACTGAGCCAAAATCGAACTAAGCAAATAACAAACTGATATGGCAACAACAGTTAGAGCATCACAAGCAGGCTTGCAGCAGATTGACACAGCACGTCAAAAGAAAAATTGGCGTAAGCAAGAGCAAGCCTGGTGCGATCTAGCGCTCACTACAAAAGCAACCCTGAAAAGATTTCGGCAAGGTGAACGAATTGAACAAGATGCATTTGTAGGAATCTGTCAAGCTGTTGGAGTTGAAGATTGGGAGGCGATCGCGGACTTCAGCCAATTACTAGAGGATAGTGAGTTTGAGGTATCTATATTCGTTCCCCATACCTTCAACAAATCATTTTGGGTTGAACGATCAGACACCGAAGCTCTAATATCTGTGCTGCAACAATGTCGCATTTTTGCTCTGACTGGCATTACGGGCATTGGCAAAACTGTTCTGGCAGAACGATTGGTTGCACAGGTGAGCGATCGCAAACGCTGCCGATTAAACCTGGATGATAGCGGCATCACTTCAGATTTCGCCACCAGTGGGGCGGCATTGCTGCGATCTCTGGGGGAAGAACCCACTTTGGAAGACCAGAAAGACCCAAAAAATCTGTTGGCGCACCTGCTAAAACTGCTGCGGACGAAACCCTATCTGGTGCAGATCGAGTCTTTGGAACGATTGCTAAAGGGAAACGATCAGGAAGGCTGGAGCGAGTTTTACGATGCTTGCTGGGGAGAATTGTTTCAGCAGCTTTTGGCAGGTGGTGATTGTCGGAGTCAACTGATTCTCACTACTCAAGATTTGCCAGGAGAATTGGAGGCGATCGGCTCTCGCTATGAACGGTTATGGCACTGTGCAGCGATTCAGGGGTTGAGTGAGGCTGAACAGTTGCAGTTATTTGAGAAGCAAGGAATTGAGATCGATGCCACTACAACCAACTACCTGAAACGCATCGGCAAGCTCTACGAAGGACATCCGCTTGTTTTACGGGTGATTGCAGAAGACCTGAAAGCTTGCAATGGTAATGTTGTGGGCTACTGGCAGGAGTGCAAGTTTGCTGAACTGGAAGCAAATCGCCCAACTAAGTTTTCTCGTCGCAAGCTGCAATTGCAGGTGGAACAACGGGTGAAGGAGTCGCTGGAACAGTTGCCGTCAGAAGCCTTCCAGTTGCTTTGCCGAAGCTCAGTCTATCGTCGCCCCTTTTCAGAACAGTTCTGGCTTGCCCTACTACCAGAATGCAGTGAGGTGCAACAGCAAGCCGCCCTCAATCTACTGAAATCTCGCGCCCTTGCAGAAGAAGATTGGACACCAGATGCTTGGCTGGGTGTAGACGGTAGCATTCCCCTACGCCAACACAACCTGATCCGCTCTGTTGCCTACAACCTGCTGAAAACTGACACCCTCAAATGGGAAGCCGCCGAACGCCAAGCTGCCCATCTCTGGCTTACCGCCTACGAACCCGCCCCTAATGCTCCCAATCTAGAAACTGTGCGTGGCTACCTGGAAGCGTTTGACCACTACTGCGAGTTAAAAGATTTAATGACAGCCATACGGATTATTAGCATTAAGTTGGAAAATTTTATCGAAGAAAATTTACATTTGCAGCTTGGCATTTGGGGTTACTACAACGAACAGGTGAAAATCTACACAAAACTTTTAGCGATTTGTCCAAAGACGGAACAACGTGCAGATCGAGCAAGAAAGGCTGCGATTTGTGGCAATTTGGGAAATGCTTACTGTGATTTGGATAAGTATGAACAAGCGATTAAGTATCATCAACAAGACTTAAAGATTGTTCAAGAGATTAAAGACCGCACTGGAGAAAGCACTGCTTTAGGCAACTTAGGAACTGACTATCAAGCTTTAGGGCAGCATCTGAAAGCAATTAATTATTATCAGCAGCAACGGAAGATAGCAGAAGAAATTGAAGATTCTGAAGAAGAAGGTCGTGCTTTAAACAATTTAGGTGCTGTTTACTATGAATTAGGTGACTACAAAGAGGCGATTAGATACCATAAGAAGCGCCTAAAGATTGCATTGAAGATTCATGATCACAAGGGGCAAGCAAATGCTTTAGGGAATTTGGGAAATGCTTGGTGTGCTTTTGGTAAATATGCCGAAGCCATTGATTACCATCGGCAGGCTTTAACGATTAGCAAACAAATTTCCTATAAATTGGGTGAAGGTTCAGATTTAGTGAATCTTGGAGTTGCTCAAACTAGACAGGGGCTTCATAAAGAAGCACTAACTAACATACAAAATGGTTTAGAAATCTTTAGAGAGATTGGTTCACCTTCTAAAGAAGCCGAAGCCCTCAAAAATTTGGCAGAACTGCATCAGGCAATGGGCAAGATCGATGTGGCGCAGCAGTATTGTCAGCAAGCATTAGCGCTGGCGATAGAGTTGGGCATTCCGTTGGCGGCGGAGTGTGAGGCGTTGCAATTACAAATTGAAAATGGAGGAAAGGGGAGTGATAGTAAACAGGGCAATTGAATGAGCCAGCGAGACAAACTACTCATCAAAATCTTGCTAGGAAATTCTGACGCTAACATTCCCTTCGATCAGCTATGCCAACTATTACACAGTCTAAATTTTGAAGAACGAATACGCGGCAGTCATCATATCTTCTCAAAAACAGGAATCGAAGAAATTTTCAACCTTCAGCCCAAGCAAGGAAAAGCCAAAGCCTATCAGGTCAAACAAGTTCGGGCTGTAATTTTGAAATATCAAATGGGAGAGCCAGATGACAATTCGCTATGAAATAATTCTCTACTGGAGTGAAGTGGATCAAGCCTTCATTGCAGAAGTTCCAGAGCTACCGGGATGTGCAGCCGATGGTGCAACCTATCAAGAAGCCGTGCAAAATGCCGAGGTTATCATTCAGGAATGGATTGAGACAGCTAAGGAACTAGAGCGACCCATTCCAGAACCCAAAGGTCGATTGCTGTTTGCCTAGAAAGGGGCAATATTGTCAGGGGGCGATCGCCCCATTTCTGAAGCGATCGCCTCTTTAATCAAACCCACCTATTTTCACTGAGTCGTTAGCACTTCGGAGGGGAGACGCTGGAAGGAGAGGCGTTCGTTTTCGCCGACATCGACGAAGATGGTGTCGCCGTTGTGGAAGTCGCCGCGCAGGATGGATTTGGCGATCGCTGTTTCTAGTTCCTTTTGAATCGCCCGTTTGAGTGGACGAGCGCCATACACT
>JBGTAZ010000136.1:0-5755 GCA_041749615.1 Leptolyngbyaceae cyanobacterium | reverse complement strand
GATCCGCCCGCTGCTCCAATAACCGGACTACTCGCACCAGTACCCGCACCAGATTGACCCGCGCCGCCGTTTGAGCCAGGGAAACCCGCAAACAGTGACGCAGTGCCGCCCGTTCCGCTTGCAGTGCTGCCGCCGCTACCATTTCCACCGCCAGCAGATGTACAAATAATCTTAGAGTTTGAGTCGGCTACGAGCGAACTACCGCCAGCCGTGCCATTGTTGCCATTAGTACTCCCAGTAGCTTGGGCAGAACCGCCCAACCCCGCAGCCCCGACAGTAATAGTCAGAACCAAGGTAGGTAAGCTTGTTACATCGATCAAATTACTCGATAGCCCACCGCCACAAGCACCCCCACCCCCAAAGGCATTTATGGTTGTAGCAGAAACCCGCCCCGCGCCGCCGCCGCTACCCCCCGCGATCGCTATAGCCTCAACAGTCTTTGCCCAACTTGGAACCGTGTAAGTTCCCGATGCTGTGAAATCAGTTATCACTGTTCGATCTTCTTGCAGCGTCGCATTCAGCAAACCAGAACTATTAAGCGCGGGAATGTTACCCGAATCACCCGCCCCGGCTGATGTGTTAATCGCCTGCTCTTTCAGGAAAACCGTGCCCGGTGCATCAGGCAAAGCGATCGCCCGATTTGCTGTTGGAGTCCAGGTCAAGTCTCCGATAAATCCATTCTTAAATCTCAGTGTCCGCGCCCCGGTTCCACCAATCCCAATTTGGAAGGTGTTGCCAAGTGTTCCTAGAAAATCACTAAGCTTGCCCATTAGACTTAACTAGGAATAGAGTAGTCAATTTCAACGCGCGCCGCGCCAGCCGCTGCACCGCCAGCAGTGTAAGAAATTTGTAGCGCTTCAGCCGTGCCTACAGGCGATCGCCCTGGATACACCTCAAAAATAGTCAGAGCCGCCGCCGTCAGGTCAACTTGAGTGGAAGATAAATACTTTGAAGCAGCGCCCGAAATGCCGACGCTCATTGATGGAGCACCACTAAACGCCGTGTCAATAACGACGCGAACCGCTTCCACTACCGCATTGGCAGGCAGGTTAAACATTGTCACCGTTGTACCGCTGCCAAAGGCTAGGGCTGTCGTGTCAACTGAGAGGCACTGAGAGGTTGCTGCCGCTGAAACGAATTCAAACTCAATTGTCCCCGCAGCGGTGCCAGCTTTCTGCGCTATAACCTGCCCGTCCGTTGCTTTTGCAGCAGGGTAGATAATGGTCAAAGCGCCTGACTGAGTTGTGTTTTTAGAGACGCTTAAAACGTTCGTCGTACCAATATCGATCGTGTTGCCTGTATTGAGCAGCTTAGCCGCTGTCACGTTTGCATCTGCGGTGTCACCCGTGTTGCGGATGAGCAAATTTCCAGAACTATCTTTTAGGGTGACTCCGTTAATCCCGATCTTGAATTTGCTGAGCAGAGTACCGAGCGAATCAGTAAACTTTGCCATATCCTTAAACCTCTAGAAGTACATAGCCCGCGCCTGATGTAGCACCCGCGCCAGGGTTAATTGTTAATAAAATCTGTGTGGCAGTCGAATAAGTAAAGCCAGGATTGGTTTCATATTCTGCCTCTTGTGATGGAGCATTATCGCTTGCCGAAATCAGGCGATCGCCCACATCCGCATCGCCCAAGGTCAACGCTGCGCCGACCCCATTGAATGACGCTGTGATAACAATCGTTGCCGTGAAAATTGTGGTATTAGCAGGTAAAAGGGCGATCGGCTTGGGAGAAGCGTCGCCGTAGCTAAATGGCACATTAATCACGCCCCCATCAGTCGGTTGCAGGTAGTTTTCTAGTTCGCTGAAAACCATTGCCTTAGAACGGTTTGCCCCTGTCTCAGAAGCATCCCAAACATAAACGCGATCGCTTTCCGGTACGATTTCCGCAGCCGTTATTAAATCGAGTTGCCCCACGTTCTTAGTCAATCCGCCGAAGTCAGATAGACCGCCGCCAAAATCAATAAACTCGGTAGGAATCTGGTTCGTGAACTGGAAATAACCACGAATCTTTTCCACCAAATCAATTCCCAGCGCTGCAATATAAGGATTGCGCGCCGTGAACGTCAGGTGAAACCGCCCCTCCCGCCCTTGCCAGGTGCCAAAGCACTGACTCTCAGGTGTAATCTGCTCAGGCAGCGGACGCGGCGTAACTAAAAAGCCCTCTACCCAAACAGCAGTATCGTCAACCCCTGGTAGTTCATTATTTTTGGGTGCTTTCTTCTGTTCGAGCAGTGCCACGACCTCTGCGATCGCCGTCCCAGGTCGCTTATTCCCGGTCTTGGGGTCAGTCAGCAGCTCGCCGCTGGCAATCTGAAACCGCAATAGGGAATTAGCGTAGGGTGCAAAGGGAGAAATGGTGGTCAACGGACTAGCCTCACGCCGTTGCCGCGCATGATGCCGCGCAGGTTTAGAGAGTCTGCAAGCAAACCTCTGAGCCGCTGCATTTCGCTTTTGAAGCCGCCAGTTTTAGCCCCGATCGCCCATTCCAAAACGTCAGCCCTCACCAAACCCGCCCCTTCAGCCGCAGCACTCAACGCCGTTTCTTGCGCTTCATATTGCGTCAAATAGTTTTCAATGCGGGTAACAGTGGTTTCCCCGCCGTAGGTTTGGGCGTGTTCCAGCGCATCATCAACGTGCTGCACGTAAAAAACGATTACGGGCAGCGCTAGCGCTCCCATGACACGATCTCTAGTAGTGGCAGCAAATGGCATTAGCTTTCAGAGGTAGAGGGTTTGCGAGGCTTTTTAGAACTGGTTTTGGGTTCCTGTTCTGGCTCTATCACGGTTTGCTCTAAAGCACTTTCGGGCAGTTCCAGCGAGGGTTCCAGGGTTTGTTCTGGCTCCGTCACGGCTTGCTCTAAAGCACTTTCAGCCGCTAATCGGCGCGATCGATTAAAAGATGTGAGTCCCATAGCTGGCTCGTTAATTTACAAGAAAATTAGCGGTAAGGGCTTCATACAAAACCCCTACCGCCGATGGATTAACCGTTGGTAATCAACGCCACCATAGGCGTATTTTTGACCTCGTAAACCCGTTCCCAATTGGTTCCAACTGCCAACTCAACGTTAGTTGGAGCCGCGCCAGCCGCAGTGCCTTTCCATTTCACACCGCTGGGGTGAATGACAAAGTGGCGGCGGTTGACCAGGATTTCTTCACCTTGCAGAATGTCACGATCGGTTTCAACAGGAACCTTAGCGCTGCCTTCACCAAAGCCAATGACACCTGCACCCAAAAGGTAGGACGTGTATTTGAAGCCGCTGGTAGATCCTGCAACACGGGGTAGGGAGTCATCTACGATGATCATCCGCCCCTGGTAAAGTTCAATGGGCATCCCTTGCTCGGACAGCTTTTCAAACTGAATCAAGTTGGCTTTGAGCAGATTATGGTAAACGCGGCTGTGCATAGCGATCGCCGTTAAGGCTTTCGTCTCATCGCCCAGTAATGCAAAGGCATCAATGGTGGTTTCAGCCGTCATTTTGTTGGCCGCAGTTGCAGCGTTACCGTCTGCGATCGATACATCTAAAGCGTGAGTTGCCGACATCGAAGCGGCTGCGAAAACGCCCTTAAGGGAAGCAAGCAGGACTTTCTGGAAGTCGCGCGCCCACCATGTACCGACCAAGGAAGCGATCGCTGCTAAGGGGTCAGCGCCAGACAAAGCGCCTGCAAGGTCGTTAGAACCCCACGCTTGACCGCGCAGATGCTTAACGCAAACGTCTTTACCAGCGGTGATTTTGTTGGTGCCGAGCGGGGTTGTGTCTGAAAGAACTTCAGAAGACCCGGTTAAGTCGAGGAAAAAAGGCATGTTGGCAGTGATGCCGCCGCCTGCTGCCAAATCGTCAATTTCAGGGCTTTGAGTAATGATGCCGGAATTGAATAGAGCAGATTTTTCCTTGGTCTGCTGCTGCATGTAGGGCAGCCAGATTTCGGGAATTAAGATATCAGCAATCTTTGTAACTGGCACGGTGTAAAGTCTCCAGGAATGTGTCGATGGGGTCGGATTCCTGGCATTGCCTCAGAATCAAAAAGCTTTTGACTGGCTCATTGAGCGTCTAAGGTAGATTTCCCACGGAGAATGGAGGGCACTTTTCGCCCTCGCCCCAGGTCAAGAACCCGTTCGATCGCCAGCACCGCCGATTCCACTGACAATTCCCAAGCCTTGTCTTCCACCTTGTCCATCGGGCTATCGGACTTGATATTGGCGATCGCCAACGCCCGATAGCTATCAAAGGGAGCTAACACGACATGAAGCAATTCATGGCGCAATGTATCTAACACGTCTCGCTGACTCGAATGGACAGCCGGGTCGATCGTGATTACTGCAAATTGGTAGGGCAACTGGCGATCGCAAGTTCCACAGAGGTTTTTGTCACTGTGATCCACGAAGTCAACTCGGATCTTCCAGGTCGCAACTCCTAGAAGTCGCTTCATTTCATCAACGTGCGCCTCTACGATCGCCCGACAGCGTTCTGGCTTCATCACGCACCTGCCTGGGCTTTCAGCGTTGCTGCCTGGGCTGGGTTGGTTTTAGTGATTTCCGCTTGCTTTGTTAGATTGAACGTTGCCGCCTTCCAAGGGTTGACCGTGCCGCTGCCCGTGCCACCATGCCCCGGCAAAGAACCGCTGCCCGTTGCGCCGCTGCCCTTAAATTGATTTTGATAGGCGGTATCATCGCGCAATGCCTTGAGATGATCCGCGATCAAGACTTCTTTATACTCATCGCCCACCACCAAATCACCGCGATCGTTAATGCGGACGGTATCGCCAATTAAACGAAACAACTGCTCTGCACTGAACACACCATGCTCAGGCTTGGAGAACTCGACGATCGCGGCTGAGCGAAGTTTTGCGGCTGCTAATGCTGCCTTCTCAGTTTCGCGCTCTTGCTTCTCTTGCAGGCGTTCGTTCTCAATCTGGGCAAGACGGGCGTTGAATTTGGCGCTGTCTTTGTTGTACGCTTCTTCGTACTTTTTCTTGGTTTCGCCATCGCCAGTTTCGTGGGCTTCTTTAATCCGAATTAGCTCATCAATGTCTAAATCAGCGTAAGCATCAAATTTCTTATACTTCGTGACTTTGCCCAGTAGCTCATCCCGTTTGCGGAGCAGTGCCGTCTTCTCGTCGGTCAAGCCAGCGATCGCAGTTTTGTTGGTGGTATCTAGGGCTTCAAGTTCTTCAATCCGTAGCAGAGCTTCTTCTAAGGTCATAGTTTCCCATTGGGAGGGCATAGCCCATTAAGTTCATGGGATAGTTCCTATGGGGCGGTATAGTTTCCTAATACTGCAATCGTTCGACCTCGACATACAGTTAGCTAACTCGTGGGAAGCCCCACACCATAGCGCTTCGATTGGTGTGGGATGAAAGCAGGGCTGTTGACGACACTCCCTGAACGCATTGGCGAAGCCAACAGTGAAGGGAGATGGAGAAAACAGCCAAGTTAATCGGAAGCGAAGCCGACATGATATAGTACAAATGGTCGTTGACCCGCTTGGGCGCTCGGACAGACAGGTTTCAGTAGAGTCTCGACTCTTACCACAGAAAGAACGGAGCCAAGGAAGGAACAAGCCTAGCTGGTTGGCAATTGCCGTAAATCCAAGGTGCGTTGTGCAATCAAAATTAAACTCCTTGGGGCGCAGGGAGTCTGCCCGGTCACTATCACGGGATAGTGAAAGAGTCAGTAGCAGTGTGTTGATTAACTCAAACATTGACTAAAACCTCTGGACGCTATGTCAGACCAAAATCATCATTGGATGGTAG
>JBGTAZ010000135.1:0-9126 GCA_041749615.1 Leptolyngbyaceae cyanobacterium | reverse complement strand
CCATCGGGAAACCCGGTTTGCTCGGCTAAGCCATGTTTCCATTGAATTTCCAGTCCTGCTTCAGCGGCTTTATGTTCTGCCGCAACCAGCATATAGGGTGATAAATCTAGCCCAATTACTTCTGCATCGGGAAACGCTTTTTTCAAGAGGAGCGTGGTTGATCCGGTGCCACAGCCCAAGTCTAAGATGCGGCGGGGCTTGCTCTGGACGCTATCAATCAACGCTTGACGCACCCACTGTTCATTGGGCGGCAGGGCATATTGCGTAATCGGATCGTAGGAAACGGCAGCGCCAATCGTCAGATAGCCGCCTTCGATACCGTGGAAGTTTTGGCTGCTGTAGTAAGCCGGATAGGTGACGGTTGGGTTAGTCAGGCGATCTCTAGCTGACTTCCAATCAATGCTGTCATGAAACCGTTTCAACTCGTCCTGATTGATCACGATTTTTGCAATGGGAGCCAGAAAACGTTCAAAAATGGTGTCTGTACGAGTTGCCATAACGGTGGTTTAGGGTAAGTGATCGCAGAAGTGATGAATCATTGGCTATTTCCTCACAGTTTAATGAATCTTGAAGTATTCCGGCAGAGTTTCCCGGAAAACCCTTAATTAGACTTGTCGGCTAGAAAAACTTGGGTGTTGTAAACCAAACTGACATGTCCTTGATCATTCGCCCAGCGATTCCGCAAAGCGGATCCCTCACGGGAATCGCACAATGCTTTCAATCCACTGATCAGCCGTTGCGTCGTCTCATCATCCTTCGGCACATAAGAGCTACTTTGAGCGCGCCCGATCAAGCTCTCCAAATCCAACGATTGCTGATAGGGAAACTCGTACTGTAAAACGGTGCCAAAAAGGGAACTTGTGAGCAAAGGCTGGGCTGAAACCATGCGACTTTCAGCCGGATGATAGTTCGCGATCGCTTGCACAAGTTGAGTGTAGTCTTGGGTGAATGGGTCTTGGCGATCGCGGCTATTCCACACGAGCGCCAGTCGCCCTCCTGGTTTGAGAATCCGATGAAATTCTGGGAAACAAAGCGCCGGATCAAACCAGTGAAACGACTGAAAACAGGTGACTAAATCCACGGAAGCATCGAGTAATTCAGTCTGTTCTGCTGATCCAGCTTGAAAGGTAACGTTTGCATGAAAAGCCGCCGCTTCACGCATAGCGGCATTCGGTTCTATTGCCCAAACTTGTAATCCTTGCTCTGCCAATAGCCGAGACGCAATGCCAGTTCCGGCTCCTATATCTGCCGCCACTAACTGGTGAGGTTCACCCAAGCCTGCTAGAAGTGCGGCGATCGCCCCGGCTGGATAACTGGGTCGATAGTTTGCATAATCGATCGCTCGGTCTGAAAACCGTTGCAGCGGCTGCATTTCATAAAGTGGAATTCCATCTGGATAATTAATCGAATCACTCATAGCTACCTCTATCCAATGTCATTAGGAATACATAATCTTGCCTTAAAGGCTACTGAATGTGGCAGGTGTTACATAATTAGCCCTGATTGCTCTGGTAACATCCTGTGTCTAAAGGATGATGGGCATCCAGACTATTCATGTAGTCGTTCTTGAGGTGTGAGGTTCGATGGTATCCATTCAACTGTTTTACAAGGCAAAAGCAAACTTGCCAGCCTTGGTTGGGTCAGTTTTATTCGCATCTGGTGCTGTTGGGTTGCTTAGTTCTAGCGCGATCGCGTCAGAACGCCAAACTGCACGCCAAACGGCTCAGTCGGATTCTTCAATACTAATAGCACAGGCGGCAACAACTTCTTCTAACATCGATCAAGTCATCTCCACTGCAAACAGCTTAGAGGGCGGAGATCAGGCGATCGAAGCGGAGCAAGATCAAGTCACTTCCGTCTCTCAGCTAACGGATGTCAGACCGACGGATTGGGCATTCCAGGCACTTCAATCTCTAGTTGAGCGCTACGGCTGCATTGTCGGCTATCCCGACAAAACATTCCGAGGCAATCGGGCACTCACCCGCTACGAATTTGCGGCTGGGTTGAATGCCTGTCTAGACAAAATTCAGGAATTGATTGCCGCTGCGACCGCCGATTTCGTCAAAAAAGAAGATTTAGAAGTTGTTAAAAGGCTGCAAGAAGAATTTGCGGCTGAGCTTGCTGCTCTGCGCGGTCGCGTTGAATCTCTTGAAGTGCGAACGGCAACCCTAGAAAAGCAGCAGTTTTCCACTACAACCAAACTTAGCGGCAATGTCTGGTTTAACTACACTGGAGCAACTAGCTTCGACAAAAAAATTCGGTATGAAGGGGTTCCTGGAGCGCCCGCAGATGCCCGTTTTGCAGGCGCTAGGAATGCCAATGGTACTCCCATTGTTTTAACCACAGACGAAGCTCAACCCACTGCTAGTTTCCTAACGTGGCTCAACTTTAATACCTCGTTTACTGGACGCGATAGTTTACTGATTCAGTTAGCCGCAGGGAATGGCATCTCGCCTGCTAACCAGTTTGCATCAGCAGGTTTCTTCAACTCCTTTGGTACACCCTTTACCGACCAAACAGGCGGCGACACCAACGGTAGAGCCGATGTTGTAATCCATGATCTGTTTTATACGTTTCCTTTAGGCGAAAAAGTTACCATTACCGTTGGTCCTCGTGTTAATTGGTATCGCTATTTTGACTTTAACCGTTATACCTTCTTCATCACGGGTGCTAGTAGTTTTGATTCTATCGGCAGTACGCTTTCAAACGCGATCGATCGCGGTTCAGGTGCGGTCATTGAGTGGAACATTAGCCCGAAACTGCGATTTGCGGCTGCGTATCTGGGGGAGAACACAGAATTTCTACCCGCCAACTTTGGTTTCAACACTTCTAGCAACCCCAGGTTTGGCGTGTTTGGCGGCACCAATACATCTACTGCCGAGTTGACCTTCTCTCCAACCAACACTATCAACATCCGTGGGTTGTATACCTACACTCGTCAGATCGCTTACGGTAATGGACAGGTCGGCGGTGCCACGGGTGAACCCATTCCCTATGGCTATTTGGATGCAGGTCCCGGCTTTTCAACCATTAATCCTGTGACGGGTGCTATCAATGGAGGGCTGAAGTCTGCCACATCTCACCATATGGGAATTAGCGCAGACTGGGCAATTTCGCCAAAGTTTGGCGTTTTTGGGCGCTATGGTTTGGGTTGGACTACACTTCAGCCGACTGATAAGCTGGTTCGCACACAAGCATTTCAAGCCGGACTTGGTTTTCCTGACTTGATTAAGAAGGGTTCCCTGGGCGTAATCACCTTCTTGATGCCGATGGATATTCAACAGGGACGGCGGTTTTTTGCAGCGGGTGGCGGTGATGGCGGCACGATGTATGAGTTAGAGGCATCCTACTACTACCCAATCACTGACAATATCTCATTGGTGCCTGCGTTCTATGCCATCTTCAACGCCAACAACTTTGACAGCAACCCTAATATTTATGTGTTCAATTTGAGAACGCAATTTAGTTTCTAAAAAGTTTCATCCTCAACATCCTCAGAGCTTTGCAGTAATGCAAAGCTCTTTTTTTTGTCTTGTAATTTACAGGCGTTGTTCGGTAAATCGATTGGGTGAGAGTTGGGTCAGGAGTGGGTCTTTTGTGGGGGAGATCGCATCAGTCACGGCTTGGGCAAAACGGCGGGCGAGGGGAGGCACGATCGCCAAGGGATTGCTAAAACCTGAAAATAAATGCACATTTTCTACATCCGCGATGCTGCCAACCAGTGGCAAAGAGTCACGGCTAAAGGCAATTAAGCAATGGTGCCAAGTTCCCGGCAAGTCTTTTAGGGCTGGTAGAATTGCGCCAACTTGGGTTCGCATTGCCTGTTCACTGGCTACCCCATCGATCGCGGCATTGGGATCGGTTAACGTGCGGCTCACCTGCCCGATTCGCAGAGTTCCGTCCATTAATTGGGTTGCGCCTGCATCCAGAATGGCAGGAATCGGTTCATGCCCTGGTTCATCCCATAGGTTGTCAAGTTCCACAGTGCTGGACGTTGCCTCTAAATTGAACCGTTGAGCATGGGCAGGCATCACCAGCGATCGCAGCTTAATATCCACAGGTGCCGTTTCAATTAGCTCGGCATGGGTGAAATATTGCTGCACTGAAATTCCCGCAGATTTCAGCAAACTCCGGCTCATTGCTCCCGCACAAACGACCACATTTGCCCCAAAAAAGGAGTCATGCTCACAGGTTACGCCAGTCACTTTGCCTGACTGTTGTAGCAATCCAGTTACTTGACCAATATGAACCTGACCGCCTAGCCGGGTAAATGCCTGAGTGTAGGCGTGAATAGTTTTGCCAAGATGGAGGTGTCCATGCTTGACGGTTAATGCTCCGGCGATCGCGGCAGGATTGAGCAACGGTTCCAAGTCACAGGCTTCTGCCACGCTGACCAGCCGGGGTGGAACTGCAACAGCGGCATAGGATTGGGTGATCGTCCGTGGATCGGTATCGGGTGCGATCGTCAGCACCAAATCCAGTTCTCGAAACTGGGTGCTTTCTCCCAATTCATCAGATAAAACTGGGTGCATGACACGGGCTTCAGCACACAGTTGACGAGTTAAGTCTGTGTTTCCTGACCAGTAGGCAATTCCGCCATAGCCATAGCGCGAGGAGCCTTGCAGCGTGGCATGTTGCTCTAGTCTTAATACTGAAAACCCTTGTTTCACAAGCTCATAGGCAAGTGCCGCGCCCGTAATTCCGGCACCCACCACAATCCAATCCACCGATTTTGTCATACTAAAGGCTTTCGAGATAGCGAAGTAAATCTGCCATTTCTTGAGGCGATGGCTGAAACTGAGGCATGGGAGGAGTGCGACCGCTCGTCACTTGGTGAATCATGCCCACTTCAGACTTGCGAGAAGAAACAGCCCGAAGACTCGGTCCTACCAGTCCATCGGCAAAGGTGCCGTGGCATCCAGCGCAATTCATCTGAAAAATTGCGTTGCCCTGGGCAATGTCTCCATGGAGGACTAAAACACTTTCGACATACGGATCAACTGTGCGGAACTGATGGAAGCTTAGCAGCCCCAAAAAGGCGATCGCGATCGCTGCCAAGCCACTCAGGGCAGCTTGATAAGGAAAACTTACTCTTCTAAGAACTTGATTATCCAAAGGGTTTTTAAGGAAGTATGTATTAGAACAAGAAGTAGCCGACCAACAATATCTATTGTTAGTTTAAAGCCTCTTCAGATAACTTCGCAAAAATACACCCTTAAATTGAGAACTTTAAGTTGTGTACAGAACTTGGCACATTCAGTCACACGCTTCTAAGAGATCCGTTGGGTTCCTTCAATTTTTGCGGCTGAACCCAGTACCATAAGAAAGAAGCTAATTCGTTGGATTTATAAGGACTGGAGGGAGTTTTACAGTGATCGAACCGATTCTTCTGGGTATTGTGCTTGGTTTAATTCCAATCACCTTGGCTGGCTTGTTTGTTGCGGCTTATCTGCAATATCGTCGTGGCAACGAATTGGGTCTGTAAGTCAGATTGTCTGACTCAAAAATGTCTAGAAACAGAAAGCCCAGTCAATTGACTGGGCTTTCTGTTTCTGAGGATATGCGGATGGCGAGACTCGAACTCGCAAGGCAAAGCCACACGCACCTCAAGCGTGCGCGTATACCAATTCCGCCACACCCGCATAAGGAATACTTAGTGTATCACGCTCTACCACTCTTGATTAGAGGTTTTATCTAAGCTTTGTCAGCATAGCAAAAAGGGGCGGACTCTTGGTGCAAAGCCGATCGCTAGCAAACGACTTAACTCCAAGCCATTAGGGACGATAGAGCCATAACGGGAGTCCATTGGTATCTAGCTCAAACTCTAGCCAGTTTGCGCCAGCCGCCATCCCCGGTAAGTTGATTATTGAGCTAAGCTGGCTTGACTCACGCGAGAGCAGCCGACTGACTAAGGGCTTTCGTTCTTCTAAGGTGAAGCAGCGCGTTTTTTCAGGATCTAGCCCCACTAATTCTGCTGTCCACCGACGCGCATCTTCTTCCGAGCCTAGGCGATCGACTACACCCAGTTCCAATGCTTGCTGCCCTGTAAACACCCGCCCATCGGCAAAAGTTTTGACGGTATCCACAGAAAGATGACGAGCATCGGCAATAGTTTGGACAAATTGGTGATAGGTGACATCAATTAGTTCTTGCAAAATATGGCGTTCTGGTTCGGTCATTTCACGATCGAATGCCAAAATGTCTTTGTAAGGACCTGACTTGATTACCTTAAAGGACACCCCAACCCGTTCTAACAAACGCTCTAGATTATTCCCGCGCAAAATCACCCCAATGCTGCCGGTAATCGTGCCGGGGTTTGCCATGATGTGTTGGGCACCCATGCCGATGTATACGCCACCGGATGCGGAGATGTTGCCAAAACTCGCGACGATTTTGATCTTCTCCTGGAGGCGCTTGAGGGCAGTGTAGATTTCTTGAGAGTCGCCAACCGTGCCACCGGGGCTATCGATCCGCAGCAGCAATGCTGGAAATTTGCGTTCCTCAACGGTTTTTAAGGCTTCTAATACATGCTTGCGAGTTGCTCCGGCGATCGCGCCATTAATCTCAATCCGAGCAATTTGTTTTTTAAATCGAGGCTTAAACGGCCAAACCATGATGCGTGTCATTCACTAAAAGGATTCAATGCTAGACGGTTCGCTAAACACGTCCAGCCCTTAACATAAGTATAGAATTAGTTGCAATTAGATGAAGCGGCGTTAAGTTGCTATCAGTAAAGTTAAGTTTCCGAACAAAGGCGGATCTCCCTTCAATTGACCCTGTCTTCTCACCTTCCATCCCATTAAACCCATGAACCCTGAGTCCACTAAGCCTAACCCCCTATTATATCCATTGCTTTTAATTTCTCCTTTTTTCTTTTGGGGAACGGCGATGGTTGCCATGAAAGGAGTGATGCCGAACACGACTCCGCTATTTATGGCAGGCGTGCGGCTGGTTCCCGCAGGAATGTTAGTGCTGGCAACTTCTCTGATTAGCGGTAAACCGCAGCCCAAAGGGTGGCAAGCTTGGCTGTGGATTGCGCTTTTTGCCTTGGTTGATGGAGTGATGTTTCAAGGTTTTTTGGCGGAAGGCTTAGTCAGAACTGGGGCAGGGTTAGGCTCGGTGATGATTGATTCCCAACCCTTAGCTGTAGCGCTGATGGCGTGGCTATTATTTGGCGAAACCATTGGGCTGTGGGGCTTGCTAGGCTTAGGCTTTGGCATTGTGGGGATTAGTCTTTTGGGGTTGCCCGATGAGTGGATTGTGAGTCTGCTTCAGGGTCAGGTGTCGTTGGGTAGCGCTCAGTGGGGCAGCGATCGCGTCCATGATTTGTTTCAAAATGGGCAGTGGTTGATGCTGTTGGCATCCCTGTCCATGGCGGTGGGAACGGTGCTGATGCGGTATGTGAGTCGCCATGCTGATCCGATCGCGGCAACGGGTTGGCACATGATTTTGGGTGGATTGCCGCTGTTTGCGTTGTCTGCTCGATTTGAAGCAGAACAATTTGTCCATCTAGATGCATCGAACTGGCTAGCGATGGGCTATTCCACTGTGTTTGGCAGCGCGATCGCCTATGGTGTATTTTTCTACTTTGCCGCCAGCGGTAGCCTCACAAGCCTGAGTTCGTTAACCTTTCTTACACCTGTTTTTGCGCTTTTCTTTGGTAATCTATTTCTGGGTGAAACGCTGAGCCAAATTCAGTGGTTGGGCGTGGGGCTAACCCTCGTTAGTATTTATCTAATCAATCAGCGCGATGTGCTGGCTAAGAAATTTCAAGCGAGGCGACAGGCTCCTATTTCGGAAGTATTGCAACTCGATCAGTCAGAAACCGATCCGGTTCAAGAAGCGGCTCAACTGCCCGTGCAAGTGGTAGAGCAGGACTGACTAGGAGCGTGAGTAATTTGAAATCAACCGATCAAATTAAAATTGCCGGAGCGTTAACAACAGCATTCTTCTTCAATTAAGTGAATAGAGACTGTGAAAAAGAAGTGTAATCAAGGACTCTATTCTACTTAACTCTAGTTATTCAATTGTTTGAATGCCAACCCACCAGATGTCAGAGATAACAGAATAGAACTCAACATATTTGCAGCAAAACCGCAAAGTTTCGAGATGCTAAAGATTTTCAACAGTTTGTCTAACATACTTGCTTCTCCTTCCTGCTTATTTATGCTGTGCAGTGTTTTGTGCGGGGAATGTATTATTAAGCAAAAAACGAAAACCGAAAGTTCCGTAACACTCTGACAAAGAATGGTAGTGGGCGACCCGAAGACTAACCTTAGATTATGAAATCTGAGTTTGTGTTCTTATTGTAACATATGTATTTTCTGGAAGCCGTCTACAAAGTAGAAACATTACTTATAAGTGTTACAGGGATCGCGCTATAGATTAAGAGTTAATAATGAATTCTATGTTGCCGCTCAAGCTACTATTTCTCTCGACTTCGGTGGGTCCATTGGGATCTGGGATGGGGGGCGGCGTGGAACTGACGCTGAAAAATATTGCTCAGGCACTGCGCGATCGCAACCACAGTATCACCATCGTTGCGCCAGTAGGTTCTATTCTGCCAAGCTTTCCGGTGATTGAAATTCCGGGTCGCTTGCAAAGCACAGCACAGAGTGAAGGGCGAGAGGCTTGGGTGGCGATGCCGCCGGAGTCTGTGTTGGCGAATATGTGGGAGTATGCCCGTCAGGTGCAGGCAAACTACGATTTGATTCTCAACTTCGCCTACGACTGGTTGCCTTTTTACCTAACTCCGTTTTTTCAAACTCCGATCGCCCATTTAGTCAGCATGGGGTCATTAACTGATGCGATCGATCAAATCATTGGGCAGGTTGTTACCGATTTTTCGGGTGCGATCGCCCTTCATAGTCGCGCTCAAGCAGCAACGTTTGAGTTTGGCGATCGATCTGGTCAATCTTTGCGATCGCGTCAACCAGTCCTTTAACGCGATCGGGCGGCACTAGCCAACCAGTTTTGCCATTTTGCACAATTTCTGCGGGACCGCCGCGATCGTAGGCAATCACCGGAACGCCACAGGCAAGCGCTTCGATCGCCACATTGCCAAAGGCTTCCACCCAGCGTGGAGTCATCAACAACGCCCGACATTTGCCCAGTTCTTGCTGTAGC
>JBGTAZ010000134.1:0-4372 GCA_041749615.1 Leptolyngbyaceae cyanobacterium | reverse complement strand
CTGTTTGTATCCGCAAGATTAACGCTGGTTGCGGTCGATCGCGAGAAGGGTAAGATTCTACGCCAACTGCCACCCATCGTTAAAGATGCATTGGTTAAGCTATCAGAAAGCTGAGTAGGTTCTAGCAATCTGCCTGATTTGGCTGGGTCGGGTCTGTAGGAATAAATAGAAATGCGACTCAATTCAAACTTATGCTATTTGGGAAGGACTTCCTGGAGACGCTTCAGTATCGCGATCGCATCCAGTTTCGCAAAAAAACCGCATGTTTAATGCCACTGAACTATTAATCGAAAATTTTGTTAGAAAGCTGAAGGAAGGCTATCGCCGCACCTATGGCGGTCTCAAATCAGACTACGAAGACATCATCGGCTGGGTTGGCTCCATGGCAATGGAAAATATCGCCAACAGCGATGCGCTGTATCACAACGTAGAACACTCGATTCTCGTCGCTCTGGTGGGGCAAGAAATTCTGCGGGGCAAGCACATTCGCGAAGGCGGCGTTTCTTGTGACGATTGGCTGCATTTTGTGATCGCGCTGGTTTGCCATGATATTGAGTATGTCAAAGGGGTGTGCCGCCAAGATCGCAATGGGTTCTATGCCACTGGGAAAGAGGGCGGTATGGTTCCCCTGGCGATCGGCTCCTCCGATGCCGCCCTTACGCCTTACCATGTTGACCGGGCAAAACTCTTTATTGATGAACGCTTTGGGGGGCATAAGCTGATTGATGCTGAAGTGATCAAGCACAATATTGAACTGACGCGATTTCCCGTTCCCAGTGCAGAAGATCACCAAGAAACTACTAACTTTCCAGGCTTAATTCGGGCATCTGATTTGATTGGGCAACTGAGCGACCCCCGCTATCTCAGAAAAATTGGGGCGCTGTTCTACGAGTTTGAAGAAACGGGGGTAAACAAAGCGTTGGGCTATCGCCATCCTGGAGATTTGCGTCGGGATTATCCCAAATTCTACTGGAACAGTGTTCATCCCTACATTCAAGATGCGCTACATTACCTGTCTTTGACTCAGCAAGGAAAGCAAATTGTTGCCAATCTCTACTCCAATGTGTTTGTGGTAGAGCATGAAGATTTGGAACACCCGTAAATCTAAGCTCCATCGGGCATCTGAATCCGTATGCTAATTTAGTATGCTAATTGGAATGGGCAAAATCTGGGCTTCTCTCCTATGAACTGGTGGCGACGGCTAAAAAACAATACTCTGGCACGGCTAGGGGCATTGGTATTGATCACTTTTTATTTGGCGGTGATTGCGGCTGAATTTGTTGCGCCCTACAATCCCTATACCTCTCAGTTAGATGGGGCATTGTTGCCACCTACCCAAATTTATTGGAATGAGTCGGGAGTGATTGGTCCGCATGTCTACCCCACGATTCAGGGACCCATCGATTTGCAAACAGGCGATCGCAAGCTGATTGTCGATCGCAGCAAACCCTCCCCCATTCGCTTTTTCGTCCAAGGGGAACCCTATCGGCTGTTTCAAATTAAACTGCCCTTGCCAACCCAGTTTTCCCTGACCAATCCCAAGTTTGATGAAGTGGAAATGTTTCCCGGCATTCCCGGAACCCTACGGTTGTTTGGCACTGAGGGCGAGGGCAAGTGGAATCTGTTAGGCACCGATGAGCAAGCCCGCGACCAATTCAGCCGCTTGGTTTTTGGCGGACGGATTAGCCTCAGCATTGGGCTAGTGGGAATTGCAATTTCTTTCCCCTTAGGAATGCTGGTGGGCGGTATCTCTGGCTACTTTGGCGGCTGGACAGATGTCATTCTAATGCGCTTAGTAGAAGTGCTGATGACCATTCCTAGCATTTATTTGCTGATTGCTCTAGCCGCCGTGCTGCCAACCGGTCTCAGCAGCGCTCAACGGTTTTTGCTAATTATTTTGATTACGTCCTTCATCCGCTGGGCAGGACTGGCGCGGGTGATTCGCGGGGAAGTCCTGTCGCTGAAAGAGCGAGAATTTGTGCAGGCGGCGCGAGCAATGGGCGGGCGATCGCTCTACATCATTGTGCGTCACATCTTGCCCCAAACTGCCACCTACATCATCATTGCCGCCACCCTCTCCATTCCAGATTTCATCGTGGCAGAATCGGTGCTGAGTTTGATTGGTTTGGGCATTCAGCAGCCAGACCCTTCTTGGGGCAATATGCTGTCCCTCGCCACCAATGCCTCCGTCTTGGTGTTGCAACCCTGGCTGATTTGGTCTCCCGCCCTGCTGATCATTTTGACCGTGCTGGCATTTAATCTGCTGGGTGATGGATTGCGAGATGCCCTCGATCCGCGCAGCCTAGAGCGATAAACGCCAGGACAAAATGATTTTGATGCCACCGTCGGGGAAATTTTGCTCTGTCGCGCATAAAAAACAAATGGGTATGACTTCAAAAAATCTACCTAATCACAAACCAGAGTGTTAAAATGTCGTGAACTTCAGCGTAGTATTGCTATGTTCAGTTGAACTCAAAGAGTATATAATGAAGCGTCTAAATTGGGCTATAACCACTAGGAGGGTTTTATTCCTGAGCAACTAACCTTGACTGTGAGCTTGCGAGGCACACGCGACATCAAGGATGATTACCAACTATTTCGCCTCACTGGTCTTTTGGATGCTTTCTCCGAGCCAAAATTCCGTTCCGTTTTTACCCAATGTGTGGAAGAAGGACCGAAACACTTCATTTTGGATTTATCCAAGATCGATTTCATCGATAGCTCTGGGCTGGGTGCTTTAGTTCAGCTAGCAAAGAAGGTTCAAACTGCGGATGGCACTCTACAGATCGTCACTAATCCTCGTGTCACGCAGACCGTGAAACTTGTTCGGTTGGAGAAATTTTTGGCGCTTCAAGGTTCCGTGGAAACGGCGATCGAAAATCTCAAGTCTAAGTAGCGATCGCCCGTGATGATATTGGGTTGCCAATGCTGCTAGGTGGGGTTTCTGGTTTCCAAGTTTTTTGGCGATCGCGGTAGTCCTCATTCATGTTTTTCAAGTTGCTTTTCCATGGACGATCGAGTTTTTTATCGAACTTTGTTACGCCATTGGCTGAAGCGGGTTGCTCTATTGTTATTTGTTGGAATTGCGGCACTGGGTCAGTTTGGGTTCTCTGCAATTCCAATGAGTCAGTCCAGCCCCATTGATGGAACGGCGGCGATCGCGTCACCTGCGTCTGCTGCCAACAAAACCACCCTTCAGGATATCACTGCCATGAGTGCCCTTGTTCTTTCCCAAAATCAACTCGATGTTGCCTTGAGTCAACTGGATGGTTGGAGCCTCCAAAACGCTAAACTGCACCGTCAATATCAGTTTCCGTCGTTTGTGGAAGCCTTTGGATTTATGTCGAGTCTGGCGCTGGTTGCCGAATCCATGGGGCATCACCCCGAATGGTTTAATGTCTACAACCGCGTCACCATTGACCTGACGACTCACGACGCTGGCGGCATCACTCAAAAAGATGTGGATCTTGCCAAAAAAGCCAACGAGTTGGCAACGTAAGAAACCGCTAAATTTACCTAGTCAATTGGGCGATCGCTGGTAGAATATCCGCAACTCTACTACCCCCGACACCCACCATGCCGCTGAGCCTGTCCCATCGCCTTGCCCTTGCCAGCGCTGCTGTTTCTGCCATTCTCTTTTCCCTTCCCGTGCAGGCACAAGTTGCTGGAGATGGCACTTTGGGAACACAGGTGAACGGCGCTCTTACCGCACCCTGTACTGGGGTTTGCTTAATTACTAACGGGTCAACGCGAGGAAGCAACCTATTTCACAGTTTTCTTCAATTTTCTCTGCCCAATGGAGATGTAGCGGCGTTTATCACCAATCCCGCGATTCAAAATGTGATTGTGCGGGTGACAGGCGTTGGGCAACCCTTCATCTCCAACATCAACGGCGCGATCGCCACGTTTGATCCCGCCTTTAACCTAGCTCCCAGAAATTTCTTTTTGCTTAACCCGAACGGCATTGTGTTTGGTCCCAATGCCCAAATCTTTGTGGGTGGCTCCTTCCTGGCAAGTACGGCAGAGCGGATGTTGTTTCAGGATGGGACGGTGTTCAGTGCCCGTGACCCGACAACAAATCCACTCTTGACTGTGAGTGTGCCTGTGGGCTTGCAGTTTGGGCAAACACCAGGGAATATCCAGATGCAAGGGACATTTCTCTCGGCAGGCAATACGGACAGATTCAGTGACTTTGTTCTCGTAGGTGGCGATGTCACGTTAGATGACGCGCTCGTCCGTGCGCCGGGACAACGGATAGAGTTAAGCGGAGTCGGTGCAGGAGGTAATATTGGACTAAATGTAGACAGCAATCGGTTGAGCCTCAGCGTTTCGGCAGACGTGATAAGGGCAGATGTGCGTCTAACTAATAGGT
>JBGTAZ010000133.1:0-10238 GCA_041749615.1 Leptolyngbyaceae cyanobacterium | reverse complement strand
AAGTCCGGCAACGGAGTGAATTTGAGTGACTTCTAGCGCTTCTTCAAAGCTTAAGGGCGGCAGAATGGAAGGCAATCGCCGCGCCAGCATGGTTTTGCCGCTGCCGGGAGGTCCCACAATCACCAAATTATGCCCGCCTGCCGCCGCAATTTCCAAGGCACGACGGGCGTGGGCTTGCCCTTTCACGTCATGCAGATCCGCACCACAATAGCGATCGCGCTCCAGTTCTGCCAGCCCATCCACTTCCGCCGCCCGATAGCGATCGGGGTTGTTGAGAAAATCGCCAATTTCTGACAGATGCTTAAAGCCAAACACCGACACCCCTTTGACGACAGCGGCTTCGCGCACATTATCTGCTGGAACCACCAAACCCTTGATGCCCATGCGATTTGCGGCTGCCGCGATCGCCAAAATGCCACTGACTGCGCGGATCGAACCATCTAGTGATAACTCACCAACAAATAAATAATCATCCAGCACGGTTGTTTTAACCTGTTCCGCTGCGGCTAGAATCCCTACGCTAATTGGCAAATCAAAGCTGGGACCCTCTTTTCGCAGATCTGCCGGAGTCAAATTCACCACAATCTTTCGCATCGGAAAGGCAAATCCAGCATTTTTGACCGCCGTTCGCACGCGCTCTTTTGATTCTTGCACTGCGGCATCGGGTAAGCCAACCACGACAATTCCGGGCAATCCTCCCGCAATATCCACCTCAACGCCCACTTTAACTGCGTCAATTCCGACTAGTGATGCACTCCAAACTCTTGCCAGCATGATCACTCTTTTACTAGGGCTACTGCCTAGGGTTCCCAAATGCTCAAGCCCCTAACATCTCAAATTTGTAGCCGATCGCGCTTCAGTCAATCTACTAACCATTCGGCAACACTATTTCTCTGCTAAAAACTCATCGACAGTCAATTCTGCTTGACGAATTAAGGCACGAAGTAACCCAGGCGCTAACTCACGGTGATTGGGAACCGACAGCGATGGCTTAGTTTCATGCCAAAGAATCATGTGACTCCCTGTTTGATGATCCAGCAGATACCCAAAATTCTCGAACATCTTGACAGCTTGCTTCCCAGAAATGTTAGATAAACGACCCATCAGACGGCAACCTCGCCCAGGAAAATATCCAGATCGGCGGACTGAATTGGCTTACCGTGTTTCTCTTGGACGTATAAGTAGCCTTTGATTGCATCACGGATGTTAGCAACAGCTTCATCCAATGTTTTACCTTGGCTCAAGCAACCCGGCAATGCAGGCACTTCTGCCACATAGCCCTGATACTCAGGATCAAAGATGAAAATCACTTGAAATTTCATTCAATTTTCCTCCGCTTCTCAATTTCAGCGATCGCTAGCCACAGTGTATCTTCAATTTCCGGCTGCACGTTTGGGTTAAAGGTGCGATCGCGCTTCAGGCAATCCACCCACCGTTCATCGGCATCGTAATCTTAACTTTGACGCTATTACGCAGCTTTGGGGAGAACTTCGACATGGACAGACATACCGACCTGGTTGAGCAGTGTGATTAATGTATCTACTGAAAACTGCCCAATTTTGCCTTGAGTCAGGGCGGTGATTTGGTCGGTGGATTGGTTGAGATGATCAGCAGCTTGAGCGATCGTCCAGTTCTGCTGACGAATATGAGTTTGCAGCGCCAACATGAGTTTGGCGCGAATCAGTAAATTCTCGGCTTCCTGATTTGAAAAACCCAGATCAAGAAAGATATTATCGACAGCTTGGGTAATCATCGTTTCGGTCATGGTTCAGCATTCTTTTCTAAACGAAAGCGCATCCCACTGAATAGGTTTGACCATCATTGCTATCTATTTTGTAAAGCAGCGATCGGCAAACAACGATCCTCAATTTCCTGCCGCACTTTCCGCCTGACGGCGAGATCGCCCTATTTCAGCAAGAGCAGATCGCCCCGATTGCACCGCAATAGCGCATCAAAGCTCAAAAAATCACTCCACTGACGAGCTTTTTCTTAAACGGCAGACCAAAATAGGCAAATTGTAGGTGCAAATGACAAAATCGGGGGTATTCTACGGCTAGAGTATACGCCCCTAAGAATGCCAGACTGCTATAAATCCAGAAAAGTTGTTAGACCAAAAGGACGTTTTCCCGCTGATTCAGATGCTGAATCAATTTGCCGTAAGAGCCAGTGATGGCGATCGCTCTACACGATTAGACAACGTCCTTTGCCAGAAACTGATCTAGAAACAGAGTTAAAAGCCCTAGATTGCCTATTTGAATAATAGCCACTATCACTGAGCCAATGGAAGACTCAAATGTTAAAGAGGATTTTCCTGATATTAACGACTGGAATGAACTTCACAGAATTCTTTGCAATGTTCCATCCATTCAAAATTCTCAGGATCGTCGTGGTTTCCTCAGAGGACGTGGAGTAGATGAAAAATATATAAATAATTTGCAGGTAGATAAAGCTCCAACACCTTTTGTTGACGACCTAATTAGTTATCTTCGGCGCGAATATAAAAACAATCTAGATCTTCCAATATGGGGATTTATTAATAAAAAACCAGTATTAGCTAAGTTTTTGGAAAATCTAATCGTCTCAGAGTCACACGTTCAAGACACGGATGCCAGAGCTTTTATTACAACCTTAGTTGAGAGATGGAGAACTGGGTTTGGTAAAAAATTAGATAGTTATGATAAAACGTACCGCCAACTGCTTAGAGCAAAATCACAATCTGAGAAAGATCGTTTATCGAGTGAGTCAGACTCAATTAAGCAGGAATTAAATTTAGGACAGCAGATATACCGGGAAATCGAATCTAAGGTTGAAGAAGACGAACGAAAGAGGAAACGGGAAAAAAATTGCATAATGGCTTTACTGTTTGGACTGGGGCTAACAGTTTTGGGCATTTATTCTTTCCGCAAACAAATATCGGAGGCTTTCCCAAAGATTAAAAAAGATGATGTTCAACAAGACTTTACCCTGCCAACTCCAACTCCAACTCCAACTCCAACTCCAACTCCAACTCCAACTCCAACTCCAACTCCAACTCCAGGTTGGATGTTCATTGGCAAAATTGAACGCAATTCAAGTGGCGATGACATCCTCTATCCACCCACCATCTATCCGCGCATGATTCCTCAAATTGGAGCGATTGTGAAAGTCAGAGAAACAACTAATATCAGATCTGGTCAGCCACAAGCACCAGATTTTGATTATGCCCAGCAGACGCTTTTAGGATGTGTAGTTCCTGGGGAAAAAGTGGAGATATTGCAAGTAGAAATTGTACCCAATCAAGCAGTTTGGGCAAGAGTTCAAAAATATGGCGGGTTTTCACCCAGATGTCCTAGCAATGGAATTCGGGCTTGGTGGTAAAGCTCCAAACTTGTAGATTGGATTCTGAGGACGCTAATACATCTATAGGTGTTGATAGAATTTAGCCAAGGATTACCTCTAACATCATCTCAAACATTTTCCTAGCCGTTAGACCACGCAGGAGAACCACCATGCAACTCACGATCGATTTACCCGATGAACTGGTTCAATATTTCAACCGCGATCGCCTTGCCCACCAGATCTTGGAAGCGTTAGTGGTGCAAGCCTACCAATCGGAACAAATCACCAGCGCCGAAGTTGGACGTATGTTAAGCTTGCCGTCTCGATGGGCGGTTGATGCCTTGCTCAAACAATACAATGCTGATTTGCACTACGATGAAATCGATTTAGAGCGCGATCGCGAAACCCTCCGCCAACTTCGAGCCAATTAAGGCAGCGCTTCATGATTGTTGTTTCAGATACCTCGCCCATCAATTACCTGTTACTCATCAATCAACTTAACCTGTTGCCGAATCTATATCAGCAAGTGATTATCCCCAACGTAGTGCGCGATGAGATGCTGAATCCAGATGCCCCTCAAGTGCTGCAACAATGGATTGCTAATCCTCCTTCTTGGCTCATTGTCCAAGAAGTTTTTGAGGTCGATGAAACCTTGAGTGCGCTCGATCCCGGTGAGCAAGCTGCTATTATCCTGGCTCAAACCCTGCAAGCAAACTTGCTGATCATGGATGAACGTTTAGGGCGACAAGCAGCCCGCGATCGTGAACTACCCGTGATCGGTATTCTGGGCATCTTAGATGATGCAGCTAGTCAAGGCTTGATTGATGTTGCAACCGTTGTTGCTCAGTTGCAGCAAACGAACTTTCGTGTCTCTCGCCGTCTGATTCAAGCGTTATTGCAGAAACATTCATCTGAAAAATCGAACTCATAAGAGAATATGCGATCGCCCAAGATTCTGATGCAGCCGTTCCAGAAAATCGGTCGGAACTATCAGCCTGGATGTATCGTCTACCCATTGTCTAGCAGCACTTTTGTAGGAGGGCATCCAATGCAAGTACTCAATCGATGGCAGGTAAGTTCAGCGTGGATTGTTATAGCGGGAATCACGGCAGGGGCGATCGCGCCATTTACCCTATCCCCGGCGGCGGTTGCCAAGCCAGCCCCCTACACCGTTGCTCAGCTTTTCCCCTCTGCTCAGCCTCCCGGCGTTGTCATTCCGGCTGGGGCAAGAATTCCCGTGCGGTATCTGGGCACCGATAAATTTGTTGTGACTCCCACCGAATCGAAGCCGTTAATCGTGTCGGTGTCTAAAAACATCCGGGCGGCGAATGGCGAGTTATTAATTCCCGCTGGAAGCGAGGTCAGGGGACAGCTTGTGCCCGTGAATGGAGGAGCGCAGTTTATTGCAGATACCCTGGTTTTGCAAAATGGTAGCCGGGTCGCCATCAATGCAAATTCTGATGTGGTGACGACGAGAGATGTGCAAGGAAACGGGATTAATGGCAATGCAATTTTGAAGGGGGCGGGGATTGGGGGTGCCGGAGCTACAGCAGTTTCAGCGATCGCGGGTAGACGAAAAGTTACCATTCCCAAAATTTTGCTAGGTGCTGGGCTAGGTGCCGCAGGCGGGTTGCTTTTGGGGCAAAAACCCACCAGTGAATCCATTGCGCTGAAGCCCAACACCGACTTAACGCTGACCCTCAATTCGCGCCTTGCCCTAGAGCCAAACTATTCGAGCTATCAACCCTCCGGCTATCCCCGCTATTGAGCTACAAAACCCTCAACACGCTAGCAACACTGTTGACGGATGGCATTGCCCGAATTTCAGCCAGCGCTTGATGGAAGTTACCTTCTCGCACGTTGTGGGTAACCACCACAATTTCGGCAGATTCGCCGTGCACATCCGTTTGCACTACCGATTCCAGGCTGACAGTGTGATCGCCAAAGCAAGTTCCCACCTTGCCAATCACGCCGGGGGTGTCGTTGGTGGAAAACCGGGCGTAGAAGCGGGTGATTAAATCATCCATGGGGGCGATCGCGCAATAGTGTTGGTGCGAACACGCCAGCAGCGGATCAAGCAACGCCTTACCGTCTGGGAACGCTGGGCTGCCCCGCCCCACTTTCAAAATTGCGGCAATATTCAAAATATCCGACACAACCGCGCTGGCAGTGGGACCCGCACCCGCACCGGGACCAAAAAACATCACCTGCCCAATCGGGTCACCCTCCACCAAAATCGCATTATTCACATCGTTAACGCTGGCAAGCGGATGAACTTTAGGAATCAGCGTTGGATGCACTCGCACTTGCAGTTGTTCAGGATCATCTGGGGAGACTTGAGGATTGCGTTTGGCAACTGCCAGCAGCTTGATCACAAAACCGAGCTTATCGGCATAGGCAATATCCGCCGCGCTCACCTGCCGAATCCCTTCACAATGCACTTCCGGCAATTTGATCCGTCCGCCAAACGCGAGGGATGCCAAAATCGCGATTTTGTCGGCGGCATCCAGTCCATCTACATCGGCGGTGGGATCGGCTTCGGCAGAGCCCAACTGTTGAGCATCTGCCAAAATATCGGCAAAGTCGCCGCCCTCGGTTTGCATCCGGGTGAGGATGTAGTTCGTGGTGCCGTTGACAATGCCCATGACCGCATGAATTCGGTTGGCGCAGAGGGATTGCTTGAGTGGCTCAATCACCGGAATGCCACCGCCCACGGCTGCCTCCAGCAAAACATAAACTCCCGCTTCTGTGGCTGCGGTAAAAATTTCATCGCCAAAACGAGCGATCGCGGCTTTGTTTGCCGTTACCACATGCTTGCCATGGGCGATCGCTTTAAGGATCAGCGATCGCGCAGGTTCTAACCCACCGATCACTTCCACCACAATATCCACCGCCGGATCGGTGACAATACTGTCCAGGTCAGTGGTAAATCTACTGGCTGGCAACTCTACAGCGCGTGGTTTATCGAGCGATCGTACCCCCACCCGATAGAGTTCCAACTCTTGCACCAATGGATGCCGCTGCAACGGATCTAGCAGAATTTCTGCCGTTCCAGTCCCCACTGTTCCCAACCCCAACAAACCAATTTTGAATCCCACGGTCGGCTTATCCTGAATCGCGTCTCCCATCAATTTTAGGCGAGAAAGGAAAGACAAATGGTGAATGGCGAATGGTAATTACATCTGTGTCCTTAATTATCGGTGTTACAGCGATCGCGCCTTACATAGCCATACCTTCGGTATTTGCAACATTCACGCCGAAGCCTAAAACCTAGTATTTGTTTTAACTAAGGTGTAGGTGTAGTGCATTGCTGAGGCTTCCCAATCAAAACCATAGGTTTTTCCAATAGAATAGCCGCTCATGTATAAGTTATTTTAAGACTAGTTTCATTTTATAACCGTATCGGACGAAGGATCTGCTCATGCAAATACCCGTAAGCCCACCCAGATCTGAGCAACCCACCTGGATTAATCGGGTTGTATACGTTCTAGAAATCATTCAGGACTTAATTATTATTTCTCTTTGCATCGGTTTATTCTGCGTCATGGTGCTAGAACTCCGAAGTATGTTTTTGTCGCTACTGCCACCCTTAGATTTTCAAGAAGTAACGGCTGATATTCTGTTTCTGCTGATTCTGGTGGAATTGTTTCGCCTGCTGATTATTTATTTGCAAGAACAACGGGTCTCGATTGGGGTGGCGGTGGAAGTGGCGATCGTGTCTGTCTTGCGGGAAGTCATTGTGCGGGGCGTGTTAGAGGTTCCCTGGAATCAGGTGCTTTCTGCCTGTGCATTTTTGCTAGTGCTTGGAGCATTGCTCATCATTCGCGTCTGGCTGCCCCCCACCTTTGAAGGCGTTGATCCAGAAAAACGACTCTCCAGAAGAAGAAGCCTTTCGCGAGAGGTGGGAATTGGGGAAGGTCATAGAAGTTCTGAGCAGCCGGACGTTGCTTTTATGATGAAAGAAACTGAACCTTCTGGTGGTTTGGCGAACAATAACCGCACTATATAAATAGGCAAAGGAGTGGAAGAGTAAAGGGGTGAAAATATTTTTACCTCTTAACGTTTTTACCTCTTAAGATCTCTACCTTTTTACTTTTTAGATTGAAATTGACCCGTTCACTTTCTTTTTTATTCGTCCTTTTGATTCTTTTCTTTACCTATGGCTGATTTTAAACCGCGTGATGTTCAAGTTGCTGAGATGGGTGTGGGCACGATGGTGCTGCGATCGCGCACCTGGGATCGGCTCAAGTTTGAAACTGAATATGCCCGTCAAAAAGGCACCACGGCAAATTCGTACCTGATCCAGGCAGAGCAAACGGTGCTGATTGATCCACCGGGCGAGTCGTTTACCGATCTATTTTTGGAAGAGTTAGGACATCATCTCTACTATCAGCGGTTGAATTACATCATTTTGAGCCATGTGAATCCTAATCGATTGGCAACGCTCAAGCGCCTGTTGGAACTGGCTCCCTATGTGACGGTAATTTGTTCTAAGCCGGGTGCTAATACGCTGCGATCGGTGTTTGTCAATCAGCCAGCCCTGCCTTCGCCGCGAGAGGATGAAGCCCAGGATTTGGGGATTGAGTTTGGCAATCAAACCCTAAAAGTGCATATTGTGCGCGATGAAGAATTGCTGGATCTAGGGAATGGGCATCAACTTCAGTTTCGCTTTGTGCCCACGCCGCGCCATCCAGACGCACTGTGCATTTATGATCCAGCGACTCGTGTGTTGTATACCGACAAACTCTTTGGCGCTCATGTGTGTGACGATGCGGTGTTTGATGAACACTGGAAAACCCTGGATGGCGATCGCCGCTATTATTTTGACTGTCTCCATGCCGCGCAAGCCCCCCAAGTGGAGGCAATTCTAGACAAGCTGCGATCGATTCCCGCCAAGCTGTATGCTCCGGGTCATGGTTCGATTGTGCGCCATAGCCTCAGCGTGCTCACTCTGGATTACCGCCGCTGGTGCCAACAACAGCAAACCAAGGATTTGACTGTGGCGCTGCTGTATACCTCTGCTTATGGGAATACCGCCACCCTGGCAAGCGCGATCGCCAAGGGCGTAAACCAGTCTGGGGTTGCGGTTCAAACAATTAACTGTGAGTTTGCCGATCCAGCAGAAATCACCGCCGCCGTTAAAGACTGTGATGGCTTTATCATTGGCTCCCCAACCTTGGCAGGGCATCCACCCACCCAAATTCAGACGGCACTCGGCATTGTCCTATCCACCGCTACTCAAACCAAAGTAGCTGGCGTGTTTGGTTCCTATGGCTGGAGCGGAGAAGCAGTCGATTTAATTGAAAGCAAGCTTCAAGATGCGGGATATCCCTTGGGGTTTGAAACGATTCGGGTCAAGTTTACGCCGACTGAGGAGACTCTAGAGCAGTGTGAAAAAGCTGGGGCAGAGTTTGCCCGCACCCTCAACCGCGCCCGCAAAATTCGGGCACCCCGACAAGCCAGTGTGGATGGCACGAGCGATCGCACGGGTCAGGCAGTCGGGAGAGTTACAGGGTCTTTGTGTGTGGTGACAGCGCAATCCAGCGGGATTCCCGTAGGATTTCTCACCTCATGGGTGTCGCAAGCCGGATTCAGCCCACCCGCAATCACGGTGGCGATCGCCAAAGATCGAGAACTAGATTGCCTCGCCCATTCCGGCGAACACTTTGTCTTGAATATTTTGAAGGAAGGTAAAAATCTGCGCCGCTTCTTTTTAAAGCCAGCAACACCGGGCGAAAATCCGTTTGTCAATTTGGCAACCGAACCCGCCGCTAATGGTTGCCTGATCTTGACCGAGGCGTTGTCTTACCTTGAATGCACCGTCCAAAATCGGATGGATTGCGGTGATCACTGGCTGCTCTATGCCTTGGTTGATTACGGCAAAATCTTGGAATCAACTGGGGTCACCGCTGTCAACCACCGCAAATCTGCCAGCCAATACTAAGAGATAAAGGGTCTCGGCGTTGCTGAATGCAAGTATGATTTTTGACTGTAGGGGTAGGTCTTGTGCCCACCCTGACGTAAGTGGAGGGCAACCACAAGGGATTGCCCATACAAATTTCCTCCCCAGATTCAGCAATGCCATAAAGGGTCTCAGGCAAAAGGGAGCGATCGCTCCCTTTTGCCTAACGATTGTTTGCTTAACGCTTAAATGACCTGGCGTTCTAAGCTTGAGTCGCCGCCTCACGAGCCGCCGTCGCCTCATCAGGATGGATGCCCAAGCGAGTCAGGTTGATCCGCCCACGGCTGTCAATCTCTCTCACTTTGACAATCACCTCATCCCCAAGATTCACCTCATCTTCCACCTTGCCCACTCGGTAGTCGGCAAGTTGAGAAATATGAACCATGCCCTCCTTACCGGGAAGAAACTCCACAAACGCCCCAATCGGGATAATCCGCGTCACTTTTCCGGCATAGACATCGCCGGCATTCAGCTTGCGGGTCATGCCTTGAATAATGGCACGGGCACGCTTTGCCTTTTCACCATCGATCGCCGAAATCGTCACAATGCCCGTATCTTCGATGTCGATCTTGGCTCCGGTTTCTTCGGTAATGCCCTTGATGGTTTTACCGCCAGGACCGATGATCATGCCGATAAATTCAGGGTCGATCTTAATGGTGAGCAGACGGGGCGCAAAGGGCGACATCTCTGTGCGGGGCGTGTTGATGGTTTGCATCATCTTGTCGAGAATATGCAACCGAGCCGGTTTTGATTGGTTAATCGCTTGGGCAATGATATCCATCGGCAAGCCGTTGATTTTCATGTCAAGCTGCAACGCGGTGATGCCCGTATCGGTGCCCGCCACTTTGAAATCCATGTCGCCCAAGAAATCTTCGATCCCTTGAATATCGGTGAGGATGCGGACTTCATCGCCTTCTTTGATCAAGCCCATCGCGGCACCGCTGACGGGTTTGAGAAT
>JBGTAZ010000132.1:0-4034 GCA_041749615.1 Leptolyngbyaceae cyanobacterium | reverse complement strand
CCGATCTGTTGGGCAATCGCACGTAATTTTGCACTCAATTTGTATCGTAGTTATGGTCTGCAAAACATGGCTCAAGCTCAACGTCTTGCTGGCTTTAGCCTTAACATGCTGAAAGATTTATTTAGAATGAAATAGCCCTGGGTGGATAGCCTAGGGCTGGCAGCAAGTAATAAACGATGAATTTACTTTCAACCTCAGACTCGTTACGACAGTTTTCGGGATTAAAAAACGCTGGAAAGGCTTTCTCCATCAGTTCTAAAATTACTATGGGGTTTGTTTTTTGGTTAGATGCTGCTCTAGCTCCTGTAGTGTTCCCGACATCTTAACTAGTGCAAACAAAATGTCAACAAACTAGCCATTTCAATAATTTCTATTGACTAACCAGGCTCTTTTCCATGACGAAATTTAGGAAAGACTGTCCCTGACGCTCAACGGTTTGAGGGGTAATCAGGCGGAACCCTTTTGCTTCAAAAAACGATCGCGCTGTGATGCTGGCTTCCGTGGTCAGGGTTTCCATGTTCAGCGATCGCGCCGTAGTTTCAAGCGTTGTCAATAACTGACTACCCCCACCCATCTGCTGAAAGTCTTTGTGGCAGTACAAGCAGTCCAGATGACCGTTGGATTCTAGATTGCCAAACCCGACAATTTGATCTGTCTCTTCAGCAACAAAGGTGATTGACTGGCTGAGGCGCTTCACCCAAAAGTCGATGTTGAGATCTTTGGGTGCCCAAGCATTGATTTGGGCTGGAGTGTAGTCGTGGATGTTGATGTGATGAACGGTGTCGTAAAACAAGGTCGCGATCGCGGCTGTATCGGTCAACTGGTAAGGACGAATATTCATTAGCTGCGAATCAACTTCCCAGGAGTGCTGGAGCCGGCGATACTCTTTCAGAGTCACTTTGTGAACGCTGCAACACTGCCATATCTTCCTCATCCAGTTCTGCTGGAATGCCACTGCGAATCAGTTCCGCAAAATCTTCATTGGGGATCATGATGCATAAGGCATACAGTCGCCCTGCGCCCGTATTGTGAATTTCATGAATCCCTGTAGGTGGCACTAAAATGCTATCCCCCGATCGCAGCGGTATCAGTTTGCCATCACAGGTCGCCGTGCCTTCGCCCTTCAGCACAAAAAACATTTCCACCGCAAGCTGATGACGATTTGGCGGCGTTTTGCCGCCCTCATCAAAAATCTCAACGCAAAAGGTTAGCGACATATTGGCAATTTGTGGATCAAACACGATCGCCAATCGGTTCGTATCCTGCGGACTAATCCGAAATGCTTGATAATCAGCAGGCGACTTAATAACCGGGATTACACAGCTTATAAAAGTCATAGAAATTCTCCCAAAATGACCGGGCAAGACTGGAAGTTATAAATTTTGAGTTAAAGCATTCAAAACTTAAAATTCAAAACTTAAAATTCAAAACTCAGAACTCAAAACTACTCACCCACTGCCTGCAAAATTTTCGTTGAGTTTGTCACAAAGCCAAAGCATTGTTTGACGTTATAGAGAGTCGCTAACCAGCAATAGTCGGGAGAAGTCGTAGCGCAGCAGTCTTTTAGCAAAATGCAGTCGTATCCTAGAAAGTTTGCATCTTGCAACGTTGCCATCACACATTGATCAACATTCACTCCCGCAAATAGCAGTGTAGTTCGACCTAGGTTCTTCAGAATACTATCGAGGGGAGTATCCCAAAATCCGCTCATGCGGTACTTATCCACGCAGATATCGGTGGGCATTTGCTCTAGTTGATCCACCACTGCGGCTGCCCAACTATCTTTCATCAGCACGGGCGCACCGTTCGCTGGAAGCGGAGCGCCTAACCCAATGCCATCGCCCGTAGGATTGTAGACATGCAACGCCGCCGCACTAATGTTGAGCAAATCAGGACGGTTGCCCCAGTTGACCCAAATAATGGGGACGTGAACTTGCCGCAGCACGGGCAATAATTTTTGCAAGGGCGCGATCGCCGTGTGAGTTGGAGTCACATCTACGCCAATGTGCGCCAGCCACCCATCGATATGGCAAAAATCATTCTGCATGTCGATGATCAAAATGGCGGTTTTTGCTAAATCTAACCGTAGAGTTTTAGTCTCTGTGGGTAAAGTGATGGGGCGGGGTTCTAGGGGCGATCGCGTAATATCAGCGATCGTCGCATCCACCATCCAAGCATTGGGCGGAATTCCTAAAGGTCGAAGCGGTGCAGTCATGGTAACAACTTAAGCCAACAAAGCAGTTTGCTCTATTAACACATGCGAAGACCAAGGATAAATTCACTCCACCTAATGAATTCATGTTCAAAAGCGGCATCGTTCGCTACGATGATCTCGATTGCTTAAACCTGCGCGCGATCGCAATGCAATGACCAGTCTGATTCGATCCCCCAACATCACCCCCCTACGGCGACATTCCGATCCGCCAAAACTGTGGCTATGGGTGCTAGCAGGCTCTTTGTTGATTCATCTGGTTGCAGGGGCAACCGTGCAGAATTTTTGGGTGACCCCGGTCGTTCCAGCCAACTCAACCGCGATCGCTGTTGATTTTTTGGAACCGATTGAAGAATCAGTGCCTCCTCCGCAAGCAGACGAACCAACCCAAACCGCTGAAAATAACGTTTCTCAGACAACGCTCTCGACTCCCGTAGAGATTCCTGTGGAAAGCCTCGCTACCGTTTCACAAATCGCCCCGGCTCAGCCCATTACAGAATCATCGGTAACCATACCTACTCGCAGGGCACCCACGCCAACGCTCTCGCCTAAAAAGATGGTTCCATCTCTTCCGGCTGACACCTCCACCCTCAAACCCCGTCCTAAACGATCTGCCGTTAAGGCTGCACCCAT
Source organism: Leptolyngbyaceae cyanobacterium (assembly GCA_041749615.1). Classification (GTDB taxonomy): domain Bacteria; phylum Cyanobacteriota; class Cyanobacteriia; order Leptolyngbyales; family Leptolyngbyaceae; genus ULC077BIN1. Next base: position 1,189 of record JBGTAZ010000132.1, on the reverse strand, counting down.
TCCTGACGAGTCCGCCCTCAAAAAACGTTCTGTGCCGACTGGGTCTAACACTCGTCTACCGGATGTGCCGACAGTGCCAAATCCACTAGACATAAAGCCAGATACAAAGGAAGATTCAATCGGCGCGATTGTACCTATTGCAATTCCTCCTGCTCCTGCTAAATTTATCGCTCAGTTTCGGGCGATCGCCCCCGCCTCTAATCTGTCCAATAGCTCCATTGCATCAACAATTACCGCCCAGCTTTTAGGCGAATCCACTCAAAGCTTTTCCTCCGATCCTGCCATCTGTCTGCTCACACCCGATGCCCTCAGCAATTTTGGGCAACCCGTGACGCTCAAGCTTCCCCTCGATGAAACAGGCGCTTTCAATTCTCAGAAGCCGATTACGGTCGAACAGTCGAGTGGCAACCCTCGCTATGATGAACTGGCAATCTGCGTCACCAAAACCTCTCGCTTCACGCCTGCCTACACGCTAGAAGGAAATACCAAACGGGCTGTATCAAGCGATGTAGAGATGCAAGTTACGTTAATTCAATAGCCGAAACGATAGGTTGTATGCTAACCTAATTAATGCCTGGTGAATCGTTGAAAAAGTTTAACCTTTCAATAGTGCGTTTTGCGGGTGTAGTTTAGTGGTAAAACCTTAGCCTTCCAAGCTAATGATGGGGATTCGATTCCCCCCACCCGCTTTTGAAAAAATCCTCCGAAAACACTGCGTTTCGGGGGATTCCGAGTTTTTATTGGTCTTGGCACTCTGGTTCATGTGTCCTAAAGGTTGGGCATTTTTGGGGCAGTTTTGACATTTGATTGGGGTAAGGTTGTGGTAGAACAATAGCTTACAAAAGTTCAACCGCGTATGAGTCTGAAACCGTACCACCGTAAAGCTTCTAAAGGATCTGTTCAAATCAAGAACTCTAACGATCGATTGCAGTTAGTCTTCAATTTTGCTAGAAAGCGCCACTACCTCTCTTTAGGGTTCGATGATACTCTCCGGAATCGAATGTTGGCAGAAATGAGAGCCAGGGAAATTGAGCTAGATATGCTCTCAGGTAACTTTGACCAGTCGCTACAGAAGTACAAACCTCAACCCGCTCTCAATGTCAGTGTGCCGGATAGCCCTACAGAAAACGTCCTGACGCTGATGGTGATCTGGACATCTTACCTTCAGGACAAGGCATCCGGGCTGAAG
>JBGTAZ010000131.1:0-8080 GCA_041749615.1 Leptolyngbyaceae cyanobacterium | reverse complement strand
AGCGTCAGCTTGTTGAACCAGAAAAAATTCGTGCCCATATTGCAACAGTATTTAGCTATCACGACCTCCTCGACCGTGTGAAAATTGTTTTACTATCGGGAATAACCGACGAAGTGTTTGACAAAGCGTGTAAGGCAATTGCTGTGCAATGTGAAGCTCAGCACATTCCGTATTATCATATTCCATTCTTTTACGGCACTCATACACCAGATATTCGTACAGCTATGAAGGTAGAAGAACTCAGCACTCATATTCAGCAGGTAATGCAGGAGTTTCTTCAGCCACAAGAGACACCTTAATGTCGAAGCCAATGTCGAAGAATTGAGGTGCCCCGCTGAATGCTATTCCGTTAGGTGGCTTGAGGTGATTTACTGCGATCGCGGGGTCAGCGATCGCCCATGTCATAAAATGCATTCGCTTAAGATGGGCGATTTCTTGAAATACTCAACCTACCGATTCTCGGCACGTCGAGTATTTTTCAGCAGGATTGCCCTGGGATCTTCCGCCACCCAGCCCAGATTAGAGCGCGATCGCACCTCAAAATGGAGATGGGGCGGCTTGGAACTAGGACGACCCGAAGAACCCACCGTGCCAATGGTTTGTCCTTGATTGACTCTCTGCCCCACTTTCACCGCAATTTTTTCTAGCTGGGCATAGCGAGTTTGCAACCCTTCCGCGTGATTAATCACCACCAAATTCCCTAAAGCGCCCTGCATTCCGGCAAAAGCGACGGTGCCGCTACCCACGGCTCGCACGGCAGTATTCACGGGTGCCGCCACATCTACGCCGCTATGAAAGCCCACCTTCCCGGTTTCTGGCTGCACCCCGTAGCCATAATTGAGCAGCACCGCTGATTCTGAAGGTGCGGCAGGCAAGGGATAACCAGACAAGATTGCCCTAGATTGGCTGGGCAAGGCTTGAGTCGCAGATTCCACAGGCGACCAGTTCACGCCGGGAATGAACACAACACGGGGCGATCGCTGGCAGCCATTCACCTCAAACAACACATCCGGGCGCACCTTGTATGCCTTTGCCACCTCGCGCCAGGTTTGCCCCGGCTGCAACGCCACCCGCACCCCGTTAAATGGCGGCACCACGAGCGTCGCACCAACCGCCGCTTTGCCACCCCGCAAGGAGGGATTGAAGCCGAGCAGGGTTGCAGGAATCAGGCTATATTTTTGGGCGATCGCTTCCAGTGTTTCCCCTGGAGCCACCGTATGGCGCGTTAATCGAGCCAGAGCAGGAGTCGGGCAGGCGCTAGGTGTAGTCTCTCCCCCGGAAAATTGCCCCGACGTTTGGCTAACCCCACCGGCAGCAAAGCTAGATTCATAGCCGAGGGTAGCTAGCCAGAAAAGTGACCCGACTAAGTGGTGAAATCGTGATGGGCGGGATTGCATAAGGAAACAGAAGTTAAATCAGAAGTTAAATCAACAGAGCAATTCATATCTATTTCTAGGTTAATCGACGAATCACGCGATCGCCCCCAATAGACCCTTTTCTCAAAAAACGCCGCCCATTTCAGTCGGAGTAAAGTAAGTTAGGATCATCGCTATTGATTAACCTGACTAACCTATGAAGCTATCATTCAAACAACTGGCTACCTATGTATCATTGCTGGCAATAGGGAGTGGTGTAGGCATTGTAGGCAGTCAATATTTAGTCAATCAAGCACAGGATAAGCCCAGCACTTCTGAGCCTCCTGTCTTCGTGAAACCGATGATGAATCCAAATAAGCTGCTGGCAAAACCCGCAGAATCTGCTAGCTCAAACTTTATTGCAGTGGCAGTAGAACGGGTCGGACCTGCGGTCGTGCGGATTGATTCATCTCGCAAAATTACCAACGATCTCCCAGATGCATTGCGATCGCCCTTGTTCCGCCGCTTTTTTGGGGGTGATTCCCCCGCTGAACCGAAAGAGCGGGTTGAGCGGGGCACGGGGTCCGGCTTCATTTTGTCTCAAAATGGGCAAATCATCACCAACGCACATGTGGTCTCTGGCTCGCCAACCGTGGAAGTGACGCTGCGGGATGGGCGCACTTTTGAAGGGCGCGTCATGGGGGTAGATTCTGTGACAGATGTGGCGGTGGTGAAGATCAGCGCCAAGGATCTGCCGGTAGTGAAGTTGGGCAAATCGGCAGGACTCGCCCCCGGACAGTGGGCGATCGCGATCGGCAATCCGTTGGGGTTAGATAACACCGTCACGGCTGGCATCATTAGCGCGATCGGGCGATCGAGTTCTCAAGTCGGCGTACCTAATAAGCGCGTTAGCTTCATTCAAACCGATGCCGCGATCAATCCAGGCAACTCCGGTGGTCCCTTATTAAACGATAGGGGCGAAGTGATTGGGGTGAATACCGCAATCCGCGCCGATGCCCAAGGGTTGGGGTTTGCCATTCCGATCGAAACTGCCCAACGGGTCGCTGAGCAACTCATTAGCAAAGGCAAGGTTGAGCATCCCTTTCTGGGTGTGCAAATGGTTGATCTCACCCCCACCCTGCGAAAAGAAATCAATGACAACGATGATTTGAAGCTTCAAATCAACCGCGATCAAGGCGTGTTAATTGTCAGAGTCATGGATAACTCTCCCGCTGCTCAAGCAGGTATTCAAAAAGGGGATGTGATTCAAAAAGTAGACGGTCAACCTGTGAAATCTGCCGCAGAAGTCCAAGCAAAGGTAGAAACCAGCACAATTGGCGGGAATTTGTCGTTAGAAATCAGTCGGAGTGGTCAAACTCGATCCGTGCAGATTCAGCCCAGGGCTTTTCCGAAAGAGCAGGAAAATTAGGGGACAGGGAACAAGGGCATACCAATTCAAATGGAGGATGTGACAGATTTTAGGTTGAAACCATGACTGAGTAAAGCTTCTACAATTCAAAACTCAAAATTCAAAACTCAAAACCGTATCAGAACCCTGGATATGTTGATGATAAGCACCAATCTTCAACACCTGAAGAATCTCCAACACCTAAAACCTGATCAATCCTCGTCAGAGGAGGGGAGCGAATTTCCTAAAAGAGCTTCCATATCCATACGCTGCTCCATTTGGCGCAAGAAATAGCCCGTCATCATTGCGGAAACCATTAGACCCGCCATATTTTCGCGATCGGTCGTGATTTTGACATTAAAGCCGTCGGGGGGCAGCATTCCCAGTAAGCCTTGGACATTGTGAGTAATAATTTGTTTGACTTCTGGACTCACTGCCTTTGCCACCTGAGCCAATACTTCTGGTGGCTGATGTTGAAGATATTGCAGAAGCGGGTTAACTTCTTGGACTTCAGCATCAGAATTTAAAAAGTTTGCGCTGTCAGAATTGAAAATCATTGAAGACTTAGTAGGATTCGTTGTGACTATTCTGACATTTTCAACTCAGAGTTTCACCTGTACTGGGTGGCGGGGTGCCATTTTTACCTAAGTACTGGGCTAGCTCTAAAGTTTGGTCAGAATTTAGTTGAAAATACTGATGAAATTTTTCGGTTACCTGAAGCCAAAACGATCGCCCATCGGATTGTTTTCGTTTGCGGACAAAGCCTAGTTCAACCAATTCATGGACATGTTGATAAACATTTGACCCTCGAATTTCAACCAGGTCAGTTTGAGAAATTTTGCCCTTGAGAGCGATCGCGGCTAAGGTTCGCAAGGCTCCTAAGCCAATATCGGCTGGCAGCAATGTTTGAATGAGACCATGAAAAGTGTCCCGCAATTGCAAGCTGTAGCCGCCGGGGGTTTCCATCACTTCCAAAGCGCTGTCCCGATGAGCATAATCTTCCATCAGTTCTAGCAATCCTTCTTGAGCAGCAGTGCGATCGCACCCAGCATATTCAGCAATTTCTGCAACGGTCAGCGGCTGAGCTTTGAGATAAAGAATCGCTTCGATCGTACTGGAAAGACGGGGCATGGCGGCGGCTGAAGGGAAGGAGTTAGACGGTGGGGTTTGGGAATTAAAGGAGTTAGACGGTGGGGTTTGGGAATTAGGAGACGAAAATTTTTGCTTAGACCTAGGGCGTGTCATCAATTAAGCCAAATGACAGAAGCCGCTATATAAATTGCACCCAGAAAGTTCTGTGCCCGCTTATCATAGCGCGTCGCAATCGCTCGATATTGCTTCAGCTTTGCAAAGAAATTCTCGACCAGATGCCCCGCTTTGTACAACGCCTAGTCATACGCTCGTAGCGTAGTCTGGTTGCGCTTGGGCGGGAATCACTGCCGTGTTACCCTGCCGATAGGATTGCCCAATGCATGGATCTTGGTACTCGATCCGCCTTTGTCCGCTTCATCGGCTGATGCTTCAAACACTTGCTGCTACACCCTACGCTTTGACCAGCGGCTAAATCGGGTGTGAACGACTCGAAAGTCTCCAAATCGTTCGGGCAGGTCTCGCCAGGGGATGCCGGCTCGGTTGCGGTACACCACCGCTTCAACGAATAATCTGTTATCTTTAGTCGTCACCCCAACCGTTTCTTTTCGTCCAGGCAGCCAGTCTTTGATGCGTTCCCACTGGTCGTCCTGTAAGGCATAACGGCGCGTCATAGTACCACTTCTTTCAATTCCTTTCACTCACTGAGACTTTCGATCCTAAACTGATTTAGCACCTATTTGCTGACAGTCTCTAGAACTCTATGGATATCCCTGCCCACCCAACTGTACCTGAATAGTGGCGCTAACCTATGCCGCCAAGAAGTTCATAGAGTGTAATTAAAGCGGAGTTATCTAATTCGCCTTTGCCTTGCGCTAGCATTGCATTCATCAACTCCGTGACTTGAGCAGCGCCCAGGAGGGGCAAATTTAGCTCTTTTCCGGTTTGTAAGACGATGTTCATATCTTTCCGGTGCAGGTTGAGCTTGAAGCCCGGTTGAAAGGTGCGATCGAGCATTCGCTGACCGTGAACTTCCAATACGCGACTTTGGGCAAAACCACCCAGCAACGCATCCCGAACTTTTACCGGATCGACCCCTGATTTTTTTGCCAGCGACAAGGCTTCGGCAACTGCCTGCACGGTCATCGCTACGACAATTTGGTTACAGGCTTTGGTGACCTGTCCGGCTCCTGCATCGCCGACACGGATGATGTTTTTGCCCATGGTTTGTAGGATGGGGAGCGATCGCCCAAAGGCTAACTCATCGCCGCCCACCATAATCGATAAGGTGCCCTGCTGTGCCCCAATATCTCCACCCGAAACAGGCGCATCCAACGCATCGACACCGCTCAGTTTCAGGGCATCGTAGAGTTTGCGGGCAGTTGTGGGAGCGATCGTTGAATGATCTACATACAGCATTCCAGGACGAGAGCCTGACAAAATCCCGTTTTCGCCCAATACGACCGCTTCCACATCGGGCGAATCGGGCAGGCAGGTTAGCACCACATCAGACTGCTGTGCAAGCTGACATGGTAGGGTTGCCACGTTTGCGCCTACAGCCGCTAGTTCATCCATTGCCGCCCGACTGCGATTAAAAACAGTGACGGCATACCCCGCCTTGAGCAGATTTTTTGCCATGGGCTTGCCCATCAGTCCAAGTCCAATAAATCCGATGCGTTCCATGGAGAAAGAAGATAAAAGAACAGGAGGTAAAGGCGCAATCATAGCTCAGCAGGGGCAAAAAATCCGACGATCGCGCGCTTCATCATCAGTTAAGAAAAACCAGTCATGCTCCACGCATCGTGCCATGTTAGGATCTATGGAAATTCTAAAATTTGTGAAAGAGGTTATTGATTTATGCAAGCAGCGCTGCTCTTAGCAAAATTGCCCGAAGCTTATGCAATTTTTGATCCATTAGTTGATATTCTGCCAATCATTCCAGTCTTTTTCTTGTTACTGGCGTTTGTCTGGCAAGCGGCTATCGGTTTTAGATAATCCCATTAACGATCAATTTTTTTAGAAGAGCAGATTGATGATCTGCTCTTTTTTATGGGCGATCGCGCTCAAGATCCCTATTGGGGATACAAACCCTTTTCAAGTTCAATGCCACACTGGATCAAATCAATCTTTTCCTAATAGCGTCATCATCCAAAGGTAATCTCAGCCTGGAATATCAAAGTCTTACCCTTTCACCGCCATTGCGGTCTTAGTCACTCGCCATTCGTTCCCAATCAGTTAGCTTGTTTTAATGCTTGAACTTTTAGCCGTACTCTCCGCCTCTGCTGCTGCGGGCTTTCGTCTTGCCCTGCCTCTGCTGCTGATCGGCTTGCTTTACGGCGACAGCTTATGGTCTCAGGTTCCAATTCTTTCTCGAATGCACCCTTCGTTTGTTCTGGGCGTATTGGTGGTCTGGTCTTTACTCGAAATCTTTGCCTCCAAAAATCGCTCTGGTCAACGATTCTTGCAAACGGTTCAATTGGTGTTTAGCCCGATCGTGGGTGCCATTATTGGGGTGGCGATCGCCCGTATCACCACAAAACCCGAATGGCTAGTCTGGTTATTGGGCAGCACCGGTGGAGTCTTAGCACTGGTTTTGCAACTGGTTCAAACGGGCTGGATCTATCGGCTCAGGCAGGTGCCCGTGTGGGTCGTTTTCGCTCAGGATGCTCTTTGCGTGATCCTAGTGTTTTTTGCATTTGATGCCCCCAAACAGGGAGGATTGATTGCCCTATTGCTTTTGTGGATTGCCATTCGTAGCTCTAAAGAGTGGCACCAATGGTACATGCAGCAAGCAGGAGCAAAGAATCAAGCAAGACCCAGAAACCATAAACAAGATCCGGATTAAAGGATCTTGAGGCATCGTAAATTGCACGCATTCAGTACGTCCTACAGCAGCCCGATCGCGTGTAACAGTCCATTCCCGGTTATCAGTTCAACAATGACCGCTACGATGCCTAACATTGCCAAGCGCCCATTCCACACTTCCGCAGACGTTGTCAGCCCCAGTTCCCATCGTTCTTGCGGATACAGCTTGACGTTTTCAACTTGCATTACGTCTGCCAATTTGCGACTGGGAGCAGCGAGGGCATCGGTGACCAAGGTGGCTAGATCACTAATAAACACAGGATGAGTATCCAGAGCAGGCACTCGATGGAAGTTTTCAATCCCTGCCTCTTCTGCTAACTCCCGATATTCAATGTCAATCTCTTGCAAGGTTTCAATATGCTCAGAGACGAAGCTAATCGGCACGACCACAATATCTTTCACGCCTTGGGTCGCTAGCTCTTTTAGGGCATCGTCTGTGTAGGGTTGCAGCCACTCCACGGGACCGACCCGACTTTGGTATGCCAAGGTGTGAGGATTTGAGCGATTCAGCGTTTTCATAATTAGTTCGCTGCATGCTTCGATCTCGCGTTGATAGGGGTCGCCCACTTCCTCAACATAGCTCACTGGAACGCCATGGGCACTAAAAAAAACATGCACTTGATCAGGATTTGGAAACTGATCTAGCTCTTGAGCAATCAGTTGTGCCATGGCTTGCAGATAACCAGGACTGTCATACCAGGAGGGAATCACAGTGTGGTCAATTGCCTGAAGTTCTGGGTCATTTGCCAAGATTTGCTCTAGCAGACGGAAGCTAGAACCGCTGGTGCTAATCGAAAATTGAGGATACAGCGGTAGGATAACTAATTGCTCAACGCGATCGCGCTTAATTTGGGCAACAGCTTCTTCCGTAAAGGGATGCCAGTAGCGCATTCCTACATAAACCGTCGCATCTTGCCCTTGTTGCTGAAGCTGAGCTTGGAGTGCTTGAGCTTGTTCCTCAGTGATCCGACGAAGCGGAGAACCGCCGCCAATTTGCTTGTAATTTGCCTGTGATTTCTTTTCGCGAGAGCTTGAAATGAACCATGCCAGAGGTTTTTGCAGCCATGGAAATGGCAACCGAATAATTTCAGGGTCAGAAAATAGATTAAACAAAAATGGACGGACATCTTCTAACCGATCAGGTCCGCCCAAATTTAGCAATAAAACTCCAACTCGACCCATGACTGCAACGGCTTCTAATTTTTTAGATTTGTAACCGATTTTAACAGCAAGGTAGAGGAAAGTGATTAAAAGATAGGCTAAACTTCTGAAAAGACTGACTGCAAGGGTTTTATAAGCTGATGGGCAACTAAAGTCAGCCCTTCTTCCGCCTTGGGAGAAGGGGAGCAAGAGTTTCTCAAAG
>JBGTAZ010000130.1:0-5153 GCA_041749615.1 Leptolyngbyaceae cyanobacterium | reverse complement strand
TTGACCCGTGAAATGGGGATGCCTGTGGAGGGAGTCATTGCCGACGAGACAGCAGCCGTTGAAGCCTTGCGGGCAAACCGAGCCGATGTTGCCTTTTTAAGCAGTCGTCCTGCTTTAAAAGCCCAACAGTTGGCAAATGCCAAACTGTATTTGGCAGAAGTGCGCCCCAACTATTCCGGTGGGCACACGTACCGCTCAATTTTTGTTGTGCCAAAAGATAGCCCTCTCACCACAAAATCTTCTAACAAACAAACCTTGGAACAACTGCGGGGCAAAAAAGTTGCTTTCACCTCTCCCACGTCTGGCTCTGGGTTCATTTTTCCGGTGGCTGAGATGGTGAAACAAGGGTTGGTACCCAACCGCGATCGCGTCAAAGATTTCTTTCAACAGGTCACCTATGGCAATGGCTATAGCGGTGCTTTACAAGCTATATTACGTGGACAAGCCGATGTAGCAGCCGTATCGGAATATACTTTAAGACCGCCCTATATCACCGCAGCAGAAGCTAAAAAGGTGAGAGTGCTAGCGTTTATGCCCAACGTTCCCGCACATGGCATTGCGATCGATGATGATATGCCAACTGCGACCCGAAATAAGCTGATCAACGCCATGATGAAGCTGAATGAGCCTGCCAATAATAAACTGCTGAAAGATCTAGGCAACGCTACCAACTTGGTGCGAGTGGATCACGATCGTCACTTAACCCCGATGCGTGAGGCGCTCAAGCGTGCAGGAATCGAGTAATCCGTTGGCAGCGATTGTTTGCCAAGACCTTGAAACATCCTATCTCTCGGCTTTACAGCGACCCATTTTGAATCGGGTTAATTTTACGGTTCAACCGGGAGAGTTTGTTGCCCTGTTGGGTTTGAATGGGGCAGGAAAATCGACCCTGCTGCGATCGCTGGTGGGCTTAGTGCCAATTCGTCAGGGCAGCGTCACGATCAATGGCATTCCTTTATCGTCTCGCACCCTGCCGCACGTTCGGCAAATAATGGGGATGTTGTTTCAAGGCGGGGGCTTAATTCCGCAGCTTCCTGCGGTTGAAAATGTCCTCTGCGGACGGTTGGGGCATCTATCTAGTTGGCGCACCTTAACAGGATTTAGCACCCCCGATCGCCGCCGTGCCCTAGAGCTATTGGATCACTTGGGGTTAGGAGAGTTGGCATCTCAAAAAACGAGTCGCTTGAGTGGCGGGCAGCAACAGCGCGTTGCGATCGCCCGTGCCCTGATCCAATCGCCCAAAATCTTACTGGTGGATGAACCGATCGCGGGACTTGATCTCTTAGCCACTCAACAAGTCATGGAAACTCTGGCGCAGTTAAACCGCGACGGCATCACCATTGTGGCGGTGCTCCATGAATTAGCGATCGCTGCCAACTATGCCGAACGGGCGATCGTTTTAGACCAGGGAAAAGTGATTCACGATGGCTCTCCCCATCAGCTTTCAGCGCACTTCCAGATGCAGGCATAAGGAAATGAAGGATTTAAAACACATTTGGCACCGTGCTGCATGGCTAAGGCACCTGCTGATTGGAGCCGGTGTTGTGCTGCTGTACGGCTGGGCATTGCGAGGGCTTCAAGTTGACCTAGAACTGCTAAAAACGAGCGTTCCTTATGTGGTTGATTTTGTCTCGCGCATGTTTCCCCCTGATTGGAGCGTGCTGGATGTGGCAGGCAAGGCGCTGGTGGAAACCGTGCAAATGTCGCTGTGGGGCACGACAATCGGGGCAATTCTGTCGGTACCGATCGCCGTTTTGTCTGCCCGTAATTTGGCTCCCCGCTGGGTACAGTTGCTTGCCAATCTGCTGCAAAATCTGGTGCGATCGGTGCCATCCATCGTGCTGGGGTTATTGTTTGTCGCCGCGACGGGGTTGGGTGCCCCCGCTGGAACGTTGGCACTGAGCATTTATACGATCGGCTACCTGGCAAAGTTCTATCAAGAGGCGATCGAGTCAGTCGAGCCGCGATCGCTAGAAGCCCTAGAAGTCTCTGGAGCCTCTTGGCTGCAAGTCGCTCAATACGGCATCTTGCCCCAAATTTTACCCCTTAGCTTGGGCTACACCCTTTACATGTTTGAATACAACATCCGGGCGGCTTCGGTATTGGGCGTAGTGGGGGCAGGGGGCATCGGGTTTGAGCTAGTCAGCTACATTCGGGGATTTGAATATCCCAAAGCCACCACGATGATGCTGGTCTTATTGGTTGTGGTCACGGCGATCGATGGGCTTAGTAGCCACCTCCGCCGCCGTTTGGAAGCGGAATGAAAAGCTGGGCATTAATTCGGACATTAGGAGGTTGGCATTCAATCTGATGCAATGCCCAGACTGCGGTTCCAGTCATATCCGCAAGAACGCTAAAATTCGAGGCAAATAAAATCACATTATTGAGCCGGAAAAGTCACCGTTACCACCGATCCAGGCTTGCCGAGCGCTTTTGCCTCGCCTTGGTTAAAAGAAGCCACGACTGCACCAGCGTTCCCCGCCACAATTAAAATGCTTTTCTTTGCCTTCCAGGTTCGCTGTTCACCCTTGTCTAAAGAGCCTTCATAGGCAACCTTGCCATCAACCGAAACTTCTAGCCAAGAGCGATCGGTCAAATTCAGGTCTACTTGTATGGGTGATCCTGCTGTTAATGCTGTTTTTTTAGCGTTCGGTGAGGCAGCTACACTAGGGGGAGGCGATGAAGAGTTTTCAGGCGAATCGGAGCCTACTGATGGTGTGGTCGGAGCGGTTGTTGCGCTTGGGTTTGTCACACCAGCTTGTTGCGGCTGGTTTAATAGGCTGAAGGCAAATGCGCCTAGGGCTAGGGCGGCAACGCCTGCTCCAAGCCAGGGTAAAAAAGATAAGGTGGGCTGGGGCGATCTCTCTGTGCGGGGGATGCGATCGGCGTGCCGTTCTATTTGCCGTTCAACGGGGGGGGCGGGTTGGGACTCTGCCAGCGGCGGTGCAAGACGGGGAGCCGATACCGCAAACTCAGGTTGCATCTCAGGCGCAGTATGAGCCAACGAAGCAGGTTCAACATCAAAGGCATCGGCAATCATCATGCCATCTAAACCTAAGGCATCGGCATACCGACGAATGAACCCTTTGATATAAACCGGTTCTGGCAGGATGTTTAGCTGTGCGGATTCTAACGCTTGCAAAATACGTTGAGGAATGTAGGTTTGTTTGGCAATCTTTTCAAGGGAAATTCCTTGATGTTGACGTTGCTGATACAAATACTCAGCAATTTCCTTCAACTGCTCAACCTGAGTGGAATCCAAACCCTTCATAGATCTTTTGCGCTCCTGAGAAATCTGCGATCGCCCTGCTTGTGGCATTAAAACTCTAACGCTAGTAAACCGTAAGATAGCGCAATCTATGACCGGAAATTCACCAAATTTGCCCTTGTGGGTGTTTTGCTGGCTAGAAACTATACAGCAGTGGAAAACCCTTGGCTGAGCCTTGTTTTTTCTACGCTTAACTAAAATATAGACAGTTCTTAACTTAAGAACGCAACTCTCCTTAACTTGAGAATGAGATTCTTTGCCTTAAGCAGAGAATTTCACTTTAAGAAGTCATAGAACGGTGCTTGTTTCTGTAATGCAGAGATTTCACGCGGTTTTTCGAGAAGTTTCTCAGCTAGTCTTTCAGCTTCAAAACTCACCTCTAGGTTTATGGCTCAAACACAACAATTAAGTAAGGCAAAACCAGGTAACCATGGCTGATACAAATCAAAGCGCACTTCTAGAGCTATTCCCATCTCTCGAATACGATTATCCAGATTTAGGAGACGCTCTCCCCTTTGCTCAACCTTCCACTCAAGTTCGTATTCACGATATTCAAGGCACAGGTCTGAGATCTCTCCGTGAAAATCAAGCGGTTACTAACGTACCTGGAATCGTTACCGCAGTGGATAGCAACGGCTTCTATCTTCAAGATCCCAATCCTGACAACAACGCGGCAACGTCTGAGGGTATCTTTGTCTTCACAGGTTCCAGACCTACGGTGCGTATTGGGGACTCTATCCAAGTCAGTGGAATAGTTTCAGAATTTCGATCCGGAGGTGATTTCAACAACCTGACTACCACACAGATTGGTGGTAGCCCTACTATTACCATCCTATCGAGGGGCAATGCGCTACCCGCAACAAGAATCGGAGCAGGCGATCGCACTCCCCCCACCGAGGTCATCTTTCCAAGCGGTGTGTTTTTCTATGAAAGTCTCGAAGGGATGCGGGTAACGGCGCAAGATGTCGTGGCAGTCAGCCCAACCAACATTCGGGCGAATAGCTCAGAACTTTGGGCGGTGTTGGATCAAGGCGCGGGTGCAACGGGGATTAATAGTCGCGGTGGCATTACGATTTCTCCGAATGATTTCAACCCAGAGCGGATTCAAATCGACGATCGCTTATTCACTAACTTTAGTAATCCACCCGTCAATGTTGGCGATTTATTGGGCGATGTAACCGGGGTCATTGGTTACGGCTTTGGCAACTATCAATTCCTCGTCACCGAACCTTATTTCCGCACTGCTGGCGGATTGCAACCAGAGGTCACGCATCTGACAGGGACTAGCGATCGCCTAACGATCGCCAGCTACAACGTCGAGAACCTCAATCCATTTGCAGGAGTGCGATTTGAAGGACTTGCCTCCCACATCATCGACAATCTGAAATCGCCTGACATCATTGCCCTTCAGGAAATTCAGGACAACAATGGCGCGATCAACGATGGTACCGTAGACGCTAGCCTCAGCTATCAATTTCTGATCGATGCAATTTCTGCCGCTGGTGGTCCAACCTATCAGTTCTTTGATATCGCACCCGAAAATAATCAAGATGGCGGTCAACCCGGCAGCAACATCCGACCCGGCTATTTTTTTAACCCCAATCGAGTCGGCTTGGTGCCAGATTCAGTCCGACGAATCGTAGACACCGATTTGAGTGACGGCGATGCATTTGAGGCAAGCCGCAAGCCGCTCGTTGCCACGTTTACGTTTAACGGGCAAGCAGTGACGACGATTAATAATCATTTGACTTCTAGAGGTGGTAGCACCCCATTGTTTGGCGATCCAAATCAGCTACCTACCATTCGAGGCGAACAGCAACGAGAGGATCAAGCTCGGATCATCAACAGCGAAGTGGACAAAATTCTGGCAACGAATCCTAACGCC
>JBGTAZ010000129.1:0-9605 GCA_041749615.1 Leptolyngbyaceae cyanobacterium | reverse complement strand
CAGGAGCGGGGGTTGGGAAGTGAATATACTTTTCCCTATGTCGGTGTCAGGATTGCCCTGCACCTCCCGCTGCTCGTCAGTTGATCTGGATTGAACCAGCCGATGACTGCGCTATGAATGCCTTCGCTGACGGATTTGCCGCCACTAAACCGATACGTTCCCTCAAGCGCAAACAGCGCCGCTGCTCTGCCTTGACCTGAATAGGGTCGGCATTGCATGGCGCTGGCTAAGGTGGTGAGGATGCGTATCATAGAAGGCTGTAGTATTTGTATTACAAATCCGAATGTCTATATACTACAAGTGTAGTATTAGATTGTCCACCCTTGATTGAAATTCAGGATGTTCGGTTATGGATACACGCCAACGGGGTAGCACTTCGGAAATGCAGGTGACGAGTATACGACTGGAACCCCAACTGAAGGAGCGATTGCGGGAAATCTCCGGAGAGCAGGGTTATCAAACCCTCATCCGAGATATGCTCTGGCAGTTTGTAGAACGACAGGTGCGACCAGACGATTTACTGCATGATGGAAATCGGCAACTATCCCAAAAGGAGAACGGCTTCGCATTGCCCTCCTATCCCTCAATGTTTTCCATATCAGATATTCGAGCGACGTTTAGGGTTGTTGCCCAGCAAGAACAGCGATGCGCCATTACGGGTCAACTGATCTGCCCACAACAACCCATGTGGTTGGGATTGACAAGGACTGGCAATATGGTTCCTCTGAGTTTTGAAATGACTGATGATGGAGAGTGAGGCATTTACCCCTTCGGGGTAAATGCTTCGCGCCGCCCATAACCTGCACAATCACCCCGATCGCGATGGCTGGTCGCCGCTGTCTCAATATTCACCGTCAAGGCAGAACTGAACCAAACTAGCCCAGTAGGACTGAAACACTGGCTCTATAGTCTTGAGGTTGAGCCACTCGTTGGGAGCGTGAACATTACCACTTTCACAACCATAGGCATTAATGATGGGAATCCCCAACCGACTAATCACATTGCCAACACTGCCCGCGCCATTGGCAACCAAAGCAAGATCTGTATCCACAATGTCACTTCCTGAAACTGCTCTGTACTGGGCCGCATTTTTCCGCAAGATCTGAGCAAATGGATGGTGAGGATCAGTCAGATAAGCAGGTTCAGATTGAAGCACTTCCAGCGCATACTGAAAATCGGAACTCGCTCGCTGCAAATTCCGCAGTTCTTCCTCAATGGTTTGTACGATGCTCTGAGCTTGTTGAGAGGGCAGCAAACGAATGTCAATCAGAGCTTCTGCTTTGTCAGGCACCACGTTGATCGCTTCACCACCCTTAATCTGAGCAGTGTTGAAAGCAGAACCGAATTCAAAGAATGGTTCGGTCTGTCCTTCCAGTTGGAGTTCCAATAAAGCAGAGCAGGCGCGTATCAAGGCATGAACAGCATTTGTTCCCTTTCTAGAGCGACTGCCTGTATGGGCTGCTTTTCCGTAAGTGGTTAGCTTGAGCCGTAGCCATCCCCTCGCGCCGATCGCAATTTCATCAAAACTCTGATAGCCCAGAATGCAAACATCCGCTTTGGGAGCATGATGGAGAATCTCTCGAATGCCAGAAAAGTTACCCGATTCCTCCTGAGCGTCGAATCCGAGGAATAGCGAAGCGTTGAACTGGGGCAAGTCTTTCAAAGCTTTAGCAAGGTAGATGAACAGGGCGATCGCTGCTTTCGAGTCAGCCACCCCTCGCCCATAAATACGCCCTGCTTCGCAGATACCGCAAGGGTCGCCGACAATCGTTCCAGCAAATGGGTCATGTTGCCATTGAGCGCGATCGCTAACGGGAGCGGTATCGAGGTGGGATTGTAGCCAGATTGTTTTCGTTGCAGTTGCCGCTTGATGACGACAAATAACAGAGGGATGCTCCGGATTTCCAATCAGGTGTAGCTCGAATCCAAGAGCAGTAAGCTTTTCTGCAACACAGGTGGCGATCGCTTGCTCCGAGTTTGTTGACGTATCGAAACAAGCTGCTGAAGAAATTCAGCTATTTCTTGCAGAGGAATTTGAGGGGGAACAAAAGACATCCTGTAACTACCGCTACGTTACCCCAATAATTCTTGTACAAGTACGAAGTATTTGTCCCCTTTTTTGCGGAGATCTACTAAAATAGATTCAGTGATTCACCCCAAGACCGAATCGTTGATATAAAATTGAATCTAAATTACCTCGGTAGTTTGGAGGGGTGAAGTGCGTTTCCGATTTAAAGACAAGAAACTTGAAGCCCTCTATACGGAGGAGAAAAATGCTCATAGATATCCTAATGTAATTGATGACTTCTTTGAGGTCATGGCGATTATTGATGCGGTGCTGGATGAACGGGATCTGTATGCCAATAAAGGACTTCACTTTGAGAAGTTATCTGGGCAGCGTGGCAATCAGGGACAGCGATCGCTGCGACTGAACAAACAGTGGAGGCTGATTGTCGCGCTAGAAGCAGACGAGGAAGGGGCATACCTCCAGATCATCGGTATCGAAGACTATCACTGATTGGAGAGGAAGGGGAGAGATAGCAATGGGCCAGCAGTTATCACCCGCCAGAATCCCACCACCTGGGCGGATTCTGATGCGTGAGTTAGAAGCTCGTGGATGGACACAAAAAGACTTGGCAGAAATTACAGGGCGACCTATTCAAACGATTAATGAAATTATCCAGGCAAAAAAGCAAATTACACCCGAAACCGCTCTAGAACTGGCAGAGGCTTTTGGGACATCTGCTGAATTTTGGACAAATTTGGAAGCCAATTATCGCTTACATCTTGTTAAAAAGGAGGGGCAGGGACGAAATATTGCTCGTAAAAGCCAGCTTTATAGTCTTGCCCCAATTTCAGAATTAATTAAACGAGGATGGATTCAAGCAACGGATTCGATTGAAGAATTAGAAAGGAGAGTTTGTGATTTTTTCGACATCGACTCGATCAATGATCAGCCCCATCTAACTATCAATTTTCGCTGTTCTCAAGAGCGCAACCCAGAGAGCATTGCTCAATTAGCATGGGCAAAGCAGGTGGAAAACCTGGCAAAACAGCAAACGGTAGCTTCGTTTGATCGAGACAAATTAAAGGCTGCTATTCCTGAAATCCTGAAATTTGCTGAGAACTCAGAGGATGTGCAGCACATTCCTAACTTGCTCTTAGCATTGGGAGTTCATTTCGTGATTGTGTCCCACTTGAGTAAAACCTATCTAGATGGTGCTGCGTTCTATCTAGGTAGTCATCCAGTCATCGCGCTGACGTTGCGGTATGACCGCATTGATTCATTCTGGTTTACGCTGATGCATGAACTGGGACACATTGTAGCAGGGCACCAGGGTAGCTATCTAGATGATCTGGGAAATCTTGCGGTGAATAATGAGGAATCGGAAGCAAATCAATTAGCGGCGACCTGGTTGATTGAACCAATGGCACTCCAGGAGTTTGTCGCCAAGCATCGACCTCGGTTTTCTCGAAAGGCGATCGAACAATTTGCACAGAAGCAAAAACGACATCCGGGAATTATTTTGGGGCGTTTACACAATGATCAGTTAGTTCCGCATAAAAATATGAGGGCACTACTAGTTAAAGCTAGCTCATTCCTTGAATCAGTAGTAGGTACGATGAAATAGTATGGCAAGAGCTATTGCTGCTCGGATTCAAGGAGATGACTATCAAGCACGTTGGTTCTGGATTCAAGCTTGTCGCCTCTTCACTCCGCTAACAAAAGTGGTAAAAGTTGCTTATGAAGCAGACGGAGTCAAGTCTTTTGATGATGTTGTAGTTTACTACGATGGCATGGTAGATGACGAAGGGAACACGCTCCTTGCAGAGTACTACCAAGTTAAATTCCACGTTACTTCCGCTGGAGCTTTTACATGGCAAGGCATGATGGATCCAACTTTCATCAATGCTGCTTCTGTTTCTATCCTTCAACGTCTCCAGAATGCACAGCAAAGATTTGCTCCCAATGGGACAGAAGCACATTTCATTCTTTACTCACCTTGGCAAATCCATCCTGATGATCCACTTGCAGAAATCCATTCTGTTGCAGATGGCAGATTGGATTGGCATAGATTAGTTCAAAGAGGTGATAGGTCAAAGATGGGAAGAATTCGGAAAGCTTGGCGTGAACACTTAAAACTTGGTTCAGACGATGAATTAAGAGTATTACTGCGCCCGTTGCGAATATTGTCCGGAAAGACTCTTACAGAACTTAGTGAGAAACTCAACGATAAGCTACATCAGGCAGGGCTAAAGACTGTTGAAGAGGGGGTGCTTATTCATCCTTATGACGATTTAGCACGCAGATTGATCCAGAGTGGCAAAACTGAATTTGTTCGTTCTGACGTTAAAGCTATTTGTAAGCGGGAGAATCTATGGATGGAATTAACCACTTCTAAACCGAGTGCTTATCAAGTAGGTATCCGAAGTTTTCTGCGCTGGGCAGAGAATCTGGAAGATGAAACTGATGCGATGCTAAATCTTTTGCGTTGGTTTGATGGACGTAATATTAAATCTCCTGAGTTATGGCAGGAGCGAGTCTACCCAGAAATACAACATTTTCTTGCAGCCTTAAATCCTGGTCAAATCTGCCATCTCCATCTTCATGCTCATCTTTCAATAGCTTTTGCAGCAGGTTTTTGTCTCAACTCCAAATCAGGTATTGATGTAGCAGTCGTACAATCTACACGATCTGGACGGTTAATTTGGCATCCCACCCTTAGTCCTAATCAAGATGCTTATCCATTATGGACATTTACTGAAGAATCATTAGCCGAAGAAGATTCGGATACTGCGATCACGATGGCAGTAACACACGACATTACCCAAGATGTAAAATTTTACTTAGCTCAGAATCAGTTACCCATTCGCCGAATTGTCTCCGCAACATTACCTGGTGGACCCAGTCCACGAGCAATCCTTGATGGCGATCATGCAAAACTATTAGCCGATCAATTGTCTAACTATCTGAAAACAAAACGCACCATCATAGAAAGAAAAAACAAGCTTCATATTTTTGCCGCCGCACCTAATGGTTTGGCTTTCTTTATTGGACAGGTTGCTCATAGCTTCGGAGTCACAGTGTTCTATGAATATGACTTTGATACCAATCTGCCTGGAGCTTACGAGCCATCCATAACGTTTCCACCGCTACCTTAACTCAAGGGTTGCTTGCTAAATCTTCTGAATCATCGTAACTAAAGTGAATATGGAACTACCTTCTTCTTTCAAGGATTTTCTTACTAAGATTCGTCCAGATCCAGATGAAGTTGATGACTATAAAAAAGGGCATCGAACATTGAGAGACCGATTGAACGAAGAAGAGGCAATAGCACCTGTTATCGTAAGTACTTTTCTACAGGGTAGCTACCGACGTGCAACAGCAATTTGCCCCCAAGGTGGCAAGCGTGCTGACGTTGATATTATTGTTGTTACTAGGCTTAGCGAAGATGAATACACAGCAGAAAAAGCACTTAATGTGTTTGTTCCGTTTTTAGATAAGTATTACAAAGGAATGTGGGAGCCGCAAGGACGTTCCTTCGGTATTCAGTTAGAACATGTTGATTTAGACCTAGTTATTACCTCAGCTCCCTCAGAAAGTGAAATGGGTATTTTGCAGGCTGAGAGTGTCATTACTGATGATACACCGGAGACTGTTGATGATTGGCGGTTGGTCACTTCGTGGATTTCTACTGATACAAGGCTATCTAAATCTTCTTCTTTTGCCGAAATTCGTTTGGATGCCGCCAGAAAACAACCTGAGTGGAAGACATCCCCTCTTCGGATTCCAGATCGAGATGCACAACAGTGGCAAGATACTAATCCACTGGCCCAAATTCAATGGACATGGGAAAAGAATCGAAAGTGTAATAAACACTATGTAAATGTTGTGAAAGCGCTTAAGTGGTGGCGTAGGATCAATCATGCAACACCTAAATACCCGAAGGGATACCCTGTAGAACATTTAATTGGTCAATGTTGTCCCGATGGGATCAGTTCAGTCGCAGAGGGTGTAACCAAAACACTAGAAAAAATTGCAATTGACTATAAATGGGATGCCTTACTTAAAAGACCTTTAGATTTGCAAAATCATCCAGAATTAGGTGATCACGGAGTTTCAACACACAATGTCTTTAAGCGGGTTTCTGGCGAAGATTTTTCAGAATTTCATGGACAGGTTTGTGAGGCTGCAAAGATTGCTAGAGAAGCTTTAGAGGCTAAAACCGTTAGTGAGAGTGTAAGGAACTGGAAGCTGCTTTTTGGGAAGGAGTTTCCAGATGACTCTTCTAACAATGGTGGCTCTGGCAATAAAGCCCCTAACAACGGAGGATTTACGCCAAGACAAGGACAAACAACTGTTGGAAGAGGTCGGTTTGGATAATGGAATCTTTGAGACAGCCTCCTGAGATACTTTTGGTTGCCCGTCGAGCACTTGACGAACTTAACTCGGTTGTGCTCCTCAAAGATTGGGAATGGAACGAGCATGTTGAAAAATGGGTTCTTCATTGCCGGATTAGTATTGATAGCCCATCTAACAGCCTCATTTCACAATCAACCGATTGGTATGTTTTGGTTGATTCAGAATACCCGTGGGGAAATATTCAGTTCTATCCTGCTAAGGAAGGCGGGATTACGAAAACTTTTCCTCATCAGATGTTTAACAGCGTTTCTATTAGTAAATTTCCTTGGCGTACTGGTGCGATCTGTGTAACAACTGATCAACATCTTCTTGCTCGTCATGGCTATGAGATAGAACCATTTGATCCTTACAAACGTCTTTCTTGGCATTTTCAAAGAGCAACTGACTGGCTTCAAGCTGCTTCTGCCAATAGCTTGGTTAATGTGGGAGATCCTTTTGAACTACCTCATTTTCCTCTTTCAGATAGTACAAAAATTGTTTTCTCCGAAAACTCGCAGTCTTTGAAGCAGTGGCAAAGCATATCGGATGTAGTTGGATTAGTTGATTTATTATTTTTACGACAGAAACCCGATATCTTATTTGTAAAAACATTCCGCTCAACCCAAGGGCAAGGTTTAATAACTCCCAACTGGGGAGCAGCAATGGAAAGTAATGAAGAAGAGCCAACTAAGGGAAGTTGGATACGTTTAAGTGCCCCTTCCGTCCTTCCGCCTTGGCAAGTTCCAGAAACATGGGGAGATCTCAGAAGAGTTTGCCACATGCAAGGAATTGATCTAGACACCTTATTAAGAGAAGTTTTAAGGTTTCTTCGAGATGGTAAACCCCATGTACTTTTACTGGGCTTTCCAATTCCTAAGCAAGTCGGTAGTTTTCCTTATCAAATGCATTGGCAGCCTGTTCTAATACCTGTTTTATCTCAAGGAACAAAAACGGCAGACGGGTTTAGACCAAATGAGAATGGATATTGGCAGCGAGATCGTACCGTTCTTCTCCACAAAGATGCCGATCTACAATGGATAAATTCAGAAAACTGGCATCCAGATCAGATATCAACTCGTGGCAAATTATCTGAAAAGCTTACTACGAAAAAAGTCCTCATTATAGGTGCCGGAGCAATTGCTTCAGCGATCGCAGAACTGTTAGTTCGTGGTAGTGTTTACGATCCAAAAATTCTTGACTCAGATGTTCTCACTATAGGCAATCTAACTCGTCATATATTAGACCTACAGTATCTTCAAGTCTCTAAATCTTTGGGTGTTGCTAATCGCCTCAACTTTGCCTCTCCTCATGCAAGGGTTGAAGCTGTACATGATGATTTTCTACCGAAAGATGAAGTGCAAAGAGATACTCTACAGCAGTTTGAAGTGATTCTTGATTGCACAGGAAACGATGTCGTACTTCATCGTTTGGAAAGTTTCGCTTGGGAGTCTACTAAAGCATTCTTCTCAATATCATTAGGGTTGGCAGGTAAGCGTCTGTTTCTCTTTACATCCCAAGGATATAAGTTTCCCCATGCAATCTTTCGAGAAGAACTAAATCCTTGGCTTCATAAAGAACTACAGGAGTATGAAAACCAACAATTACCCAGGGAAGGTGTTGGGTGTTGGAACCCAGTATTTCCAGCACGTTCAGATGACATATGGATGTTAGCATCTATTGCAGTCAAGCATATGGAGGCACTGCTAAAGTCTCCCACCCTCAATCCAAACTTGACTGTTTTTGAACAAATTTACGAAGATGGTATTTTTACAGGAGTTCATCGAGTTTACTGTAGTACTGACGATGACTGATTTTTTAGAATACTGGTCTGAGGATAAAAAATTTGGACTTAGAATCAGTCAACAGGATTTAACTCATCTTCTTCAATTATGTGGTTCTGCTGGCAACCATGAAACAGGAGGAGTTCTTGTTGGCTTTTACAATGAAGTACATAGTAGTGCGATTGTAACAGGAATTTCTAAACCACCGCCCGACTCTAGAACAGGCAGAACTTGGTTCGAGAGAGGTACACGGGGACTTCAACAATGGCTAGATACCTTATGGCTACAAAAACAGTACTTTTATTTGGGCGAATGGCACTTTCATCCACAATCAGATCCCGCTGCAAGCCAAGATGATATTGAGCAGATGCAACAAATTTCACAATCAAAACTCTATCAATGTCCAGAACCAGTGCTCTTGATTATAGGCGGAAGTCCTCCTAGACACTGGAATGTAAAGGTCTATGTTTTTCCGATGAATAACCCTCATATAGAATTATAGCCTTTCTCGCTTGCATGAGGTACATCCTGACACCTGAAACCCGTCACCTGTCCTTACCAAGGTGTACTGCATTGCTTTGAGCGTCGCTTTAATGAGATAAATTACGTAAAAACGACGATTACAAGGAGCGATCGCCTTTCAAGCCTCACTATTTAGTCCTCGAAACCGCGCGAACATCCTTGCTGTACTTCAAAGATTCCAATGGGCAATCGTAGATGAAAGATAAGGCTTCAGAATATCAGCCTTTATATCATTAACCGTCGATCGCCATACCACTGGCTCAATTCCCGCTCAATTCCATCCAAGATAGCGATCGCCCCTCTGATCGATTCTGCATCTGCCGCTAATAACGCAAACACTGATTCAACCCGTCTTTGATAGTCTGGAGGGCAAAGCGTAAAGCTATTAGCAAGTGCCGCAGCGCCCTTCTCATTCAGCAGGTACGCCTCATTCAGTGCAAAGAGTACTTGATTTATACACGCTACACTGCGAAAACAACAGCCTGCGGCATAGGCAACATCACCTCGTGCAATTGCCTTTTGAGCAACCACCAGCGAGAAACTGATTTCCCAAGCGAATTTGTTAATCGTTGCTTCCTTAAGCTTTGCCGGATAGGGTGTTGTCTTAGCCTTCAAAGCAGCTAAAACGCCATTTGGATCGTGAAGTGGCAGACAAAGAGCAACTTCACCCACATAGATTGAGAATACAAAGCCATGCGGGTGTCCAGGTTGGTAGTCGATCGCAATTTTTCCAGCATGACAATCATCGATGACTTGACTCACCTGAGCTACATCCCGATAGAGAAAATCGACTAGAATGCCTTCCACCTTGAGCCACCCTCCGCCATTAATCCACCTGCCCCACTCTCCAATTGGGGTAATCAGGTTGGTACGATAGCTGTCGTTCAGTTCAGAGGCGA
>JBGTAZ010000128.1:0-11059 GCA_041749615.1 Leptolyngbyaceae cyanobacterium | reverse complement strand
CAGCGGCACTGTTGACCGAGTAACTGCCGCAGCGCATCATATAAGCGAGGGGTTTCTTCCATAGGGATGTCTGGTGATGTGGTAATCCTCAGAGTACTTGGATTTGACCCCTCCTTTGAGGAGATGTGTCAGTCAGCCAGGATCGATCCCACTCATCCCATCTACATCCTGGAACTTGGCGCGGGATCTGGACGCTTTGCCTACCATTTCCTGAAAAAATTGTGGGACTTCTTTCCCCAATCCACTCTCCGCCACCTCACCATCAAATATGTCCTCTCCGACTTTTCAGAGAGCAACCTCCGCTACTGGCGCACCCATCCTTTCCTGCAACTCTACTTTCAGCACGGCATTCTCGATATCGCTCACTTCGATGCTCAACACGATCTACCTCTCCACCTCCATTTGGCTAACCAAACCCACACCACCCTCAAAAACCCCCTCATCATCCTGGCTAATTACTTCTTGGGGTTCTTTGCATGACCCCTCGAAAAGGTATATTCCACGACGAGATACATGAGTCTTATGTTAAGAAGTTCCTCAGTCTTTGTCTCTGACTCAAGCAAACGCTGCATCGTTGGGAAACATCGAGAAACGTCATATCAAGTGTTTCAGCGTTTCAGAAGGTCTGAGGCTTTGTGAGAAAGGTAATTTGAGACATGAATTGAGACACACTGATCGCGATGTCTCGAAAGGTCTACGACACTGTTGGCGAACTCCAGAATTAGCAAAAAATCGGTAAGCTGAGGCCAATCCATCACTGATAGGAAGTGCGATCGCAAATCGCTTCCAAAGGAAAACCGCCATGTCCCTAAAGCCTCAGCCGGACTCATTAGTGCCCGCCGATACGCTGCGAGTTGCCAAAGCCGCGTTTGCCAAAGGCAATCCATACCTGACGCTACAGGATGAACTCGGCCCTATCTTTGAAGATGCCGACTTCACCGAGCTGTTCTCAGAAGTTGGACAGTCGGCCATTCCACCGTGGCGGTTGGCGTTAGTCACCATCATGCAGTTCCGCGAAAATCTATCAGACCGCCAAGCGGCTGAAGCGGTGCGCTCCCGTATCGACTGGAAGTATTTGCTACGGCTAGAACTGACCGACCTCAGGGGGTGACAGTGAAGCTGAAAGCAAAGCCGGGTGGTAGAAAGGAAGCTTACAAATAAACGAAAATAGAGCGAATTCAAGAAACTCGCTCTACCCAATCAAAATATGTTGCCACCATTCTACCAAGCTTGTCTATCAGCCCAGTTCTCTCAAATTCAAGTGATTACGCTGACCATGTTAGTGGTGTTGTTGCAAAGAGAACGCCAAGTCTCGCTTGAACGGTTAGCCACTCTGTTTGCTCAACCGATTCAATTCGAGAGTCGTCGTCGGAACTTGCAACGGTTTCTGATGCTGCCGCAATTGAGCGCCAAAGCGGTGTGGGTTCCAATTGTTAAGTATTGGCTCAAGGGGCACTTTGAGCGAGGGCAACGGTTATTGGTTGTGATTGACCGGACGCAGTGGAAACACCATAACTTGCTGATGGTGAGTGTGGTTTATCAGAAGCGAACGATTCCGTTGTACTGGCAAGTCTTAGATAAGCAAGGACAAAGTTCATTGGCAGAGCAAAAAGCAGTGCTGCGTCCGGTGTTTGATTGGGTGCGGAACTATCGCCCCGTTGTGCTGGGCGACCGAGAGTTTCATCGTGTGGCACTGGCTGATTGGTTGCGCCAACAACGCGTTCACTTTGTCCTGAGACTGCCCAAGAGTACCACGGTTGAGCCGTTTCCCAAGGCTGGGTATACCCGGCTTGATGAGTTAGCTCAGTTTCCCGGCATCGCCGTGTATGAGGTGCAAGTGCAAGTCACTCAACAGCAGGGTTTTGGTCGCTTCAATTTGGTCACCCGATGGAAGCGGGTATACCGTCAGGGTAAAGCGAATCAAGTCTGGTATTTGCTCACCGACCTTGAGAGTCTAGAAGCGGCTTTGGAGTGTTACGCAAAAAGGTTCTCCATTGAACCCATGTTCCGCGATTTTAAGTCTGGCGGTTACCACCTCGAAGACACTCAACTCACAGGTCAGCGCTTCCTGGCGATCGTGCTATTGATTGCCATGGCTTACACCCTGGCAACCGACCAAGGCAAACGAATTCGTCGCAAACAAGTGCAGCACTATGTCGGTCGAGTCACTGAACCCGGACGCACTCACGTTGGGGTTTTCAATTGGCTCCAGTATGGTGGAGAGTGCTTGTAAATGGTCGATTACTCAACGTTTTAAGCGAACCGGAATGCGTTGGAGTGAACCCGGCTTTAATCATCTACTCCATATCCATCCAGCTTGGGTGAATGGGCGATTTGATTCCTTGTTTGCTCATCATTCTCTAGCCCCAACTCATACCAAATTAAACTAGGGTAGTTACGGATCAGATAAACTGAGGGGTGTAGCGATGAGGGTCTAACGATGGCTGGAGTGAGTGCGATCGCAATCCGGGAAAGTCTTGAGGAATTAGGCGAACGTTTGCGAGTGGTCGAACAGCCGATACTCAAAGAACGATTGCAAGTGTTGTACTGGCTCAAACAAGCCTACGCCCCAAGTATCAGCCAGATAGCGATAGCGATTGGCAGGCATCGAGGCACGGTGCAAAAGTGGTTAGCGTTATACCGAGCGCAAGGACTCGAAGCCTTACTGGTGGTCAAACCAATCCCAGGCGGTGGCAACCGTGTGATTCCCCTGTGTGCAGAGACTGCCTTAGCCAAGCGATTGCAAGAACCAAGCAACGGTTTTGACAGTTATGGGGCAGTGCAGCAGTGGCTGTCAGAGACTTTAGGGGTAGACGCTCAGTATCATACGGTGTACCAGATGACGCGCTATCGTCTGAAAGCTAAGCTTAAAGTCGCCCGTCCTCAACACCTCAACCAGAACCAAGCCCAACGAGAGGCATTTAAAAAAACCTTCCAGACGACCTCGTCTTGTTGAGCCAGTACTATCGGCAAATGCGCCAAGATGAGCGAGAGATTCGCTACTTTGCCCAGGATGAGAGTCGCTTTGGACTGCACACACTCATCGGGCGCTTGATTACAGCAGTGGGGGTGAAACCCATCGGCTCATGGCAATGGATATTCAAAGCATTCTGGCTGTACGGTGCGGTGGAACCTGCCACCGGAGCATCCTTTTTCTTACAGTTCTCCCATGTCGATACCGCCTGCTACCAATACTTCTTGGATGAGTTCTCCAAGGTTTACCCTGACAGCCTCAACCTGTTGCAAGTGGATAATGGACGGTTTCACACCGGCAAAGACCTGATTGTGCCAGAGAACATTATTTTGGTGTTTCAACCGCCCTACTGTCCTGAGCTAAATCCCATAGAGCGTTTGTGGGAACATCTCAAGGCAGATCTCAAGTGGGCTTCGTTCAAAACGCTCGACCAACTGCAAACAAGGGTTGATCACCTCTTGTCTCAGCTAACCCCTCAAGTGATTGCTTCCCTTACGGGTTATCCCTTCATCCTCAATGCTCTATCTGTCGTTGATGCCATTTAAATTGGTATCACCACTCCCCCAACCGTTAGATGCGCCCGAAACTGACTGCTGGATATTTATTACAGACTTCAAAGTTATTTATTAACGCCAAATCCAAAATCTAGGCTAAAATTGCCTCTGCGTAGGCTTTTTAGCTCTCTATTTTTGTTTGCTATTAAGTAATGATAGCCTTCGTTCAATAAAGTTTTATGTCGCTTAAGTCCTATTAGTTCTTTTGTATTATTTAATAAAAGTTAAGGACACGTCTGGCTAGAACGTTGCCCAAATTTAGGGATCGCACAATTACAACCTTGTAGGACATTTATTATGCTTTCACTACCTACCACGGTGTTTGAGGTATGGAATCTTTATCAGAAGAGTATTCAAGCGCACAAAGAACCTCGGCAAGTCAAGAACACTCTCAACGAAACCCAATCTGCTCTTTTTCGACTATTTCTCCCAGGATTAAATCCAGCGTTACGTCCAGCCGGAAAAAAAAGCACCCAAGCGGAAACCCAAGCAGCCTGGAACTTCATGCAGACAATTGCACCAACAACTCTGCTAGAGGCACGAATATATCTTGCAGACGAATTAGCCACCGTCGGTTCCTTAAACAGCCAGAAAACCTACGGTAAACGCCTAGAACAGTTTTTGACTTGGTGTGAGGGGCAATATTGGTGGAACCAAATGCAGACATCAGCCTCTGAACAGCAAAGGACTACCCCTAGTGAGGAATATTGCCCACGCCTACGTCGAGGATTTGGCAAGGCCAACCGCAATCATTTGACAACACGAAGATACGTTTATCCAGCTTATGCTCTCAAACAAGAGGACACGCCTCCAGATCTGCAAGCAGAATTAGACGCCTTCTTTGAATATCTGACTGATCTAGACCACGATGATCGCTATGCAGCCAATATCGAGGACTCATCAGCCAACATTTATGTTCGTGAAATTCGGAAAATGCTTGGCTGGTTCAATGTATACGCTTTTGAAGCTCTCAAAGGCTCTGAGACAGCCCTAGCACAGATCCCTGCTGAACTGAACTGTGCTTCCTTGATCCCAATACTGACGGAACAAAAGTTATCCTCACTCTCCTCTGAAGAGGAGGAAACCCTTTGGAGTACAGCAATGGAATATCTCAATTTATGGCTGTGTGCCTATTTTGAGTTTTCGAGAGAAACGGTTGGAGCCAAAAGTCCTAGAACAAAAAAATTTAGAACGCTTGCGTTGATTGCATTGTGCAAATTTCTGTATCGAAACGAGGTTGGTAGCGCTAGCGATTATCGAAAACTTCCGATTTTTAAGGCTATCAACGCGCATGATCGGAAAGCAGGAAAGCAGGTCAAACAGTGGGCTCGTCATGGAGAGCGGGTTGTACCGCTTAATGAAAAATGGCCGGAACTTGTTGCAGGAGAGTCAGCTTTAAAAACGGTGCAGAGGACTGTGACGGAGGTACTGCGTGCCATCTGCCAACCCATCTATTCATCAAACTTGCATCTTCGCTCAGGTACTTCGATTGCAACTAGTTTGCGGGACTATATAGCCTGGGGGCTTCTCTCTTATAAGCCTGCTAGACGGCAGGAAGAGCTTTGCTCTCTCAGAGTTTGGCTCAGTTGTCCTGTTAAACGACCAAGTGAGGTGCCCTCGGATGGGGTTTACCACCCGCTTCCAAGTGAGCAGGAGAGAGAGTTCAACCGCCACGACCAACTTGAGGACAACTATTTGTACAAAACCTATATCCGTGAAGGTCAATATTGTCCTGAGGGGATTTGGGTGCTTGATATTTGGGGATACAAGACCAATAAGAGCTATGGTCATCAGTCGATTGTGATCCGTAATCTTTGCTTTGCAGATGGGCTATGTCTTTACGACTACATTGAACGCTATTTATATGGATGGTGGCGTTTAGATGCAAAGAAACAGCTTATTTACACTTGGTGGGATCATCAACTGTGCGGCCAAAAAGGACATTGGGTTAGTCAGGGGCGAGCTGAGTTTCAATCACCCAGTGACGTGTATCAAAGCCCAAACACGGTCAAACACGGTCAGTGGGGATACTTTTTCCTTAAACCTCGTACTGGCACTCCATATGATGATAAAGAATTTGCGCAGTTTTTTAGTACTGCGGCTCATAAACTGATCGGCAAGCGTCTCCATCCCCATTTACTCCGCGATATGTGGGCAACTTGGGCATTTCAAGCGAAATTAACGGACCGCGAGCGGGAGGCTTTAGCTTACGCCATGGGTATGGATGTTAAGACCATGCAGGGGATTTATGAAAAGTGTACTCCGGAAGAAAAGCGACGTCCGATCGAAGATGTCATCGATCAAGTTTTCCTCGATATGCTTGAGGCAGAATACCAGCAGGCTACTCCCCAATTAGAAGAATTGGCTAAAGAACTGCTGGCATTAAATTCAGAAGAACTTAGTTACTACCAAAAACAGTTCCTCGACGTTTAGTTTTCTAGGAACAAGGCTTTTGCAGTTTTGATGACGAGGAGATGTACTCAGACATCAATACTTATCTTTTTAGTATTTGAACAGGTTTGCCAATATGAACACTTCCAAAAATTTGTTGGATGTCGTTGATCGATACATGAACTATCTGCATACCAACCAGACCTCTCAACAAGCTGGTTCACTTGTAAGAGAGCTGAATTATATGCTGATAAACACACTCTTGCCCGGATTAGGGTATAGCCCAACTTCAAATGGAGATCAACGATCCCGACCTAGAAAAACGACAAGTCAAAATTTTATGCGGACTCAACCGCTCACTTGTCTCTTAGAAGCTCGTACAGCGCTACAGCGCGGATTTGAATTAGTACCTCGCTCTCAGAAGACACAGAACAATCATCGCCGAAGTTTAGAACGTCTCCTTGCTTGGTGTGTTCAGCAGTCCTGGTGGCCTAGCCCTTCTCCCCTCAAATATGCTCCAAACTCAAAACAATTTTGCAGCTCAGACCTTCCGCCTCGTCATAAGGTGCAGCAGAAACTAACTCACCGTAGCAAACGGCATTGCAGATATGCATTAAAACCACAAGAATTTTCTGCAAGTTTGCGAGCGGAGCTAAATCAGTTTGAACATTTCCTCATTAGCCCTGAGCATCCTTATCGCAAAACTGACGCTGTGAAGGAAGAAACAACCCGACAAAACTACATGAAAGCAGTGTTACTCATGTTGGGCTGGTTCCATCGTTATCAAGGAGTTCCACTAGAACAACTGTGCTTAAACCTGTTAGTTCCTCATCAGCCAAGAAAGGACTGGAAGTTTTTGCCAGCCAAACATGGTAAGGAATTTTGGCAGCCCCATATCAAAGCGGTTGATACTTGGCTAACAAACTACTTCAAGTTTCTCAAAGATACAATGGAGTCAACTAGTCCGCACACCAAAAACAGTAAGCTATCAGCTCTAGCGAAGGTGGGAGAGTTTCAGTATTGCAAGGATGTAAATTTTGCGATCGACTACGAGCAAATTCCGGTTTTGCAAGTGATTGCTAATCGCATCAAAAGAAATTCTCAAAAAATTAGTCAAAACCAACGATGTCGGGAATATGTAGCAGACCAAGCGATGAAGTGGCCTGACGAAATTCCAGGTCAAACTGCACTGACAACAATTCATCAACAGCTTTTAGATCCGCTGAGACTTGATTGTCGTCCAAAAAGTAGCGCTAATAAGCTTCGTACGGGATCTGGTATTGCTCAAAGTGAACAAACTTTCTTTGCTTGGTTTTTATTAGCAGGAATGCCAACACGTCGCCAAAAAGAAGATCGCACCCTCAAACTAGCACTTTGCTGCCCAATTCAACGACCATCGCATGTACCAGTTGATGGAGTTTATCATCCTTTACCCCCGAGAAGTGTGCGCGATCAACGAGCTGATGGGACTGTTAAGGATTTATATCTCTGCAAAGTCTACTCTTACCAGGGCAGACACTATAAGGAGGGACTATGGGTCATTGATGCCAGGGATGCCAAGGAATGGGAAACTTATGGGTCGCAATCGATTGTTATTAAAAATCACCTGTTTCAAGATGGGACCCGATTATATGACTACATTGAACATTATCTGTATGGGTGGTGGTTACCGGGAGGACGGAACAACCAGCAGATTTATGCTTGGTGGCAACCAGATTTGAAGGGTCGTCGAGGTCGATGGGTTGGTCATGGTCGGGCATCTTTTGAACCTTGTGATGCCTGTTATATTGCGCAAGAATCAGAGCCAAGTTACTGGTGTTGGGGCTATTTTTTTGTGCGTCCACAATCTGGTCTTCCTTATAATGGTTCTGAATTTTCAGCAATGGTGAAGATAGCTGCCAAAAGGACGATAGGTAAGTTGATCACTCCCCACATCATGCGTTCTGTTTGGGCAACTTGGGCTTATCAAGTTCGTATTTATCGAAACGGGGAATGGCAAATTGGGTTGACCGACCAAGAAAAAGAATCCCTTGCATACGCGATGGGAATGAGTCTCAACACCTTTAGCAAGATATATGAACGGTGTTCTTCTGATGAAAAGCGCCGTCCAATTGAAGAAGTTATTGATACTAAATTGCTAGAGGAAATCGTGACCCAATCACCAACTCCACCCTCAAATACCTCTTCTTTAGAAGCAAAACTCAAAGGTCTGACTGCAAGCCAGAGACAGCAATTACAAACAATGATCTTGCAAAAAAAGCAGCCGTTGGAGTAAAGGTAGCGAAACCTTGGGGCCTAATAGCCGGAAACTTTAGAGATGTTCCCCCGCTAAATTCGCCAACCGTGTCTTCGCGACCTTTCCCCTTTTAGCAACGGCTGAATCTGGGCCGTTAAAGCTGAAATCTTATGAGTTGAGGCTTTAGAGGCTGCCTATTTTTTAGCCCGACGATCGCAGTTGAGCGCCTAACCGTCTTAAATTGAGCTATCCGTGGACACCTGCGTCAATAGATCACTGACGACCCAAAAAATCCTCTGTTATAAGTAGACTTAAATGCTCAGGAGTAAAAAATCGTGGACCCAATGACACTTATTCTGACGGCTCTGGTTGCAGGTGCGGCTAAAGCGGCAGGCGAGGCGGCTCCGGATGCTTACAAAGGGTTGAAGGCGCTGATTCAGAAGAAGTTTGCCAGTCAACCCAAACCGGAAGCGGACAAAGCGGCGATGGTGCTGGAAGAACACGAGAAAGACCCGGAAACCTATGAGGCGGCGCTGAAGAAAAAGTTGACGGAGGCGGCGGTGGACAAAGATGCGGAAGTGGTTGAGAAGGCGCAAGAGCTGCTGAAGGTTTTGGACCCCCAAGGCACGGCAAGCGGGACCTACAATACAACCGTTGCAGGCGATGTTTACGGGGTGGTCGGGAGGAACGAAGGCACGGTGAATCAAACGTTCAATAAGTAACTGGGCACAGGGAATGAGTAGGTCCGATGAGGATTCGGCAAACGGCGTTCAAGCCCAGGATGTTTATGGTGTCATAGGACCAAACCAGGGAACGGTTAATCAATATTTCGTTTCGCAGGAATCTACAGATCACATTCAACATCGGACCTTGATCAAAGGTTCTCCTTACCTGGGGTTAGAGAAATTTGCCCCGGACGATAAAGATAAGTTTTTTGGGCGAGAGCGATGGATTACTGAGTTAAGCCAGTATCTCTTGGTCGAAAACCACAATATCTTGCTCCTGCTCGGTGCCTCTGGCAGCGGTAAATCATCGCTGATTGGAGCCGGACTCATTCCTAAGCTGAAAGATGATTGGGGTTCCTTTAAGAATCTGACGTTTGTCCCCGATGAGAACCCGTTTAAGTCGCTGCATCACTGTTTAAGCAGCCTCTATGGGCAATCCAAGGCGAAGATGGCTCAACCAGACGCTCAAACGAAGCCGGCAGAGACGCTGGTGCGAGTGGTGGACTCTCTGAAGCAGAATCAGCGGTGGCTAATTTTTATTGATCAGTTTGAGGAGCTGTTTACCCGAACCCTGGAAACTGAACGCGATCGCTTTGTGGCGGCTTTGGTGCAACTGATTCAAGCCTATCAGCAGGACAACTCGCTCAAAATTGTGCTGACGATGCGGGCGGATTTCTTAGATCGGTTGAGTCCCTATCCTGAGCTGGGCTTGATTCATGATCGCCATAGTCGGATGCCGACGGATATGAGCGATGGCGAGTTAACGCTAGCGATCAAGGAGCCGGCGGCTCGGAATGGGGTGGTATTTGAGCCAGGATTAATTGAGGAGATTATCGATGATTACAAGGTAGGAGCCGGGTCGCTGCCGCTGCTGCAATACACGCTGGATTTGCTGTGGAAAAACGGTGATGTGAGCGATCGCGTGCTCAATCGGAAAACCTATGAACAACTTGGCGGCGTAACGGGCGCACTGCAAACGCAAGCGAACAAAATATATGGAGAGCTGGATGAAAAACAGCAAGATGCCGTTAAACAGATCTTTTTTGAATTAATCGATTTAGCCAATGAGCAGCCCGTGAGCCGACGCACCCCTAAATCTCTCTTTTTAGAGGGGGGAACTCAACAAATTGTTCTGGAAACCCTGATTGAGAAGCGATTGCTGGTGAGTCGAGGGGAAGGGAAGCAAGCCACCATTGAGGTCGCCCATGAGGCATTGCTGAGAACCTGGGAGGTGTTGCAACAGTTGATTCAAGACCGGAAAGACATCATCATCTTGAGAGGTCAATTGATTGCGGATGCCAAGCTGTGGCGGGCACGACGGCAGGAGAGTGAGCAAATAGCCAGGGGCGACCTCTGGAGCGGATGGAAGCTTGATCGGGTGCTGGAGTTGCAAACCAAGCAAGTGCTGGATCGCCTCGACCCAGACAGTCAAGAATTTGTCGAAGCCAGCTATGCCTGGCGCGAAAAACAGGCGCGAAAAGATCGTCAAATCGCCCGCCGCATTACTGTGGGCAGCAGCATGTTTGCTGGATTAATGGCCATGGCAGTCCTCTTCTCGGCAATGCAGGTCCGGCAGGCAGAGATTGAGCAAATTCAAACGTCTGTGGACCGTTCAACGATTAAACTGGCCAACGATCAAACCCTGGAAGCGGATATTGAAAGTATCCGGGCCGGCAAAGCACTTCAACGAGCCTTCTGGCAGCAGCCCTTCTGGTCAGCAGTGTTGCCCGATTCTCGGCTGCGGCTGCCCGTCTTGGGACAGTTGCAACAGATGGCCAATACTGGGCAAGAACGCAATCGCCTCGAAGGCCATCAAGGGATAGTCTTGAGAGTGGTCTTCAGCCCCGATGGTAAGCAAATCGCTACCAGTGGAGACGACGGCACCGCTCGCCTATGGGACACTAGCGGCAAGCCAATCACCACTCTCAAAGGTCATAAAGGGAGTGTCTGGAGCGTGGTCTTCAGCCCTGATGGCAAGAAAATCGCCACCAGTGGAGAAGACGGCACCGCTCGCCTATGGGACACCCACGGCAAACCACGGTTCTTCCGAGCTTTTGGTGAAGCCGAGAAAACGATTGCTGCACTACGTTGAGCTTGCCGTTATGCAGCCATAATGAAGCGCTTAGCGAGTAGCTCTAAGCCAGCCCTGCCGTACATCTGTCGCTTCAGTAGCTTCAAC